>DATJHT010000014.1:0-22768 GCA_035493765.1 Terriglobales bacterium
TTTATTGCGCATGGCTTCCTTTCAGGCAGAGCAAAAATCAAAGTCAAAAGCTTTGCCACAGGGGCGCTGAGAGTCACAGTGAAGAGCACCGCAGAACAACCTCGGTGATCCTCTGCGTTCTCTGTAGTAACGCCCTTTAGGCCGTGGTCGGCACTGCGGCTTCCATATTTTCAATAATGGCATCCGCAAACTTGCTGGTGCTGACCTTGGTTGCGCCCGGCATCAGACGTTCAAAATCGTATGTGACTTTCTTCTGTTCGATGGTTTGTTCGAGGCCGCGTTCGACCAGGTCTGCGGCTTCGTTCCATCCCAGATAGCGAAACATCATCACGCCGCTGAGCATGACTGAACCAGGGTTGATAACGTCCTTGTCGGCATACTTGGGCGCAGTGCCGTGGGTGGCTTCAAACACTGCGTATCCGTCGCCAATATTCGCGCCCGGAGCGATGCCAAGCCCGCCTACCTGGGCTGCGCAAGCGTCAGATATGTAATCACCGTTCAAGTTCGGGGTGGCCAGCACTGAATATTCGTCCGCTCGCGTCACCACCTGCTGGAAAATAGAATCGGCAATGCGATCGTTAATCATTAATTTCTTCTTCCAGGCACCATGGCCGTGGCTGGTATATATCGCATTGAGCACCGACCGAACTTCGTCGGCTACCGACTTGCCAAACTCTGGTGGGGCGAATTCCAGGCCGGGTTCGACCAGTGCGGCATTGTCTTCAGCTGATAGATTTGGATTCTTGTCTTTGTTGTCGATGATCCAGCTTTCGCGTTCGGTGACGACTCTGTCGCGGAACTCCTCCGTGGCAAGTTCATAGCCCCATTTGCGAAACGCACCTTCGGTGAACTTCTGAATATTGCCTTTGTGAACCAGAGTGACGGTTTTCAACCCGTTTTCAAGTGCGTGCTGGATGGCCATGCGGACCAGGCGTTTGGTGGCAAAGATCGAGATCGGCTTGATGCCGACGCCGGAATCGGTCCGCACCTGCTTCTTTCCCCCCTTCAGCATTTCTTTGTTGAGGAAGTCGATCAGTCTTGCGGCCTCAGCAGTTCCCTGTTCCCACTCGACTCCGGCGTAAACGTCTTCGGTGTTCTCGCGGAAGATGACCACATTCATGCGCTCGGGATTCTTCACCGGCGACGGCGTGCCCTTGTAATACTTCACCGGACGGATGCAGGCATAGAGATCAAGTACCTGACGCAAGGTTACGTTCAACGAGCGAATGCCTCCTCCCACCGGCGTGGTCAGTGGCCCTTTAATGGCGACCCGAAATTCGCGGATAGCTTCGACGGATTCTTGCGGCAGCCAGTCGTTAAACTTTGCTTTGGCCTTTTCTCCAGCGAAAATCTCATACCACGCAATGCGGCGCTTGCCGCTGTAGGCTTTTTGCACGGCAGCATCGAACACCCGCACCGACGCCTTCCAGATGTCGCGTCCAGTGCCGTCGCCCTCGATGAACGGAATAATGGGATTTGACGGGACTTGGATTCGCCCATCTTTGTAGGTGATGCGCGTGCCTTGGTTGGACTTGGGCACAGGCACGCCATTGTATGAGTCCGGCATTAAGGGAAAACCTCCGTGAAATGGGAACAAGAATTATAAATGTAGAACGAAAATTGAATATTTTGTGACAACGCCTCGTGTTTTTAACCGTTACAATCTGGCGATGGTCGCCCGCGCGCTGCTGGGGTTCCTTACGATTTCAGCGTTCGCCTGTACAGCGGCGCAATCGCAAGAGGCCAACCAGGACGGGCTGCCGACCGCCCCCGCGTCAATGATCGTCGATTATGCTCCACCCCAGCACCGCTTTTGGGACCGCGAAAATATCCTCCTCTTTTCTGGCATAGCACTTTTTCGGGGGCTCGACTACGCCTCGACTAAAAACTTTGAGCGCCGAGGACGGCAAGAAGTCTTGATTCCCGACGACATTGTCAACAACTCGGCTGGATTCGCCGCCCTGGAGGCTGCCGGCGCCGCGACATCCGTTGGCATCTCGTATATCTTCCATCGCACGGGGCACCATAAAATGGAGCGCTGGCTTTCAATTGGTCATGTCAGCGTAACTGCCTTCGGGGTGGCCTGGAACTACTCGCTGAAAACGACGAGGCCGAAGCCTTAAAGCTCATTGGAGAGCCGAGGGCGGCCGTTCCTGCTGCCGCGTCATACAATCACGCGATCGTAGATTTCGCGAACGCTTTTAAACGTTTCCGATAGTTCCCTTTCCAATCCATCCACAAACCCGCGCCGCAGAATTTTCCCGGTAAGCTCCTCGATCGCCTGCCGCGGATGCTCCGCTGCCGGAAGCCAGCGCACATTTCTGCCAATCACAAGTCTCAGAGCGTGTTCTACACTGCGGCAGAGTTCGCCTCCGTGATCGAGCACCGCCGCATCTTTCTTCTCGAGCACGCCAGCAGTGGCGCACCGCCACAGGCGGTCGCGTAGTGTCCCCAGCTTCGCCCGAATACCGTGCCTGACCAGCAGAAAGCTGGAGATGAAATCGGCGTCATAGAGAGCTCCCGGCGAGGTACGAATGCTCTTTTCAGGAGCGCTTGCGTCCTCCAACTTCTTTCGCATCTGCCGAACCGCAGCAGGAAAAGCCTTCTCGCCCGCGAAACGGCGGAACAGAATGTCTGTCGCGTGAACGGCGCGGTGTCCAAGCCCTGGATCTCCGCAGACCACGCGCAGCTTGGTATACATCAACGCTTCCCACGGTTGGGCTTCGGAGGTAAAGTATTGTTCCAATTGGCTGGGTGTGACCACGAGTTCGCCCTCGCCGCCCCGTGGACGCAAGCGGGCGTCAACTGGGAAAACGAGACCGTCCTGAGTATAAGCAGCGAGGGCCTGCATCAATTCTTCGACTGCCCGCGTCAGCATTCGCCGGTCGCGCCCTTCCTCTCCGACAAAAAGCAGATCGGCATCAGAGAGAAGATCAAATTCTCGTGTGCCAAGTCGGCCCACGGCCAGGATTGTGAGACCGGGGGGTGCGCCTGCAATGCCAAAAGCTGCGCTGATAGCCTCGTCCGCCGCGTCGCTAGTCTCGGCCAGGGCCGCATAAACAGGCCTGACCTCGAGCACATCGCGCACACCGGACATGAACGCGCGATGACGGAAGTGCCGACGCAGCAATGCGATCTTTTCCGAATGGGTCGCCGTTGAATTCGCAATGTAGCCGAATACAGGATCGCGGTCGCCGAACCAGTCCTGATTCAGCATGCCGAACAAGTTTGCACCGGCGACCGGGGGCGCCGATGAACGGATTTCAGTCAGAGATGACACTTCCTCCGGGTGTCTTACCAGAACCTCGGTCAGGTATTCACTGGTGTCAAACAGCGGCAGAGATTCAGCAATACTGCTCTGTTCTCGCAGCATCGTTGCATATCGCTCTGAGCTGGCGAAAGCTGCACTGAGAAAACGCAGAGCATTTCTTCGAATCGCAGACCCCGGACGGGCTGTCTTCAAGGCTCGAGCAAGCTGGGGCGCATCTTCGGAAAGTTGCTCGATCATTTGCTGGTTCGATTGTCCTGCGGTGAACGATTCCGCCCCGCTTTGAAGGCGGAACTCGTCGGCCGCCGGAAGCTGGGAGCCCCGGCCTTCCTGCTGATAGATGACACGCTGGTAAATCTCCGCAACTGCCGCCATGCGCTCTCGGACACACGCCACGAGGTCCGCAAGCCGGTAGCCGGGCGCGAGCCCGCTCATTGAACGCAGCAGGATATTGAGACCATGCTGTTCCGCAGGAAGGCGATGCACTTGTTGCCCCTGCCGAAGCTGTAAACGATGTTCCAGATGACGCAGGAACGTGTATGCGGAAGTCAGTTCGTGAAAGTCATGGCCCGAGATGTGACCCTTGTCGTGGAGTTTCTGCAATGAGAACAAGGTTCCGCCGGACCTCAGCCACGGTTCGGGGCCGCCATAAACACGTTGGAGGCACTGCACCAGAAACTCGATATCGCGAATACCGCCACGATCTAACTTTACGTCGGCGGGGTTTTCTTTCGAGGCGGCTGCCTGACGGCGGCGCTTGCGGTCGATCTTTTCGCGCGTGACCAGGGCAGTCTTGATTGCCGCAAAGTTGATGTGTTCGCTATAAACCTGCGGCTGAACTCGTCGAATAAATTCGCGAGCGAGCTTCTCATTGCCAGCCGAATAGCGGACTTTGATCAGAGCCTGGCGCTCCCAATCGTGGGCGATCTTTGAGTAGTAGTCGAGAGCGCGCGAGAGATTGACCGCCAACTCTCCCTCATTGCCCTGTGGTCGCAACCGCAGATCGATTCGGAATACCGCGCCTTCGGCCGTGGGATGAGAAAGGATCTCAGTCAACTGCTGGGCCAAACGCACGAAATATTCGCGATTTGAAATGGTCGCCGTGGGAGGCTCGGGACCATCCCCATAGAGAAACATGAGATCGATATCGGAGCTGTAGTTGAGTTCGTTTCCGCCGAGTTTGCCGAGGGACAGTACGGCAAACGGCGTATTCACAGCCCGTCCTGAGCCGTCGAGATGCTGAGGCAAGCCGAGCCGGTGTTCCATGGCAGATTCAGCCTCGCGAAACGCCTCTTGCAACAGCACATCGGAGAGCGCGGAAATCTCGGCCGCGGTTTCCGCCAGCGGAGCGATCCCAAGGACATCGCGCAGCAAAATGCGCACGTACTCGCGGCGCTTGAATCGGGCCAGGATCACGGAAGGGTCGCGTTCAAATGAGCGTGAAGCGAAGCGCGCCAGTGCCTCAGAGAACTCATCATGCGAGTAACCGCGGTCCAGTCGGCGCTCGCGCTGGAAAGCATGCAAGAGGTCGGGGTTGCGAATCAGAGTTTCGCCCAAGTACCAACTGGTTCCGAATACCGCGACGGCATAGTGCGCCAGGAAAGGGTGGACCTCCATCAAGTGCAGGGTTTCCGGCGAGGTTTCAGTTATCAGCCGCTCAAAGAGCAATAAGGCGGAGTCAGGGTCGGGAGATTCGGCTAGAAGGCCGCAAAATATCGCAGCCATCGGCGCCGAGAGCTTAAGTGCAATCCGCTCGTAACCGAGGCGGGCCGATTCGCGGTCGTGGAAAGGAATTGTATCGAAGCGGGAATTTGCTGGTTTTGCGGGGTTTTCAGAGAGATGCATTGAACAATCAAGGTCTACCCGGAGAGGCCGCGCGGCCAATCAGAATAGCATGCGGGCAACACCTCAGCATTCAGTACTCAGCAATTAGCATCTGCCAAATCACGATTCTTTAATCGCGCGCAGAAGCTGGGAGCCCAATTCCTAAAGCGGCTAACGGTTGGTCCATCCTGAATTCTGATTGAATGCTGAATGCTGAAAATCTCACCACCTCCGGCTGCCAAAATATTTCCGCACGCCGATGGTATTGTAGCGACCCCAGGGGCCATTCGGGCCCAGATCGGCATTGCCTAGATAGCGATCACGGGCGCCGAAGCGATCAAACAAGAAATGCTGGGTCACGCGCGCCTCGAATCCCTTTCCCAGGTAAATGGCTGCGCCCCAGGAGCGCTCGACCCCAATCGCATCGAACGACCCGGTGTACAGGTTCTGAGGCACATTCTTCCCGAACAGGAAACGCGGCTCCCCAAAGAGCATGAACCGGCGGAATGGCCCTCTGCCAAATGGCCTGACCTCGAGCAGTCCGGATAGCATATATCTCGCAAAGGCATTGCAAGGAGCATTGGCGCCGCCGAAGTTACCAGCATTCGAAGCGCACAGGTTCGGGTCGATCTCATTGTGTGGAGGGGCTACATCGAATTGTGCATATCCCCAAAGAGTGTCCGAGGGAAAAAACATGCGCTCCTGCTTTACAGCATGCATTTCCTGGGCCTGCAGTCCTGCGCATATTAGAGTGGTGATGGCAAAAAAACCGTGTAATTTCATTCCGCCCCCTGCGAAGTGTGATATCTAGTTCAGTTTGCCCTGCCGAGCGATCGTTAAGGAATTGGCATTGTATATCCGAGGACCGCGGTATCGTTCTTTCTACGGAACCCGGCAGCCTACGGAAAACCATATTGCCGGTTGTCAATTCTCCAACAAGTTGGAGAGAACTTGTCACAGATGGACGTAAGTGCCGCGAAATCAGAGCGGTGGTTTGGCCAACCTCGTGCAGTGACGTTCGGCAAGGAGCCAAGTCACAAAATGGGGCAGGAAATATCAGTTTCTTATCAAGCGGTAAAAAGCAAAGTTTACCGTCTGATTGATAGTCTGGTCGAAGACGCCAAAACCCAGGGTGAGGTGCAGGAATCGGTAAAGCGCTGGTGGAAATTGGTTCACCCGGCAGATCGTCCGATTGCCCGCAAGTATCTGCTCAGTGTTCTGGCCAAATCGAACGCAACGCTGGCCGCCATTTCTGACGGCCTCACCGAGTTGCAGGACTTTGAAGTCCACCAATCGCCGGCAGAGCATCTTCCGCGACTGCATGCGATCGACGAAAACCCCTGGCAGCATCGCATGAAGGCCTCGTCCATGTAACAGCTTTCGATCTTAAAGAAACAGCCCGGCCAAAAAAGCCGGGCTTTTATTTTGAGCCATAGGCCCGGGTATATCCCGGGGCTATATTCGGCTAATCCTGCTAAATGTCGTAATACAGAGCGAATTCGTAGGGATGTGGACGCAGACGGACGGCGTCCACTTCCTTCGAGCGCTTGTAATCAACATAGGTGCTGAGGAGCTCCTCGGTAAAGACATCGCCTTTGAGTAAAAAGGCATGATCTTTCTCGAGAGAATCGAGGGCTTCTTCGAGGGAGCCCGGCATGGACGGAACTTTCGCCAATTCTTCCGGACCCAGATCATAGATGTCCTTGTCCAACGGCTGGCCGGGATCTATTTTGTTTTCGACTCCATCTAGGCCGGCCATCAGCATAGCCGCGAACGCTAAATACGGATTGCAGCTCGGGTCAGGCGGCCGGAACTCTACGCGCTTGGCTTTCGGCGATGCCGAATACATGGGAATACGACATGCCGCCGAGCGGTTGCGTCGTGACTACGCCAGATTGACAGGAGCTTCGAAGCCGGGAACCAGACGTTTGTAGGAATTTGTAGTCGGAGCGATCAGGGCGGCGAGCGCCGGACCGTGCTTGATCAGGCCACCGATATACCACAGGGCCATCTGCGAAAGTCCGGCATAGCCATCCCCTGCGAAGAGTGGTTTGCCGCCCTTCCACAGCGACTGGTGGGTGTGCATGCCGCTGCCATTGTCCTGAAAGATCGGCTTGGGCATGAAGGTCACGGTCTTGCCATACTGGTTGGCAACATTTTTGACCACATACTTGTAAAGCAGCATGTGGTCGGCGGAGTTCACCAGGGAATCGTACTTCAGGTCGATTTCAGTCTGCCCGCCGGTGGCGACCTCGTGATGATGGCACTCGACATCCAGGCCGCAGTTCATCATGGTCATGACCATTTCGCTGCGCAGGTCCTGGTAGTGGTCCATCGGAGGCACGGGGAAATACCCTTCTTTATACCGTGGCCGATAGCCCAGATTGTTGTTTTCACGCCCGGAATTCCAGCGCCCTTCTTCCGCGTCGATGAAATAGAAGCCGTGCTGTTCGCGCTGATCGAAACGGATATTGTCAAAAATGAAAAACTCAGCTTCGGCGCCGAAGTACGCGGTATCAGCGAGACCGGTGGAGGCGAGGTAAAGCTCGGCTTTCTCGGCGATGTAGCGGGGATCGCGATCATAATGCTGCTTTGTCACCGGATCAATGGCATCGCAAACCAGCACCAGCGTCGGTACTTCGGTGAAGGGATCCATCATGTGAGTTTTGGGATCTGGAACCAGCAGCATGTCGCTTTCGTTGATCGCCGCCCAGCCGCGGATGGACGAGCCGTCCATACCGAATCCTTCTTCAAAAGAGTCTTCGCTCAGTTGGTTGATTGGATAGGAAACATGCTGCCACAAGCCGGGGAGGTCGGTGAAACGGAGGTCAAGCAATTTGGCCCCGTTCTTCTTTGCGAACTCCAGAACAGTTTTTCCATCGGCCATTTTAAAATGCTCCTTTGAGATATTGGGCGAAACTCGGAACAGGGGTCATGGGACGCACTGAGGTCAATTTTTAATGCTGCAACCGGACTCTATTGCTGGGAATGTCGAGAATTGTACACCTGCTACAATCTTTCAAACAGGGCGCGCGGAAGCATTCTATTTCCTTCATCCAGGGCTAGTGAAATTGATCGTTTTTATGGCGGAAATAAGAGCTTCAAATGCGGCATCAGGAATCCGGTGTCCGGCCTCGGACTCACGCAACCGGTGACAAGCGAGGCGCTTCGGATGGTAAGCCTGGAGCCTGACGCCAGTTTCTTCTATGGATTTCGATCAACTGGAAACATTCATTGAGGTGGCGCGTCTGTCGAGTTTTTCGCGGGCAGCGGAGAAGCGCTTCCGCACCCAGCCGGCGATCTCGTCGCAGATACGCTCGCTCGAGGAGGAGGTCGGCGCAAAACTGCTTGACCGCTCGGGCGGCAAGGTGTCGGTGACTGCATCGGGCAAGTTATTCCTGAGATTTGCCGAAGAGACGCTTGACGCGCGCAAAACCGTAACCACCGCAATTGCAGAAACCGAGCGTGTGCCGCGAGGCGAGATCGTAGTCGGCGCAAATGAGGGCACTTGCCTCCATATTCTGCCGGAAGTGTTTGCGCATTTTAAAAAACAGTATCCGGACGTGGCGGTCAACATCAAGCGTGCTGATTACGCGAAAGTGCTGGAATCGGTAATCGACAACTCGGTTGACTTTGGGGTCGTTTCCATGCCGATTACCGACAATCGGCTGACGGCGGTGCTGATCCATCGCGACGAGCTTGTGCTCATTGTGCCGCCCAGACATCCCTTGTCAAAGCTGAAATCGGCGTCAGCCGCCGATATTGCTCAATACCCTCTGCTCATGCCCAAAGTCGGCCACACGCGTGACGCACTGGACGAACTTTTCCATGAACGCAAGCTGAAACCGCGCTATTCGATGGAACTCGACTCAAGCGAACTGCTGAAGCGTTTTGTGGCAGCGGATGTGGGTATCGGCTTCATCCCACGTTCCAACGTGGAAGAGGATGTACGGGCCAATGTGCTGGTAACCGTTTTATTGGCGGACACGCAGATTCGACGCGACCTGGCGCTGGTTTTCCGCAAGGACAAGGCCCTGAGCAGGGCCGCGCTGGCATTTATAGATATCGCAGTGAAGATTAAGAATCCAGAAGCCATCGCTACCAGCCGGCATTAGTGACGACCGGCCGCGACGCCAAACCGCACAATCTTTCATTTCCTTTCGTATTTTGCGAGACAATATTTGCATGCAGCGCGGTTCAAGGAGTACACCCATGCGACTCCGCACCTGTTCCACAATTGTGGCGCTTCTCATAGTTCCCGTAATATCCAGAGCCGATGTTCTGAAGATCGTAATTAATGACACTATTCAGGCCGCCACTGCCGAGCGCATCGAGCGCGCACTCGATCAAGCTGCGGCCCGAAAAGACGACGCTGTCCTGATTGAGTTGAGCACTCCAGGCGGGGTCATGAGCGATATGCGGGAGATTATGGAAAAGATTCTCGCATCGCCTGTCCCGGTCATCATTTACGTAACTCCGAGCGGAAGCCGTGCTGCGTCAGCCGGATTTTTCATCCTCGAAAGCGCGGACATCGCTGCGATGGCGCCAGGCACGAACACCGGCGCTGCGCATCCCGTTGGCCCCTTCGGCGGGGACATCAAAGGCAAAATGGCAGAAAAGGTGGAGAACGACGCGGCAGCCCTGATGCGCTCAGTCGTTTCCAAGCGCGGTCGGAACGTCGAGGTGGCCGAGAGCGCGGTGCGCCAGTCGAAATCATTTACCGATAGCGAAGCTCTTTCTCAGAAGCTGATTGACTATGTCGCCTCGAGCGAGGAAGACCTGTTTCGCCAGATATCGTCAAAGCCGATCAAACGCTTTAATGGCGAATCCGCGAGGCTGAACCTGGTAGGCGAAAAAGAAGTCACGATAGAGGAAACCGTCAAAGAGCGGATTCTCGGGTTTCTGATGGATCCTGACATTGCTTTTATCTTGTTGGCGATCGGTGCGCTCGCCCTCTACACCGAGTTCAATCATCCCGGCGCGGTTTGGCCGGGAACGGTAGGCATCGTTTTTATTCTGCTCGCCATTTTTGCCCTGCATTTGTTACCCATTCGATTCGCCGCCGTGGTGCTTATATTTGCCGCCTTCGTGCTATTTGCTCTGGACGTGAAATTTGCCGCGCACGGCGTGCTTGCGATCGGGGGAATTGCGACACTGGTGATCGGCGCGCTGCTGCTGGTGGATACTCCTGTCCCAGAGATGCGCGTTCATCTGGCAACCGCGCTGGCGGTGAGCATTCCGTTAGGGGGCATTACTGTCCTGCTGATGGGCATAGCTCTCAAGGCCCGGCGAAACAAGGTTACGACGGGAATCGAAGGTCTGATTGGAGAAATGGGTACCGCGCAAACCACCCTGTCGCCCTCCGGCAAGGTTTTCGTACATGGAGAAATCTGGGATGCGGTGGCAGCAAATGAAGTGGCTGCGGGAGAAAAGGTCATTGTCGAGCGAGTGGACGGTTTCCGGCTGTGCGTCAAATCGGTGAGTTCTGGCGCAGCCGAGCCAACGGAGAAAACACTCGTCTAGGCGATAATCGAGCTTACTGTCACTGCTTGCAGTACAATCACGTCGAATCGAAGAACAGGGGAGCACACAATGGATATAGGCATGGGAACACTCGCGATTGTCGCGATCATCATTCTGCTATACGTCTTGAGCTCAATCAAGATTCTTGCTGAGTACGAGCGCGGCGTGATCTTTCGCTTGGGCCACTTGCTTCCGCAGTCCAAAGGTCCCGGAGTGATTTTGGTATTTGCCCCTGTGGACCGCATCGTGCGCGTCTCCTTGCGTCAGGAAGCCTTAGAAGTGCCTCCCCAGGACATCATCACCCGCGACAACGTAACCCTGAAGGTCAACGCCGTAATTTTCTTACGTGTAATTGATCCCAATCGTGCGGTGGTCGAGGTTTCGAACTACGTTTACCAGACCTCACAGTTTGCCCAAACGACTCTGCGTTCGGTGCTGGGTGAGGTGGACCTGGACGAACTGCTGGCCCACCGCGAGAAGATCAATCTTCGCCTGCAAAGCATTCTTGACCAGCACACGGCTCCGTGGGGAGTCAAAGTCGTGAACGTCGAGGTCAAGCAGGTGGACATGCCGGAATCCATGCTGCGCGCCATGGCCAAGCAGGCGGAAGCCGAACGCGAAAAGCGGTCGAAGATCATTCACGCGGAAGGCGAGTTCTCCGCTGCCCAGCGCCTCGTGGATGCCGCCCATCTCTTATCCAGCGAGCCGGTTAGCGTACAACTGCGATACTTGCAGACGCTTACCGAAATCGGCGTAGAGAAGAACACAACCGTCGTCTTCCCTGTTCCGGTGGACTTCTTCTCGGGACTTCAAAAGTTACTAGCGAAGAACGAGACTCCAGCCGCAAAATAGGGTTACAGGAGATTGAGGAATTTTGTAATCGAGTAATTTGGTAATTGCAGGCATCACCTGACCTTCAATTACGGAATTACCACGTTACGTGATTCACAGTCCTCGAGACGCCACGAATGAGCCCTTCGACTGCGGTCCGTATGGAAGAAGCCAACGACACTGAGATAACCCTGGGAACGGGGAAAATGCTGGCCCTGTTTTTCGGCCTGGTTATATTGTGCGCAGTGTTCTTTGGTATGGGATTTTCGATGGGCAAGAACTCGGTGAGATCCACACCGGAGTTGCTACCCTCTCCGAGTCAGTCCAACCCGCGGTCGGCGGCCAGTAAGCCTACGGGTACAGCGTCGTCCGGAAGCCCATCTCAGCCAGCTCAGGCACCTGCAGCGCAGACTTCGTCAACCAACAATTCCAGTGCTCCAGAGCCCTCTACTTCGGCAGACCAATCGGCGGGGCAGCCGGCGTCTGCGGCACCAACCGGACCAGGTTATTTTGTACAAGTTGCTGCCGTGAGCAAACAGGAAGACGCCGAAGCTTTGGTGGAATCACTGAAGGGTCATCAGTATCAGGCCATCATCGCCAACCAACCGTCGGACAAGTTGTTCCATGTACAGGTTGGGCCCTTTACGGACATTAAAGAAGCTGAGGGCGTGCGCTCGAAGCTCGTCAGCGACGGATACAATCCCATTCTGAAGAAGTAATCTGCTCTTCGAGCATCAAGCGGGAATTTCCCAAGCTGTTAACGTTGCGGTCCGAAATTTTTACTTATCGGCTGACTTTCCGCCCCGGAAAAGCGCGCCGGAATTGGGCGATATCCGCTGCGGGTACGAATGTGGTATTTCTTTTGATTTTCTCCCGAGAGTTTGACCGAAATCACACGCCAGCCGGTATTTGAATTAACTTTCGGATAGTAGCTGAGTGAATACAGGTGTGCCAGATCGTCACGAATGGAAGCGAACGCCTGCTTCTCCTCCAACCAGTTCTTGGCAAAATAGGCCTTCCCGCCTGTTGCTGCCGTCATGCGCTCGAACACCGCTGTAGAAACGGGTTCCAGTTGCGCCTGTCGAGTGCTGATCATGTAGATCACAGTTCCGGTCGATTGTGCCAGTTCGGCTACATCTTCCGGGGGAACTACACTGGCATTATCGGGTCCGTTCGAAAAGACGACGATCACTTTTCGTCCCTGATACTGCGCGGCATCCTTCACTGTCAACAAAAGGCAATTGTAAAGAGCAGCGTCATCGCCAGCTACAGAAGAACGCACTCCCTGGAGAATGCGGGAGCGGTCGGCAGTTAAGGTCGCAGAGCGCGAAAGGTCGCGGCTATAAGAATAGAAAGCGACCTTGTCGGCGCCTTGCAGCGAGCGCACAAAATCCGCAATTGCATCCTGCGCAAATACGAAACCGCGGTACATGTAATTGCTGGTGTCAAAGAGAATAAATACGTTGGATCCTGCGACCAGCGAAGTCAATTCGCCCAGATTACCGGTGCGAGCTTCTTCCGGCTGAACAGCGGAATCCTGAATTACGAAATGATTACTGTTCGGAGGATCTTCGACCACCCGCCGCGTGGGCTCGTCGCCTTGACCGAAAGTCGCCAGTTTTTCCGTGATCCCATCTTCGGTGATGGTGAAATCCGAAGGGTGGAGACTGGTGATGTATCTACCTTTGTTGTCGGTCACCGCCACGTTTAACTGGACCATGTTTACGACCACACGTATGTCGGAACGGTTCTCCTGTGCTGAACCGAAACTGGATCCCAAAACTAGAAAGAGACCTGATAAAACCGCACCCGCAAGCTGCTTCTTCATAGTAGATTCGTCCTGTCGTTTTGCTCCTCGAATCGCCACCCTCGGCGACTCTTTAATTGCTCAACGCTCCTTTTGCGGCAACCTCTGTAGCTGAGCCACCGGGAATCTTGCCTTCACGAAATTCTTTTCCGGTTTCTCGCATCGCGCGCAGCAAGGCGTGCCAGTCTTCGAAGTCCGTGGCGAAGATCTTTCCTGCCATCTGGCGTGTCAGTTCCGGCACAATTCTATTCAGGGTCGCGGGCGGAAGTCCCATTTCGTCGACCAGTCGCGCCCAGTAGAGATTGTTGGAATCCCAGCTCTCCGCCATCAAACGGCTGGAATATCCCGCGAATGCCGGGAACGGCTTCACGCTGATAAGTTCGGGTGCGTCCGTTTGCGCCAGAATAGGATGCGGCACCCCAAAATCGCGCGATAATCGTGCCCAGTTCACCTCGGTTGGGTCTTCCTGGATCAAAGTTGCAAGTTCCTTGCCAGCCGGTCCCCACGAATTATTGTCGTCGGGATAATGCTGACGAAATTGCGCACTCAAATAGAAAACGTCGGCGGGAGTCACTTGTGAAAGCGTGTCCTCGGCGTTTCCATTAGCTAACTCCTGTTCCAACCACGAGGCTTGCCTCGCCGGCATCCGTTGGGACAGGATGTTCATTACTTTCTCTCGAAGCGCCTCATCTGACCCCGATGCCGATAGCAGTTCCTCGCCTGCGCGCTGATAAAGCGTGACGGCGTGAAGTTCATTTTTGCTTACGTCCCACCATCGCGGGAGGATGGCGCTGGTGAGCAGGCCCGGAACCGTTTCCCTCCAGATGAGCGCCTGCACGTTTTCCGGCACGATGAAGTCCTGCTCGGCTTCGGAAAGGGCGTACGGAAGGTCAGCCAGCGAGCCCACTAGATGGGCGCCTCCGCCCGCTGCAATTCCTGCCCCAAATAGTTGCGGAGCGCGCCACAATCCCTCCACGCCTTCTACTGTTTCTCCAGCAAAGTCATGCGATCGCACGAATAGAGGATCCACGCGCAGCAGTTGCGCACCCGGCGGCTCGTAATACGAGTAGTTGAGTCCCACAAGCGTATCGCGGAGGAAGGGAGCCAATTCACCACGCGCCTCTTCGACCTGCGCGGGAGTGGGCGACCCCTTCAGCTGTTTGGCCACATCGGTCTGCATTTGCATCTCGGTGTGGCGATTGTTGTAAATTCCGGCGGCCCACTCTGAGCGTTCCGACGACGAAAAGATCGGCCGCGGCATCTGGAATTCCCGCAATTCCGCCATCATCGGGAGTAATGAACTCTTTTCGAGTGTTTTTGACTTGTCTGATAGCCCATCAGCCAATGCCAGCAGAGCGTCCAATGAAACCAGACGCTGGCCATCCATTACCGCGCGAATGCCTTTAGCCATTTCGGCGTGCACTCGCTGGCTCTCACGATCGCTTTGATGCGGACCAGCAAGCAATTCGATGACCTCGTCCTGCGTGACGTTCTCTTTTCCAGTGACTGCACGGAATACCCCACGAAGAGAGGCGCAGCCCACGCCAACCAACTGGGTAGGCGTACTGATCTTGTCGAAGCCAGTGAGTGCATCCTGCCACGACTGGCTAAGCTTGGCCTCGGGGATCTCGCGCTGCCGCGCTAGAATCTGCCACATGCCGATGTTCGCCTGAAATATGCCGAGTGCATTCCCACGAAGAGTATGGCTGGAAATCTTGTCCAGGGCAGAGGCCACGTCGATAAATTTCACAATCGATGTGTCGTCCAGCTCCGGGAACTCTGAGAAGACCTCAAACTGGTCTCTATAATCTTCGAAATGTTTTGCCATTAGGCGGAGGGTCTCAGGCCTCAAGCGATGGCTGGCGGAACGCTTGCTGTCCATTTCGGCAAAGAGAAGATACATCTGAAGGGGGCCGGAATCCGTTTCCAGCCGCGATAGCGCAAACATCGCTTCCAGCACCTGATTGGGACGACTCCAACTTCCGGAGTTTTTGCCCAGGTCGCGCACCAACGAGTGCTCGGATTTCTGCTTGAAAATATCTTTCCAAACATCAACGCCACCAGGAATGAGCGGTTGGCCATCAGACTCCCATCGCAGACGTGTGAGCAAAAGAAGGAGACCCGGCGCCAGGCGAAATGCCGGGCGGGCGGCTTCGGCCGTTACGTGCTGGCCACGGAAGGCTGCGTAATACATCTTGAGTCGATCCGCCCCGGCGAAATGCTGTTGTTGCGCCAGGCTGACCCTTTCCATGCAATCGAAATACGCAGCCAGCCAACCTTTGTCCTTAGCGAGAAGCCTGACCACGAATTCACCGGCTTCGTGCGGACTTACGCCTACAAGCTCGCTCCATTCGTGCTCCGCCGTACGACCGCCCGGAACCTGTACGACTCCTGATCGAATTACAATTTGGGTGCCGTAGTAATCGAGCTCAGGCGAATACTGCACCAGGCGTTCCAAGCCCACTTTCTGGCGCAAGACATTCCGGGTTTCCGAGTCCATGCGCGAGAGCGCCCAATAAAGCCGGGCAACTGCCGGGTGTCGCAGGAAGAGTTCGACCAGATCACGCTGCGGCTCCCTTCTATTGACGTGAATGGCGTTTTTCCATTCTTTTTCTGTAAAGAAAATCGGAACGCGAATTTCTGGGAAGTGGTATTCAAATTCACGGCCATGCCGGAAGGAGTCTTCCAGAGCGGGAAGAGGAAACCCTGAGTCCATTGTCAAAAACGCGCGTTCCGGGTCGGCAGTTACGAGCGAGGTGTCTTTGTCGCCACATTGCTGACGCATGCGGTACCCGAGAATTCGAAGCAGCGGCGCAGCGTCTTCGCATCTGGCGAGATGAATTGTTCCCGAGGGGCCGGCGAGCTCAGACAATTCTTTCGATTGGTTCACGTATCTGCCAAGCAGGACCAGGAACTCCGTCGGAGTAGACCGGTCTTTCCATCCCACGTAACCCTGTACGTAAACATTTCTGGCGAAAAGGGGCATCGCTTCAGCGAGAGATGCTTGTTGGCTGATGCCGGCCATCCGCAAAAATGACCGCAAGGGCCCGTGAACGGTTACAGCCGAAGAAGATTGATCATCGGCGGACGGCTGCGCACTGGTTAAATCATTCGGAGGCGAAGAGCTAGAAACCTGCGCGCTGGTTGTGACAGCAGAGATGGTCAGTAGAACAACCCCAGACAGGATCGCCGGAAAACGAAGAGGAAATTGCATGCTCGAATCCCTCTCTCCAAAACTTGGAGACGAATTGTACTTCCCGCCAGGGACCGTGCCAAGCGGTGTTTCATGGCTCCCGTGACGTCGTTCCGAAGCCCGCCCCTGTTCGGCTTCAACTCAGACCCTTTATCCAGGGCTTGTAGACGCTATCAGGCGGCAGACCGCATAATACGCCGGTGCCGGTCAGCTTGCGCCGCGGGGATCAAGATTTTACAAATACGTAACTCGGAGGCGCGGCGGCATTTAAGATGCCGCGACCCTAACCTGTGCGTTGCTCGTAAGCAGATGGAATTGCGTGCAAGACGTAGACCAGGGCAAAATCATGACCGTTCCGGCTTGCAGGCGTGGCCCTATTCGCTGGTGAAGTAATCCACGGTGACCGGATTCTCGAAAAGCGAGTAATCGCGCGTGACCACGGTGATTCCGCTGTCGGTAACGAAGTATTTTTGCCGGTCGGCTTCAGGATCGAAGCCGATAGTGGTGCCCTCGGGAATGTGAACATCGCGGTCGATAATTGCCCGCCGAATGCGGCAGTGGCGGCCAACGTTCACATGAGAGAACAGGATACTCGAGTCGACTTCGGTGTAAGAGTTGACACGCACATCGGGAGAAAGAATGCAGTAGCGGACGGCGCCGCCAGAGACAATGCATCCCGCGGAAACGATTGAATCTAATGCCTGACCGGTGCGGCCAGGTTCCTCGAAGACGAATTTCGCCGGCGGATACTGGCGCTGGTGGGTCCGGATGGGCCAGGCTGAGTCGTACAGATTAAACACCGGCGAAACCGAAACCACGTCCATGTTGGCTTCGTAATAAGCCTCGAGCGTACCCACATCCCGCCAATAAAGCGCCTCTTTCTTGTTTTCATCTACAAAGTCGTATGCATAAACCCGGTAATCATCCACCATCTTGGGCAGGATGTCTTTGCCGAAATCGTGTGACGAATTTTCGTCTTCCGCGTCCTTAAGCAAAATGGGAATCAGGACATCGGTATTAAAGAGGTAGATTCCCATGGACGCGGGGACTTTGTCGGCATTGCCAGGGGCGCGAATCCTGGTAGATGTAGGCTTTTCCTCGAATCCAGTGACCCGGTTGTCAGGATCAATCTCAATGACTCCAAAGCGGAAGGTTTCGTCGGGATCGATTTGAATTGTGCCCAGAGTGACGTCTGCGCCAGAGTCGTTGTGCTGCTTGAGCATGAGTCCATAGTTCATCTTGTAAATGTGATCCCCGGACAAGATGAGAACGTGCTTCGGTTGCTCAGAACCGATGGAGTAAATATTCTGGTAAACCGCATCCGCGGTCCCCTGATACCACTGATCGCTGACCCGTTTCATGGGTGGAAGCACTTCAACGAATTCTCCCATTTCTCGGGCAACGATGTTCCACCCCTCGCGGATGTGGCGATTCAGTGAAAGGGCCTTGTATTGCGTAAGAATATAGACCCGGCGCAAATCGGAATTAACGCAGTTGGAAAGTGTGATGTCGATGATGCGGTAAATGCCGCCGAAGGTGACCGCAGGCTTGGCGCGGTCGCGCGTGAGGGGATAAAGACGCTCACCAGCACCGCCCGCCAACAGGACTCCCAGAGTGTCTTTCATCTCGTTCGCTTGGATGGCAAACCGGGCGGGAACGCAAGCCGCACCGTTCACTTCTTTTTGCGCCCGCTATACTAGCACAGGCGCTACGCCGGCATCGCATGACCGTTAGTGTTGTCGTCCGCTGGGCACAAGCTGATTTAGATTTTGCCTTATTGATCTTTGCTGATTACGATTCGGTTAATGACGGTTAAAAGATTCGCTTACGCCCAAGTTAGAGTTTGGGCGTTGTTGACTGCGGTGATATCCGTCGGCGCACGCCCGGTTGATGCCCGGATGGTGAAAGCGACGGTAATCGTCACCTGGCAGCCCGCAAAACTGGTGCGCGGATCGCCGATACTGTTTCAGGCCTCAGCCCCGCGAGCGCACGCACTCTCCGGCCGATGGATGGGGCATACGCTCAACTTTTTCCGTTCTGAAAACGGAACAAAGTGGTACGCATTGGCTGGCATTCCGGTCGAAACTAAGCCAGGAAGTTACGAACTCAGCCTGATCGAAGCTCTGCCGGGCCGAACATCTCCGGTGCTCAAAAAGGTCAAAGTCGCGAACGCAAGCTATCCAAAGATTGCGGCGCACGTCGCAAAAAAGTTCACGGCGCCGAATGCCGATCAGCTGAAGGAAATCTCGGCCGACAAGAATGTGAAGCAAAGCGTGCTGGCCACTGAAAGCGAACAGCGATTATGGGAGGGGATGTTTCAGGCCCCAGTATCAGTTGCAATTTCTGATGTCTTCGGCACCGAGCGCGTGTTCAACGGGCAGGTCCAAAGCCGGCACCTGGGGCTCGATTTCGCGGCTCCCGGGGGAACGCCGGTGCACGCGATTAATCGCGGCACGGTCCTTTTAGCCCAGCCACTTTATTTCGAAGGTGGATTTGTAGTAATCGATCACGGCCAGGGACTTCTAAGTTTGTACCTTCATCTTTCCGATTTTCAGGTGAAAGAAGGAGACAAGGTGACTACCGGGCAGACGATCGGTTTAAGCGGGAGCAGCGGCCGCGCGACCGGGCCGCACTTGCACCTCGCGGTGCGCTGGCAGGGCGTCTATCTCGATCCGGCTGTGCTGCTCCGGCTTCCAACTCCCTAATTGAGACTGTTCCATCCGCTTTGTTCCGTTTTCGTAACAAAACTCCTTTTTTTAAAAACCCGGGTTTTGCGGATGCTAGCGTACTCTAGCTTTTCGTCGGGAATGCGTGGGGAAGCGCAACCGTTTTTGCCCGAGCAAGAGCTACTCGGGACCTTGTAGGGCCCCCCTCACAAGGTCCCGATTGTAATTTCAGATGGCCACCGCTCGGCTACCGACACCTGGTTCGGTATCGTGCACAATCCCATCGCGATAACTTACACTCCGGCCCGAGATGGCCGGGACCCGTTCGCCTGGAACAATCACTCCCACCAGATTCAGCGGGTCTGCTGCGGACACGCTGACCACTTCTCCTGTCGGGGGCAGTTTGCGGCTCGAACGCAAGGATTCGACCGCTATTGGAAGCGCGAATTGCTCGCCCAGGAAACCGTCCACAAATCGGCCGCCGCGGATCTCGCCACGCGCTTCGAGTTGTCGGAAGGCAATCTGCAGTTCGCGCCACTTCGGCAGATTGCTCTCGCGGACCATCAGATCGCGAAAAACTACGCCATAACGTTTAAGGAGCATCCAGCAGGTGGCCTCGATCGCACGCTCGCGTTCGACGGCAGAGTCGGTGTGCAGGACAGCCCAGCGGCCGGCGCTGTGACGGGGCCGCGAGCTGCGACCGCTACCCTGCCCGGCGCGGCGCTTGGGATCGATAAGCGCACGCAGATTGTCGAAACCGTCGGCGGTGACCAGGCCGGCGGCGACAAGTTCCCAGAGTCCGGTTTCGATTTCAGCCTTCAGTTTTCCGGTGGCGCGCACAATGTCTGCGAAGAATGATGCTCCCCGCTGACGCAAGTAATCGAAGACTTGGCGGGCAATGGGACTGAGCCCTCCAGCATCGCTGGAAGCGCCGTGTGGCGTCATCCAATCGGCTTCTTCCCGGACAAAAAATGTGATGGGCGCGACGCTGGTGGGAATCACCCGCCGTCGGCCGTTTCCGTCAGAGGCTTCAAGGGTCGCCGGATGCGGAGACAGGCGTCCCCAGCCAACTGCGCCCGTCAGGCAAAGCTGATCCAGCCACGCTGGGTCATAGTCGGCGATGCGACGCGCGAGCACTTGCCGTTCCCAGGCATTCGCCGGAATTTCGAATCCCTGTAACTGGCGCAGAATCTCAAGAACTGCGCGTTCGCCTTGAAGTTGGGTTTCGGGCGCAAGATGCTGCCATCGCAGCAGCCATCGCATAAAGACTGCTGGCGTAACCGGCTCGATCTGCTTGCGAAGCGTCGCAACCGTCAGACGGTGAATGCGGGCAAGCAGGCGACGATCGCACCATTCGGTCTCCGTTAGACCCGAACCAGTAAACTTGCCTCTCAGAATCGAACCGCTGGCCTCCAGTCGCAGCATCGCCTTTTCGACTTCCATCCGCTCAATCCCAAGCAATGCTCCCAGTTCATTCGAGCTGGTCGGACCTATGTGGCTCATCCATCCGGTGACCATGGCAAGGAGCACGTCGTCATTCGTCAGGGGAGCTTGGCTGAATTCATGCGGAGGAGTATCAAACACTGCGCCAGGTAAAAGCGTGGAGACGGCCTTGGCGCGTTCAGCGCCGACCCAATAATGCCGGTCGTCGGAGCGAGCTTTCAGTGCACGGTTCTGGTATTGAAGCCGCTCGAACAATCCCTGCCAAATTGTCGCGCTCCGCTCGACCAGACGGGGGAGAGCGCCCGTCCCCACTCGATTCGGGTTAGACGCGACTGGAAACGCAACCAGCGTATGTAGTACATCGTGCAATTCATCCGCATCCCGTACATCCGGCCAGGCTTCTTGGCGCACCTGATCGATGGCCGCGGGATCGAGTCTGCCCACCTCCTCGAGAACCGATTCCGGTAAAATGCGCCGCATTTCCACAGCGCGAGCACGGCGCTCTTCAAGCGGAGCATCGTCCAGATATGCGTACGGATTCGCATTCAGAATCTCGTGCGAGAACTGCGAAGGGACGGGCGTGTCCACAGCGATGCAGCGAATGCCCCCGGTTTCGATCCCCCGCAACAGGTTCTTGACGCCGTCAATGTCCATGGCTTCGGTCAGGACGTCTTTCATGACTTCCCTCACCAGCGGGTGATCGGGAATCCGGATGTCGCCCTCGATATTTTCCTGACACGCAGCGACATCAGGAAAAACTGAAGCCAGCAAATCGTCGGAGCGGATACGCTGAATTTGCGGCGGAACTTTCTTGCCACCCTGAAAGCGCAGCAAGGCTAGCGAGCGGTTGGCGTCCCAGCGCCAGCGGGTGCCAAACACGGGGGCCGCAAGCGCCGCCTGCTCAAGCACCGGCTGCACAGTTTCAGCGTTCAGGAAATGAAAAACATCGGCGAGGGGGAAACTGTGCTGTTCGGCCAGTGCGATATTGAGGCCGTTGTCAGTGGCTGCCGCTTGCAGTTCGAAGTTGAAGCTGCGGCAGAAGCGTTTGCGCAGCGCCAGTCCCCAGGCTTTGTTGATCCGCGCACCAAACGGAGCATGGATGACCAACTGCATGCCGCCGCCCTCATCAAAGAAGCGCTCGGCAATGATGGTGCTTTGCGTGGGCACATCACCCAGAACGGCGCGGCCTTCAAGAATGTATTGAATCATCTGCGTAGCGCCTGACTCATCAAGGCCGCATTCTTGTTGGAGCCAGGCGATTGTTTCAGCCACTTGCGGTGTTTTGGCCGAGAGCGCAACCGGTGAAATGCCCTTCACTCGTTCGCTGATCTCCCGGCGCAGCTCGGCCACGTGAAGCGAAAGTTCCTGAGTGCGTGCCGGAGCTTCGCCATTCCAGAACGGCACACTGGGCGGCGCGCCGTGAGCGTCTTCGACCAGCACCCTGCCGGACTTCCCTTCCACTCGACGGATCCGCCACGAAGTATTGCCGAGCAGCATGATGTCACCGGCGTTGCTCTCAATGGCGAAATCTTCGTCAAGCGTGCCGACAACGATGCCTTCGGGTTCAGCCACGACGGTGAACAGCGCCGTCTCAGGAATCGCTCCGCCACTGGTTATTGCCGCCAGGCGTGCACCGCGACGTGCGCGCAATTTGCGGTTTACGCGGTCGTGGTGCAGATACGCGCCGTAACGTCCGCGTCGGGCGGCAATGCCTTCAGAAAGCATTTCCACGATCGAATCAAAAAGCTCGCGCGAAAGATTGCGGTACGGATAGGCGCGCTTGAATAAGGCGAAAAGATCATCTTCGTCCCAGCCAGGGTCGTGTGCCTGCTCGTGTGGCTCGGACATTCCTGTCCGAGTATCAGCGGCTGAGACCAGCGCTTTCTGGGTCGATTCACTTAGTTCGAACTGATCCACCTTTCGTTGAAGGCTTGGTTTCCGGGACTGTTCGGATAAGAATGTCCGAGCCACACGGACCGTGGTCGCTGCACACGTTGCCACAATCTGCTGCGCTAGTACATCTAGCGGCGAATCGGGAATGATCAGCCGGTCGAGATCACCCTGCCGGATTGCCCGCACCAGCGCGGCGCATTCCATGAGGTCATCGCGGGTGGTGACGAAAAACCTGCCCTTCGGTATTGCGCCGCGCCAGTGACCGGAGCGGCCCACTCTCTGGAGCGCCACTGCAATTGCGCGCGGCGAACTGATCTGGA
>DATJHT010000015.1:0-14200 GCA_035493765.1 Terriglobales bacterium
GCGGATTAATTCTTTGCTGAAGTCGGTGGTGGCGGTGGAACCGGCATGACACGCCCCGAATTCAGCTCGGCAGGAGTAATTTCATACCTTCGAAAAGTTATCCACAAGAAGCACGCAAGAACGACTACTACCGCGCTAGCCGAGTAAACAACTCTCCGCACAGGGTGGTCTGAAGCAGTTAATCCCGTCTTAGGCCAGACGAATAATTTCAAACGCAATAGCAATGCGAGCACCATCAAAAGCCAGATAAGGCAAAACTCCGCAGCATTACGCGCGATTCCGCTTTGGTGAATAGCTATGTAAAACCATTCGGCCGCCGAAAATACCATCCGGCCTCTCAAAATGGCGCCCGCTATCGGTACGATGAGCAGGACAAATACCCATGCAGCTATCAGCAACTGAATTAACAATGCCCATCGCGATCTGTTGAAGTAATCCAGCGCCGTAACAAACAAACCAATAATGACTATCACCAGCGAAGCCTGTCCGAAATAGCTGATGTACTGCAGGGCGGTTTGCCGCCAAACGTCCCCAGGCTCCGTGGCACCGCGGAAGACCGTCGTTAGCGCATCTTGCCAGAACCAGGGAACGAGAAAGAGGAGCGCGACACTGAACAGAACGCTTGCGATAAGTGACGAATCACAGCGAAGTCTCGCCATGAGCCCTCCAGTTAAACCAGCCCTAATCCCCTGCCTGCGCCGCCGCCGGTTGCACATCTTCGATCTTCACGCGGGCGATGCGGTGGCCGTCCATTTCTTCGACGACGAAGCGCTTGCCACCGTAATAGCAGGTATCTCCGACCGAAGGAATTTTCTGCAGTTTCGAAAGCATGAAGCCGGCCAGGGTCTCGAACCCGGCCTCACGCGGCAACAACAGGTCGTACTGCGACTCCAGGTCGCGCAAACCTACGGTGCCATCGAGCACCAGCATCTTGCTCTCGGCAAGCTGGACTGACTCCGGTGAAGCTATGTCGTGCTCGTCCTCAATTTCGCCTACTAGCTGCTCCAGAATGTCTTCAACGGTGATCAGGCCGGCCGTGGAACCGAACTCGTCCACCACGATTGCCATGTGACGCTTGCGCTCCTTGAATTCTTCGAGCAACTCGGCGAGGAGCTTGGTTTCGGGCACAACCAGCGCGTCGTGCATGATCTGGCTGATCTTCATCTCCGAAACACGCGTGCCGACCGCTGGGAACGCCCGAGCGCTTATACGCAGCCGCACCCAGCGCATGACATCCTTGGCATAGAGAATGCCGATAATGTGTTCCGGGCCGCTCTTGGGATCGTAAACCGGAATGCGCGAGTGTTGCTCCTCGACCACCTGGTCCAGCGCATCCTGCAAAGTAAGGTCGCCGGGCAGCGAAAAAATATCCGGCCGAGGCACCATCACTTCGCGGGCAGTGATGTTTTCCAGATCAAGCGCGTTATGGACCATAGCTTCCTGCGCGGGCGCGATCTGACCCAGTTCCCTGCTGGCGCTGACGATCAGCTTCACTTCGTCCGGCGAATGCACCGGCCCCTGCCGCATTTTCTTCAGGCCGAAAGCCTTCAGCACCGAACCCGCTGACCTGCTCATGATAAAAATCAGTGGACGAGTCAACGTCAGCCAAACGTCCATAGGCGCGGCAACGGTGAGCGCAACCTGCTCGGCCTTCTGCAAGGCCAGCGATTTCGGCACCAGTTCGCCCAGGATGACGTGCATGCCTGTAATCAGCCCGAAAGCGATCACAATAGCAATGGTGTGCGCGTAGATCATGGCGTGCGGCACGCGCTGCAGGAACCTTAGGCTCTCGACAAAATGCGCCACCATAGGCTCGCCGATCCAGCCAAGCGTCAGACTGACGACGGTGACGCCGAGCTGAACGCCATTCACGACTTCGTCTAGGTTGCGATGGAGGCGCAGCAGGATGCGTGCCCCAATACGGCGGGCTTCAATCAATTGCTGGATACGCGTATCGCGAACGGTAACTAGGGCGAATTCCGCAGCGGCAAAGAAGGCGTTAGCCGCGACCAGGAAGACGACCAGCAATACCCGGAGCAGCACGAAGGCGAGCATTTGAGCAGTAATTCTAACACTTCGATACGCGCTTGGCGTCACTCTGGTAAAGGGCCAACATCTTTACTATCAATAGCTTACGGAAACATAATGCTGGCCTACGCTGCATTCCCGAAGAAACTTTAATGCAGGTGCCGGGGTTTCCTTCGCGTAGTGTAATGCGTTGTCTTCAGCTATCCGCGGTGAAGATCGAGGCTCCTTTCAGCAACTCTGGGATAAACTAGAGTTGCTCCGGAAGCACTGACCTTTGTTAGGCGGTTACCCTCCTGAAATTCTCACTGGTACCCTGCTTCCATTTTTGGCTCCTGGCGGTCTAAATCAATAGGCCACCGAACCATAAACGAAACAAATCAACTTAGCCCCGGGAACAAATCCCAAAAAAGGTACGTACCAATGAACGTGGTGGAGATCAGGATTCTGCAGGAGGAGATGTGAACGGCAATACTAACGGGCGTAAGAAACGCCGCAAACGAATCATCATTGGCTCGGTCATCGTGGTTGTCATCGTTTTGATTGTTGGTGTTGCCGTGGCCTTCTCGCATGGCACCACCAAGATCGATCCGTCGAAGCTTGCGAAGGTGGAAAAGGGCGATCTGGCAAAGAGTGTAGTAGCCACCGGCAAAGTCGAGCCCATTACCAAGGTTGAGGTTAAATCCAAAGCCAGCGGCATTGTGAAAAAGCTCTATGTCGAGTACGGCGACCGGGTAAAGAAAGGCCAGCTACTTGCTCAGCTCGACAAAGTTGAAATCGAAGCTGGTGTCGAGCAGGCACGGGCCACTCTCGAAGCCGCACAAGCCAATTTAAAGGGAGCGCAGGCGGATTATGAACGCTCCAAAGTCGATGCTGAAGGCCCCGACGTGCCCCTCCTTAAGAAATCCTACGAGCGCAACCTGCAGATGCAGAAAGACGGCGTAGTCTCGCAATCATCGCTTGATGATGCTGAAAAAGATTACCGGATGGCGGTAAACAAGCAGAACGTAGCCCGGGCGCAGATGACTGTGCTCCAGGCCAAAATCGCACAGGCGCAAGCACAGGTCGCGCAGGACCAGGCAAATCTGAAACAGCTCGATGAGCAGTTGAGCTATACCGATCTGCAATCTCCAATCGACGGCATCGTGCTCTCACGCGATGTTGAAGTCGGCGACGCAGTCAGCTCGATTCTGGTATTGGGATCGAGCGCAACTCTGGTTATGACTATCGGCGACACCAGCGAGGTGTACGTCAAAGGCAAGGTTGACGAGAGCGACATCGGGCGGGTGTATCTCGGACAGCCTGCCCGAATCAAGGTGGAATCATTCAAAGACAAGACTTTCAAAGGCGTGGTCAACAAGATCTCGCCCATGGGCGTAGAAAAAGACAACGTCACGACCTTTGAAGTGCGCGTCTCGATCGAAAATCCGGGCGGCGAACTAAAGGCCGAAATGACCGCCAACGCCGAAATCATTCTGGACGAGCACAAGAACGTCCTGCAAATTCCTGAGGGATCTATCATCTACGACAAAGACCGCAACGCTTCGGTCGAGGTTCCGGATCCCAAGGGCAAAGAGGGCAAGCGCAAGGTGGCAATTAACATCGGCATTTCTAATGGCGCCAAGACTGAGGTCCTTAAGGGACTAAATGAAGGCGAGCAAGTCATATTGCAGTAGCGGATTCATGGAGTCCCGGTTTTCGCCGGGTACTGGGGCACGGGTTTCTCCCCCGTGCCCGCTTTTTTGATCGAAATTTACGACGGAGTCTAAAAACATGCGAAACTTCCGCACATCAGTTCTGGGTGTAGCCGCCGCAGCAATCGTTTTGACAACATCGGCCTTCGCCGCCGCACGCGGCGACTTTCAACGCACCTTGCAGGTCAACGGCAGCGTGAACCTGCAAGTAGAAACCGGCTCCGGCTCCATAAGTGTTCATCCCGGAAGCACCAACGAAGTGCGTGTCACCGGCCACATTCAGGCCAGCGAGTGGTTCGGCGGGAATGCCGAAGAAAAAGTCAAAAAGCTGCGGGATAATCCGCCCATTCAGCAAAGTGGTAATGACATTCGCATCGGGCACATCGATGATCCTGAACTCAAACACAACATCTCGATCAGCTACGAAATCACCGTTCCTTCGACCACGCAACTGCACGCTTCAACTGGTTCCGGGAACCAGGAACTTTCAGGTCTGGCAGGCCCGGTAGAAGCAACTACCGGCTCAGGGAACCTGAAAATCGCAGATATCGGCGCCGGCCTGCGCGCGCACACCGGATCTGGCAATGTTGAGTTGTCCTCCGTCAAAGGCAGTGTTTTTGCCCGGACCGGTAGCGGAGATATCCACGCTTCGAATATCGCCGGTGGATTTGATGGACAGACCGGCAGTGGACATCTCACACTTGATCAGAGCTCTCCTGGATCAGTAAAGGCGGAAACCGGTTCCGGCGGCCTGGAACTTCGCAACGTTCACGGCTCGCTGCAGGCACAAGCGGGCAGCGGCGACATCAAGGCTGACGGAGAGGCCACAGGGGAATGGGTAGTCCATACCGGCTCGGGAAGTGTCGACCTGCGCTTTCCGCAAAATGCCTCTTTTGATTTGAACGCGCACACTGGATCGGGGTCCATCAATCTGAATCATCCGGTGACTGTGCAGGGGACAATCGGACGCAAGGAAGTCCGCGGCAAGGTCGGCACAGGCGGAGTTCCGGTTGAGGTGCAGACAGGATCAGGAGATATCCGAATCGACTAGTTTTAATGCCCGTTCACAGCGGCGGAGGCGCCCTCAAAAATCAGTTGTACCTCGGTGCCTTTGCCGCTGCCGACCAACTGGGCCGCTGATCCACGGTTGGCAACAATTTCAAGATAACCCATGCTGCCGAGAATTCCAAACACCTCGCCCGGCGAGCCCTCGGCATAGCTCTGACGCAAGCTGGAAATTTCGCGCTTGCCAACAACAATTTTGAACGTGGGCGGCTGTTGCTGGAAAAGCGCAGGTGCATCCTGCGGAGTGAAGTTCGTAATCAGGTTTCCGAACCGGTCAACCCTCAGCACCACTCCTCGCAATGTATTGGCGTCAGCAGGCTTCGGCTTGGGCGCATTGAAGCGGACAAAATCAGTAATCTCGGGACCGAATTTTTCATGGTCCACGCCCTTCGCCAGATAGGCGGCGATTGGCGCGAAAATATCGCGTCCATGAAAAGTATTGCTGACCGGCTGTAAGAAGTAGTGGTCCGAGGTGATGTGCCGCACGCTGAGCCGCTCTTCGCGTGCATACATCAGCGACAGCACTCCGTTATCAGGAGCCACAAAATTCTGCTCTTCGGAACTGGCAATGATCGGCCGGCGGGCGCTGCCCACGCCGGGGTCAACGACGACCAGGTGTACCGTCCGTGTCGGAAAGTAAGAGTAGGACTGCGCCAGTGCCAGCGCACCGTCGAGAATGTCGAACGCCTGCACCGAGTGGCAGATGTCCACGATCTCGGCGTTGGGAACAATCTTGAGAATGACGCCTTTCATCGTGCCGACAAAGTGGTCATTCAGTCCGAAGTCAGTGGTCAGGGTAATGATAGGACGCTGCGCCAATTCAACCTCACAAGCCAGGACTCAAGTCGAAAGTAATGGTTCTACAAAGACGCGTCAAGGTACAGAAGTCATGATGTTCGATTACGCAAGCTAAGGAAGCGTTTAGCTGCCGCTTTTCTGCGTCGGATGCACAAAGTGCTCCATCTCCGCTGTCCACCTGAGAAACCGCCACAGGTTGCCGCGCTCCCGCCAGAGGAATTCCCAGAATTCGATGAAACCGATCTGCTGCATTTTCAGGCCACAGTACGTCTCAATCCGCCACAGCAAATATGGACTCCGCCATGGAGTGAGCCGGTGACCTCGGGTTGCATTCCACATGAACCGGAGTGTAGGGAGCATGCTTTAATGATACGCGCTATCTGTGCGCTCTTTCGGTGAGGCAACGGAGAGGCGACGAGCGGCGACTACAGTTCGTACTTCTTCATCAAATGTCGGAACGATCGGTAGGAAATCTTCAGCACATCGGCGGCGCGGGTCTGTACACCATTGGCCTGCTGCAGCGCTGATTTCAAGAGAGAGCGTTCGATTTCGGCAACGTATTTCTCCATGTCCATACCATCGGGCAATACTGTTCCCGGCGAGATCGACATGACTTCGCCGCCCGCTCCCGCGGCGGCTGCGCGGGCGCGCGGACGTTCAGCCGGCATCTCGACGGTAAGCTGGTCACCGGTTTCTAACGCAATTGCCCGCTCGATCGTGTTCTCCAACTGCCGGACGTTGCCCGGCCAGTGATATTGCGCCAAGGCTGAGAGAGATTCAGGCTCAACTCGCGCGATGTTTCTGCCGGCTCCGCCGGCATATTTCTTCACGAAATGGTTCACCAGCAGCGGTACGTCTTCCCGGCGGTCCCGCAAGGGCGGCACGGTAATTGGAATCACGCTCAAGCGATAATAGAGATCTTCACGAAACTCACTCTTTGCAACTTGGTGTTCCAGATCGCGATTCGTCGCTGCAATAACCCGCACATCGATGGCAATCTCCTCCGTGCCTCCCACCGGCCGCACGCAACGCTCTTGCAATACCCGCAGAAGTTTGACTTGCATCGTGAGACTCATCTCGCCTATCTCATCCAGGAAGATAGTGCCGCCATTGGCCACTTCGAAAAGTCCGCGCTTATTCTGGGTCGCCCCTGTGAACGCGCCTTTGACGTAGCCGAACAGTTCGCTTTCAAGCAAAGTCTCAGGAAACGCTCCGCAGTTGATGGAAACGAAGGGATCTGTGGCACGCGGCGAACAAATATGGACCGCGCGGGCAACCAGTTCTTTTCCGGTTCCGCTCTCTCCGTAAATCAGGACGGTACTTTGAGTTGAAGCCACGGTACGGATCGTCTGCTTCAGTTTTTCGATCGTCGGACTGACGCCTATGATGTTGTCAAGCGAGTTGCGCGTGGCCGCATCACGCTTGAAAGCGTAGTTCTGGCGACTGAGTGTGACTTTCTCGAGCACTCGGCGAATGGCCAACTTAATCTCGTCCACCATGCCCGGCGACTTGCGAATATAGTCGGCCGCGCCTCCGGCCTTGACGGCCTCCACTGCGGCTTCATAATCGTCCACGGCTGTGATCAGGATGACCGCCGAGTCGGGCGAGATCTTATGCGCATGACGCAGCACCTCGATGCCATTGACGTTGGGCATCCGGATGTCTGTAATAACAACATCGAACAGAGCCGAATCAAGCTTTCTCAGACCGGCTTCGCCCGAGTTCACCGTCTCAACTTTGTAACCCTCGCGGCGTAGGGTGATGTCGAGCATTTCACAAATCGAACGCTCGTCATCGCAGATCAGGATATTAGGCATGAGCGCCCTCTCCGATCAGTCGCTCGGGGGCGGCCTCGGCGCGCGCTGGTTCCCCTATTTCCAGCGAGGCTGCTTGCGCCAACTGTGCCGCCTGGCCGGCTTTCCGTACGCGAAGCACAAACGTGCAGCCCTGGCCGGCCTTGGAGCGCACCCAGACCTTGCCTTCGTGCGCCTGCACAATCTGGTAAACGATGGCGAGGCCTAGCCCCGTACCACCTTCAAATTGCGATTGAAATGGCTCGAATACCTTCTCCGCCATCTGTGGGCTCATACCGGGCCCGGTATCGGAAAAACTGAGCTGCCAGTCGGGGCCGAGGTCTTCAATGGCAACCGTAAGCGTGCCGCCTTTTTTCATGGCACGCACCGCGTTCTCGCAAAAATTCCAAAACACCTGCTTCATACGGTCGCCATCGGCAATTACGACCGCCTTATTAGCTGAGTATTGCCGCTCAATATTGATCCCGGTGCTCTGCGCGGACATGCGGTGTTGCAACAGAGTAAGTGTGTCTTCCAGGCAAGGTATGAGGTCAACGGTCACGAAGTTGTACTTCTTGTTGCGGGAATAAGCCAGAAAATCGGTGATGATGCCGTTCAGCCGTTCCGACTCGCGAGTCACGATTTGCAGCAAGTGTCGGTGGTCGTCGTTCAGATCAGGCATTTCGGCCAGCAGACTGGCAGAGCCAGCAATCGAAGTGAGCGGATTTCTAACTTCGTGTGCGATCGCAGCGGAAAGCCTGCCCACGGCCGCCAGGCGGTCCTGCATTCTTACTTCTCGCTCAAGCCGGCGAATTTGCGTTAAATCATCCAGCGTATAAACCAATCCTACGGTGCCGCGTTCAAAAACCTTCAGGTCTGAAACTACAATGCGGAAAGTCTTACGGAAGTCATTGCGCGCGACAAATCGGACTTCACCGTGAGCGATCCCTGTAGCCGGCTGCGGCAGCGGGTCCTGGAACAATGGTGCGACCGGCTCTCCGAGAAGTTCCTGTTCAGTGCGCTCAAGCAGCTTCTCCGCCGAAGGATTCACCAGCGTAATACGTCCGTCGAGACCGGTGGTTATCAGTCCATTGCTGGTCGAGCGAATAATGTTTTCGTGGAGGGCCTGCAGACTTTCGAGAGCGCCGCGGGTATAACGAAGACGTGTGTCAGCCAGTCGCAGTTTGGCTGACAGCAGGCCTGCCAGATAAGCCACGGCAATGTAACCGAACAGATTAACGAAAATGATGGCCTGCAAACGGCGCGGATCAGGATTGCTTTCCATGTACGATGGCACGATGCGGTAAAACGAGAGCTCAAGGATCGTGGCGTACAGAATGAAGGCAAGTGCAGCCGTCACATAGGCCCAACGCCGTGAAAGAAGAATGCTGGCGACAATAATGACTAACGGATATAGAAAGTTCAGCGAGCTATCCACACCACCAGTCACGTAGATCAGTAAAGCAACCAGCAGCAGGTCGGTGCCGATTTGCAGCGAGGCTTGCAACTTTGGGTCGTTCCAGAAATGCAGCAGTAACAGGTGAAAGACTGAAATGGTGTATGCCAGAAGAATGGCGTCAACGAATAATCGGACGGGAAATGTAACCGGCGTGAACTGGGCTATCGCCAGCTCAATTCCCAGCAGTACGGTGAGGATGAAGATGCGGACCTTCACCAGCCACGCCAGCCAAATCTGTTTGTCGAAATCAGTAGGCATTGCCGCTCTCAGGCTTGACGCGACGTACTTCGTCTGACCATTTCAAAATCCAGAGGCCCACGCGGTGAGCCCCTGGTCTGACCGGTTTTCATTATCCAGACAGCTTGGAAATCATCGAGAACAGCGGCATATACAACGAAATCACGATGCCGCCGACTGATACGCCCAGAATGCCGATGATCACCGGCTCCAGCATCGCGAGCATGTCTTTGGTGGCAGCATCCACTTCATCTTCGTAAAAGTCCGCGATTTTCTGGAGCATCGAATCCATAGCGCCGGTGGCTTCGCCCACTCCGATCATCTGCGTAACCATATTGGGGAATACCCCGCATTCGCGTAGAGGATCAACAATAGTGCGGCCTTCTTCGATCGCTTTCCGTACTTTCAGGAGGGCTTCTTCGAGCACAGCATTTCCAGAGGTGCGAGCGGTGATGGACAATCCCTCAAGGATCGGAACGCCTGAAGTAATCAGCGTGCCCAGGGTTCGGGTAAAGCGGGCCACTGCAATTTTCCGGAGCAGCAATCCGAGGATCGGCAGCTTCAGCATGCAGTAGTCCATCCAGTATTTCCCGCGCGGGTTCTTGCGGATTTGCCTGAAGCCGAAAAATATCCCGACCGCGCCGATAATGAAGAACCACCAGAACTGTCCAATGAAGGCGCTGAGCCCGATGACCACACGCGTAGGCAGCGGCAATGAAACGCCAAGACCAACGAACATGTTGGCAAAGATTGGGACAACCCACTTGAGCAGCGCGCCTACAATAAGCGCCGCCATCGAGACCACCGCTATGGGGTAGATCAAAGCTGATTTGACCGCAGACTTCAGCTTGACCGCCTTTTCTACATAAGTGGCCAGGCGTTGCAGAATGATGTCCAAAATACCGCCGGTTTCACCGGCTTCGATCATGTTCGTGGTCAAATCGTCGAACACTTTGGGGTACTGGCGCATGGCGTTGGCCAGGGTGGCGCCACCTTCAACCGTGGTACGAACCCCGGTGAGCGTCTTCTGGAAAGTTGGGTTTTCCTGATTGGCCCCAAGAATTTCCAGACACTGCACCAGTGGCAGACCGGCATCGATCATGACCGAGAACTGGCGGAAGAAGATCGCGATCTCCTTGACCTTGACCCTCCCCGAACCGAACGTGGGCATGGCAAATTCCTTGCCCTTTTCCCGGATGGTGGGCGTTGCGATCTGTTCGCGGCGTAACTGGTTGGCGAGCGCCTGCTTGTTCGCGGCCGTGCGTTCGCCGGAAATTTTCTCACCGGAAGCGGTTTTCCCCGAAAATGTAAAAACTGGCATGGTTCCCTCTCTTGTTCCTTTTACCGTTGATGTCTAATTGCTGGCTTCTAATGCTTACCGGTTGCTGTTCCTTTAGCAGCGGTCGAGCCTATACCGGGCCGGAGCCCGGCGCCCCGGTTGATCATTTCCTGCAACTCGTCCTGATTGCTGGATCGCGCCAGTGCCACTTCCAGCGTGATCTGCTTCTGGAAATACAGCGTTGCCAGAGCCTGATTGAATGTCTGCATTCCGAACTTCTCCTGTCCGGACTGCATGGCCGAATAAATCTGGTGGATTTTGTCTTCGCGGATCAGATTTCGTACCGCAGCATTCGGCACCAGAATTTCCATTGCCATGGCGCGGCCCTTGCCATTCGCCGTCGGCAACAGGCTTTGACACATGATCCCTTCCAACACCAATGACAGCTGGGCTCGAATCTGAGCCTGCTGGTGCGCGGGAAATACGTCGATCACACGATTGATGGTCGAAGACGCCGAGTTGGTATGCAAGGTTCCAAAAGTGAGGTGGCCGGTTTCTGCGATACGCAACGCAGACTCAATGGTTTCCAGGTCTCGCATTTCGCCGATCAGCACCACGTCTGGATCTTCACGGAGTGCAGCGCGCAATGCGTCACCAAAGCTTTTCGTATCAGCATGCAATTCACGCTGGTTGACGACGCAGTTCTTGTTCATGTGGACGAATTCGATCGGGTCCTCAATCGTCAAGATATGGTCGTGACGCTCGGCGTTGATTTTGTCGATCATCGACGCGAGGGTCGTGGACTTACCCGAACCCGTAGGGCCGGTGACAAGAACCAGACCCCGCGGCTTTTCGCATAGCTTGGCCACCACTGGCGGCAATCCGAGCTGATTGAAGTTCTTAATCTCAAATGGAATGACGCGGAAAACAGCCGAGGTGGCGCCGCGCTGGTTGAACACGTTCGCACGGAAGCGGGCCAGGCCTTTCAATCCGAATGAGAAGTCAAGCTCGAGATGCTCTTCGAAGCGATGCTTCTGCGAGTCAGTCATGACGCTATAGGCCAGCTGCTTGGTCTCGGCCGGTGTCATCTGCGGAAGGTCGAGCGGCACCAGGTGGCCATGGACGCGGATTTGCGGCGGCGAGTTGGTGGTGATGTGCAGATCGCTGCCACTCATCTCCAACATCCGTTTCAACAGATCACTTAACGAAAGCGACATCGGGTTTTCCTCTTTTCACGAATTTGTCTTTACTCAGTGGATCGTTTCGCGAGCCACTTCCTCGAGCGTCGTCACTCCTGCGGCTACCTTGATCAAGCCGCTGCGGCGCAACGTGATCATCCCTCGCTCGATGGCCTTCTTCTTAAGTTCGACAGCCGACGCACCCACCAGCACCAACTCCTTGATCTCATCATCCACTTCCATAACTTCATAAAGGCCGGCCCGGCCCTTGTAGCCGGTGTTATTGCAGACGCTGCAGCCTTTTCCTTTCTGGATCTTCACCGTCTTGGCTTCCTCCGGCGTATAGCCTTCTTCGATCAGCGTCTGGACGGGAACCTCCACCGCCTCAGCGCACTCTTTGCATACCCGGCGCACTAGTCTCTGCGCGCAAATCAGGTGGACGGAGGTCGCAACCAGGAACGGTTCAATACCCATATTCATGAGCCGCGTGATGGTCTCCGGAGCGCCATTGGTGTGAAGAGTCGAGAGCACCAGGTGACCGGTCAGGGCGGCCTTGATCGCGATTTCCGCGGTTTCGAAGTCTCTGATTTCGCCGACCAGAATAATGTTAGGGTCCTGCCGCAGAAATGCTCGCAAGGCAGCCGCGAAGTTCAGGCCAATCTGCTCCTTCATCTGCACCTGATTTACGCCCGCCAACTGGAATTCGACCGGGTCTTCCGCGGTCATGATGTTGGTATCGGGAGTGTTCAAACGCGCAATGGACGAATACAGCGTGTTGGTCTTTCCAGATCCGGTTGGCCCCGTAACCAGCACCATTCCGTAGGGCTTTAGAATCGCTTTTTCGAATTTGACCAGCGACTCCGATTCGAAGCCGAGCTTAGTCATGTCGAGCCGTAGATTTTCTTTATCGAGCAACCGCAGCACAATCTTCTCGCCCCATAGCGTCGGCAACGTGCTCACGCGGAAGTCGAGCTGCTTCTTGCGTCCCCCGATGTGCATCTTCAGCATGATGCGGCCATCTTGCGGCAAGCGCTTCTCGCTGATGTCGAGCTTGGCCATGATTTTCAAGCGCGAAGTAATGGCGTCCTTCAACTTGATCGGCGGCGACATAATGGACTGCAACACACCGTCGATACGGAAACGTACGCGAAACTCCTTTTCGTAAGGCTCAATGTGAATGTCGCTGGCGCCGCGCTTCACGGCATCAGTGAGCACCAGATTCACGAGCTTTACGATAGGAGCTTCGTCAGCCGCTTTTTCCAGATCGGCCAGATCCATCTCTTGCTGGTCAGCCTGCAGTTCGATGTCGGTGTCTTCTGCATCCGTGATCGACTGCATGACCTGCTCGAGGTCTTCTTCTTTGCTGGTCCCGTATGCCTTCTCGATGCCTTCGAGAATCGCGCTTTCAGAAGCCACCACCGGCTCAATGTTGAAACCGGTCATGAACTTGATATCGTCCATGGCGAACACATTGGTGGGATCAACCATGGCGATGGTGAGCGAAGCCCCCACGCGGCTGAGCGGCAGGATCTGATACCGTTTCGCGGTTTCGTACGGAATCAGCTTGACCACTGAAGCATCAATTTCAAAATAAGAAAGATTTATGGCAGGAACACCGTACTGACGCGAAAGGAAGTTGGTCACGTCCTCATCGGTGAGAAAGTTAAGCTTCACCAATGCGCTGCCCAGGCGGCAGTTGGTTTCCTTCTGCACCTTCGTCGCCTGTTGCAACTGCTCTGGGGTGATGATCTTCTCTTTTACGAGAAGGTCGCCCAGCCTCTGGGACATTTCGATCTCCAGTCCTGTTCGCTGTATTCCGTACGGGCGGCACGCCCATCTCGGAAGTGTCGCTCCTCAGGGGAGATAAGGTGCGTACCCTCCGGTGACATAAATTGTCACCTCGATCGAGTAACCGTGAAAGTAACGTTGGTACTTGTACTCACAAGCAAAACGCTAAACTTCATTCCGAAAATGCCGAAGCGTGCGTTTGGCGCACTTTTAAATGGAGTCGGCGCGTAAGGGGTCATGTACCTTGGGTACACTGTCGCAGTATGTCTGCGCCAGCAAATCAACCAATGCCAGAGAATCAAGTTGCTGCGATGTACTCGGCTCTGGCGGGCGCCTGGGGACGGCAGCACTGGTGGCCGGCCAGGAGCCGATTCGAGGTAATCGTCGGTGCTTTTCTGACCCAAAATACAAGTTGGACAAATGTAGAGTTGGCGATGCAGCAGTTGTATTCCGCACGGCTGCTGAATCTAGCCGGGATTAGAGCCGCCCCTCTGCGCAGCCTCGAACAACTCATCCGCTCGTCAGGATACTTCCGGCAAAAAGCCCGCCGGCTCAAGAACTTTGTCCGCTTTCTGGACAAGACATATGGCCGATCACTCACAAAGATGTTTGCTCAACCGACTCTCCTGCTCCGAGAGCAGTTGCTATCGCTGAACGGCGTTGGTCCGGAGACCGCAGACTCAATCCTTCTTTATGCCGGCCAGCACCCTAGCTTTGTCGTGGACGCCTACACCAAGCGGATTGCCGAGCGTCACGGCGTTATAGCCGCAAACACTGGATACGAAGAGATCCGTGCGTTATTTGAGGGTGGTCTTGCCGAGGCTGAACTCCTTCAGGAATCGAAAACCGGAAACCCCGGCGGCGCCTCGCACTCGCCCTCCCGC
>DATJHT010000016.1:0-20578 GCA_035493765.1 Terriglobales bacterium
GCAAATTTCGCGGCGTAGGCAAGAATCGGCGTGTTCTCGAATCCAGCTTCGTCGAGACCTTTGCGAATTGCCGCAACGCGGCCGTCCATCATGTCGGAAGGCGCGATGATGTCGATTCCGGCGCGGGCCAGTGAGACCGAAGTTCGGGACAGCAATTCCAGCGTAGCGTCGTTGACGATTTCGTACTCGGTTCCCGCCAATGGCGGATTCGCAACCGCCGCGCCTAACGGACGGGCGGGGGCGCCTGTCTCCACACGTTCCACAATCCCACAATGCCCATGAGACATGTACTCGCACAGGCAGACGTCGCCGATCAGCAGGAGGTCAGGAACTTCTTTTTTTATCGCCCGTGCCGCCCGCTGCACGATTCCATTTTCTTCCCAGGCTCCGGTCGCGGCTTCATCTTTCTTTTCCGGAAGGCCGAAGAGAATGACGGCGGGAATACCCAGCGCGTGTGTTTCTTCCGCTTCGCCCACGGCTTTATCTACTGAGAGGTTGAAGACCCCCGGCATGGAGCCGACTTCCTTGCGCACGCCTTCGCCCGGACAGACAAACAGGGGATAAACGAAGTTCTCCGGTGTGAGGCGCGTCTCGCGGACCATGTCGCGCAACCGCGCGGTGCGGCGCAGGCGTCGCATTCGAGTGGAAGGAAAAGCCACGAGCAGATTCTAGCAGAGGTGATTTGCGGTTAATTAGGCGGGTAAAGGCGCCGAAAACGGCTGTACTTACATATTAGTAAGGAACATGGACATATGGTAAGATTCGCGTATGGCAGAATCCACAGTGACTTCAAAAGGCCAGATCACTATTCCGGTGCAGGTTCGCACGGCGCTTGGCATTGATGCCGGTGACCGCGTGGAATTTGTGGAGATCGAGACAGGGCGATTTCTAATTGCGGCCGCCAATAGTCCTGTGCGAAAGCTGAAAGGTTTGATACGCAAGCCGGGCAAGCCGGTCTCAATCGCGGAGATGAAATCCGCGATCGCCAGGCAGATGACCATGCCGCGTACCTCTAAAAAATGACTGGGCTCGATACGAACGTGCTCGTACGTTATGTGGTGCAGGACGATCCTGCGCAATCGGCAACCGCAACCAAGTTGATTGATAACTTCACCGCTGCGGCCCCCGGATTTGTCTCGATGATCGTCGTGGTTGAAACGGTTTGGGTGTTACAGAGCAGCTACAAGGCTGAGCGCCCGGAAATTGCACGCGTGCTGGACACATTGCTACGCAGCCGGGAATTGGTGGTCGAACATGCGGAACTGGTTTGGCAGGCGCTCCGGATTTTCACTCGCAGTGGGGGCGATTTCGCAGACTGTCTGATTCAGCGATGTGGCCACGTGGCAGGGTGTGATGAGACAGTCACATTCGACCAGCGCGCGTCCCGCACAGCCGGCATGAAGTTCCTGGCCTGAATTTGCTCCACCAAACACTGGGGCTTCTCAGGCCCGTGCAACCTGCACTTTGGCCGCGGGTCGTGAACGCAGTAGTTCCTGTATCTGCAGCACGATATCCGCGGACAATAGCGAGAACGCCAGGCAGCTCCAGACGATGGTTTCAATCGCGGCCGGGCTCTTGTCCCAGCCGGTTAGACCGCCGACGACGCGGACCTCGAGAAACACAAGTGCGACGGCAAAGCTTCGGGTCATCCACTGTCGGTGCTGCTGGACTTTGCCGTTCAGGATGAAAGCGAAGGCAATCGAGGTCGTACCCATCAGCATGACTGCGTCCACTACTGCGGCCACACTGAACGAACGCGGGCCACCCATGCGCTCTTGAAAATACTGGATGTAAGCGCCGAGCGGCGCCGCTACCAGGGCGCCGAAAATATAGATCCTGCCCACCACCCGGTGAAACTTCGTGAAACGTTGACGCAACCGGTCGGAGAACTGAAGAGGGCCCAACAGAATGGCGCACGCGCCAGCCAGTCCATGAGGCAAAAGCCACCAGCGGAAGGGTTGATAGTGTTGCCAGACTGGATGACTGGGTTGGACGAGGAAGCTTTCGTTGTGGACCAGCACGTAGGCGATCATCAGGCCGACGAGGGCGAAAAGGGCGTACTTCGGACGCATACGTGAAGCGGGGCGCACCGCTACGGACGTGGTTGCCATAGGAACTCCTTTATTGTCCTGCCAGACGAAGCTTTTCGAACAGACTACGGACGCGAAATAAGCGGAACGTCCGGAAACGGGCAAACACTCCCGTGCCGCGGCGCCGATTACAATAACATGGAATTGTGCCCGCGGGAATGCAAAATTCGAGCGCCGGAGTGCTGGAATTCGGCACTTTGCGGGAGCTTTTGCGCGGTTATGCGGGCTCCGACCTTGGACGGGCAAAGGTCTCTGAGCTTACTCCCTCGCTTGATCTCGTCTGGATCGAAAGCCAGCAGCACCTCACCTCCGACATTCGCGAATTCCACCGCGCGGGTGGAAATTTCAACTTCGCCGGATTGACCGACATCTCGTCCTTGCTCGACAAATCCCGCATAGCAGGCGCGGCACTTGAAACTCTCGAGATCCTGAACTTCCTTACCGTTGTTGATCGGGCGGCGGAGTGGCGCGAAATTGCCCTCCGCCCACCCCAAGGCATAAAGCGCGAGTGGAGCGCGGTGAGGGAACTGTCTTCGGGGATTGCTGATTTCACAGATTTTCTGCGTGGCTTCCGAAATAAGATTGCGCCCGACGGCACGCTGGAAGACAAGGCGTCGCTTCAGCTTGCCAGCATCCGGCGCGAAATTGAAAGCCAGCGGCGGGCCATTCAGAACTCGCTTCGGGCTTATCTCCGCCGGCTATCTGACGACGGAGCCGCTCAGGAAGATGTCGTCACGATTCGCGGCGAGCGTTTCGTTATACCGGTGAAGTCCGAACAGAAGCGGCGCGTCCAGGGCGTTGTACACGGAGCGAGTTCCAGCGGACAGACGGTTTTCGTCGAGCCGATGGAAACCATCGAGCAAAACAACGAATTGGGGCGCCTGCTGGAAGAAGAGCAGGCTGAGATTCGTCGCATTCTGCTGGAAATGACGCGGCGGATTGGAGAACGGTCGTCTGAGATTGCGGGGGCGGTGGAAGTCCTGGCTGAACTGGAACTGCAATTCGTTAAGGCCAAGTTCGCCGAGGAGTATGGGTGCGTTGAGCCGGTGCTGCGGAGCTCCGCTCAGCATCCGGCGTTCATCCTTCGCGATGCTCGCCATCCGTTGCTCGAGCGAAACTTGCGGAACAAGCGGGAGGTGTCGGACACGAATGTCCGACCCACACGTGCCGTGGTGCCGATCTCGTTCGAACTCGAAGGAAATCAACGCGAGCTGATCATCACCGGCCCGAACACTGGCGGGAAAACGGTGACGCTGAAAACTGCCGGATTACTGGTGCTGATGGCGCAATCGGGAATTCCGGTTCCTGCAACCCGCATGGAAGCGCCGGTAGTTGACGCAGTGCTGGCCGATATCGGGGATTATCAGTCAATTGAGCAAAATCTCTCCACATTTTCTGCGCACGTCACCAACATTGATTTCATTTCCCGCACTGCGACCGCGCAATCGCTGGTGCTGCTCGATGAGCTTGGCTCGGCCACCGATCCAGAGGAGGGCGCGGCGTTAGCAGTTGCCATCGCTGAACATTTTCTTCGCACCGGATGTTTCACGGTGATTTCTACTCATCACACGTCACTCAAAGTCTTTGGCGCAAATTCGGCGGGAGTGTTGAATGCAGCGGTTGGTTTTGACGAGAATACGCTTCAGCCGACCTATGAACTCAAGACGGGCGTGCCGGGAGCGTCGGCGGGAATCAACATCGCGCAGCGGCTGGGTCTCAATCCGGAAATTATTCAATCGGCGCGTTCGCGATTAGGCACACAGGCGCGTGATGTCGGGCAGTTTCTCGACCGGCTGCATGCCGATCTGCGCCAAGCGGACGCCGAACGGCTGCGTTTGCGGGAGAAGGAAGCGGAATTGGATGGCGAGCTAACGCGCCTGGCTTCGGAAGGCAAGCGCGAACAGCAGGAGAAGACACGCGAGCTGGAGAAGAAACTGGAAACATTGTTTCGGGATTTTGAGTACCACGCGCGCGAAGCGGTGACTGCGGTGCAGGACCGGGCTGCGGCCCAAAAGGTGTCGAAAGATGCCGAACGCCGTATCGCGAAGCTGCGGCGCGATTTTCGCGAGCAATTCGATTCCACCGTTGTTGCCCATGTTAGCGGAGCGGACCGAGACGACCCTGATGCCCAGCCGCAAGTGGTCCGGCATGTGTCCGAGGGTGACTTTGTAAAGCTGAAATCTGTCGGCAGAAATGGCAGAGTCACGAGAACGCTCGACCAGAACCACTTCGAGGTCGAAGTGGGCGCCATGAAAATGCGGATCGCGCGCGAAGATATTGCGGAAGTTGTGTCGCGCGCTTCGGACACGCCGGTTCGGGCGGCGCGGGCACGCGGAGTATCGGTCGTGCTGGAACGCGAAAACGAAAACGTTCCGTCCGAGATCAACGTCATTGGTCATAACGTGGACGATGCCACGCGCGAAGTGGAGAAATTCGTTGACCGGGCCTTCCTCGCGGGATTGCCGCGGGTAAGGATTGTCCATGGCAGCGGTATGGGGATTCTCCGCAAAGCCCTGCGGCAGTTTCTGCAAAAACATCCTCACGTCGAGTCCGTGGCCGAACCTCCGCAGAATGAAGGTGGCGGGGGAGCCACGGTGGCAGAGTTGAAGGTATAGCAATGCAATTTTGCCTATCGTTTTTCCTGATCCTACCGATAGCAGATACGAATGCAGCGCTGCATCCCGAAAGCAGCATTCCGCGATAGACTAGTAAGTACTCTCCGCATTCCCGAATTCATTTCAAGGACTACTAAAATGTTGCTCAAGAACCGTCTTTTTACCCCGGGCCCTACACCGTTGCTACCCGCAGCGCAGAACGCGATGGCGGCGTTCACGGCGCATCACCGCACGGCAGACTTTAAGGCGCTTTTCACCCGGGTGCTGGCCGATATGAAGGATTTCATCGGCACGTCCAATGATGTTCTGGTGATTGCATCTTCGGGAACGGGAGCCATGGAAGGCTCGATTTCCAATCTGACTTCGCCTGGCGACAAAGTGCTGGTGCTGACGGCGGGAAAGTTCGGCGAGCGCTGGCGCGATCTGGCGAAAGCCTACGGGTGCCAGGTGGATCTCGTCGAGAAGCCCTACGGGGAAACCTTTTCGCTCGAAGAAGTTCGTTCCAAACTCACTCCAGAGACCCGCGCGGTTTACGTGCAAGCGACCGAAAGCTCAACCGGAGCGCGACATGATGTCGAAGGCATTGCCAGATTGGTGCGCAAGAATGGCGATGACACTCTGCTGGTGGTGGATGCTATCACCGGCCTCGGAACGACTCATTTCGACGTGGATGGCTGGGGAATTGACGTGATCATCGGTGGATCGCAAAAGGCGCTGATGATTCCACCCGGCCTGGCTTACCTCGCCGTGAGCGAGCGTGCCTGGAAGCGGATGGAGACCACGAAAAATCCGCGCTATTACTTCGATTTTCGCAAAGAGCGAAAGTCAGCGGCGAAAGGCGAGACGGCATTTACTCCGGCCACGTCGCTGTTCGCAGCGCTCGGGGCCGCGCTCGACTTTGTCCGTCAGATGGGCAATGGCGATCTGGCGTCCGGACGGAAGGCGCTGGTAGACAACGCCGAACTCGCAGCCGAAATGACCCGCGCCGGAGTTAAGGCGTTGGGGCTGAAGCTGTACAGTTCGACTCCGGGAGCCGCGCTGACTGCGGTCACAGCTCCTGCGGGTCTTGATTCGGGAAAGATCGTGAAGGAGTTCCGGGAATCGTTTTCGGCGGTAGTGGCAAATGGACAAGGTGATATGAAAGGCAAGCTGTTCCGTATTGCGCATATCGGCTACTACGATTATCTGGACACGGTCGGCATTCTGGCTGCGCTGGAACAGGTGCTGGCCACGGTCACCGAGAAGCCGGTGGAGTTTGGCAGCGCCGTTCAGGCGGCGCAACGAGTATTCGCGCAATCCCGCAGCCATGAAGTAGCGGAAGTCGCCGGATCGAGAAACTAACCCAGGTACCCAGACGGCGGGTGGCCGTCTGGGTAGTTCCCTGTTAGTTGACAGTAAAGTCCATTGCGACGGATGTTTCGGGCTGGGTGCCCCCACCGTAAATTCCGCCAGCCGTACCTGGATTGGTCACGGTCACGTGCACGGTGCCGGCGGCGGCGACGGCAGTTGCCGGAACCATGGCCTGCAGCTTGCCCGAGTTCACGAAAGTCGGATTGATTTTCGTTGCTCCGAAATTGACGGTTGCCTGTCCTGCGAATTTGGATCCGTCAACTTCGAGCATGAAAGCCGGGGCGCCGGCGTTAGTGGCGGCCGGAGTAAGCTGAGAGATAACGGGCACTGTGCCCGGTTGCGCGGGGGTTGTGGTCTTCGAACTGTAACCGCAACCGACGGTGATTGCGGCCAGCACTACGGCTAAAAGCAGCTTCATAAATTTCTTCTCCTGGGATTTGGTGTTCAACCAACTGTTGCAAGTGTAGGAACCCCAGGAGTTCAGAGTGTCGGAACGCTGTCATTTGTTTGTAAAGGGAATTTCTCGGACTATTTCTTTTGCTGCCAGTAATTTAGAACACTTAATCATCAAGCGCTTCAGGACAGAAGCTTGAAAGGAATTATTTCTCATGAAAATCATCGTCGCAGAGAAGATGTCATCCGCCGCGGTAAATCTGTTGCGCGAGCCGGGCTGGGAGGTAATCACGCCGGACCAATTGAATGGCAGCCTGGTTAAAGAACTGGAGACCGCCGATGCCCTGCTGGTGCGCTCTGCAGTGCAGGTGGACAGCGCGTTGCTAGCCAATGCCGGTAAATTGCGGGTCATTGGGCGGGCCGGGGTGGGCGTTGACAATATCGAGCTCGAGCCGGCGACCCGCAAGGGCATCGCGGTCATGAACACTCCCGGCGCCAATGCCGTGGCCGTGGCTGAAATAACTATTGGGCTGATGCTGAGCATGGCGCGATTTATTCCGCGTGCGAATGAACTAATGCATGCCGGGAAGTGGGAGAAAAAATCTCTTCAGGGGACTGAGCTTCGAGGCAAGACTCTGGGCATCGTCGGATTGGGGAAGATCGGTCTTGAAGTGGCCAAGCGCGCCCGAATATTCGGCATGGAGATCGTGGCCCATGATCCATTCGTCTCCGCCGCCATCGCGAAAGATGGCGGAATAAGGCTGGCTGGGTTGGACGAGGTATATGCCGCGTCGGATTACTTGAGCCTGCACGTGGGCTTGACACCGCAAACGCAGAACATGATCAACGCCGAATCGGTGAAGAAGATGAAACGTGGCGTGCGGCTGGTTAATTGCGCCCGCGGCGAGCTGATCGACGAAGCGGCGTTGGCGGCGGCGCTGCAACAAGGGCAGGTGGCGGCCGCAGCACTGGACGTTTTTGTAAGCGAGCCTTTGAAAGACTCACCCTTGCAGAAGATGGAGAATGTCATTCTCACTCCTCACATCGCCGGCTCGACCAATGAAGCGCAGGAAGCAGTGGGGCACCAGATCGCCTTGCAGGTGAAGGAGTATCTGAAGCATGGCGTGATCCAAAATGCGGTGAATGTGCCTTCGGTATCGCACGAGGAATATCTGACGATCAAGCCGTATATCGTTCTGGCAGAGCGTCTGGGATCATTTCTGGCGCAGATCAGCGGAAGTTCGCTGGAAGGTATTTCTCTCAGTTACACCGGTCATATCACCGAGTCAAAGACTGAACTCATCCGAAACGCAGCGATCAAGGGCATTCTGAATGTGGCGGTGCAGGACAAGGCCAATCTGGTGAATGCCGCAAGTCTGGCTTCGGAACGCGGATTGACAGTGACCGAGGAGCGCAAGCCGAAAGCCTCGACCGGGGGCGCCGGAAGCGTGCTTTCGATTTCCATCAAGACGCAAGAGCAAACGCATGTGGTGAAGGGTGCAGTTCTGCGCGAGGATACGCCGCGCTTGTTGCACGTTGACGGCATTGATATTGAAGCACCGCTGGAGCAGAACCTGATCTACCTGCGGAACCAGGATGTGCCGGGCGTGATCGGTAAAGTGGGCACGATACTTGGCAAGCACGGGATCAATATCGCGAACTTTTCTCTCGGACGCCGCGCGCAAGAACCGAAGCCAGGGGCCTCACGCGAGGCCATAGCCGTGGTACACGTGGACGGAAAAGTGCCGGACGCGGTGGTAAGTGAACTGGGGGGAATACCGGCGGTGCAGCAGGCCAAGGCGGTTCGTTTAGATTGACGGTCAGCTTGGCGCGAACCTGGCTGCATCATACTTCGCAGAAAAGCATTCCTTCGAAATGGAAAGGAACGGGATGAGGACAGCAGGGCTGGCCATGATGATATTTGTGCTCGCGTTGACGACCGCAAAGGCGCAAGATCGGTTGGACCTAAGCGTTTCAGGAGCTGCGGTTTTCAGCAAAAGCGTGAGTTCCACGACTTCAGGGCTTACTCTCGCCCCAGCCGACTCAGGAGCGGTGTTCGGCACAGTGAGGTACCACTTCAATCATCTGCACGCAGCCGAATTCAACGTCGGTCACACTGTTAGTTCGCAGTTATTTCAGCGGCCGCCTGAAACTTTCAAGGTCCGCACCACGATTACGGAATTCAGCGCGGCTTATGTGCTGACCCCGCTTCAGGGAAAGAGATTGGAGCCGTTTCTGTTTGCGGGCGCAGGCGCGCTTCGCTGGTATCCGGAGAACCAGTACATCAACGGCAACAGCGCTTTTTTTGGCGCCTACACCCAGACTTCACTGGCCTTTCTCTACGGTGGCGGCGCGGATTACCGGCTATGGCGGCGGCTCGGATTGCGAATGCAATATCGCGGGCTGATTTTTCGAGCGCCGGACTTCGGAGTGTCAGACTTCTTCATCAGCGCTAAAGGACACATGGCCGAGCCTTCGGCGGGAATCGTGGTCAAGTTCTAGTTAGAATTCGAGCGCAGCTTTGCGAAGCTTGCGGGTCTCGGCGAGAAGCGCCATCGAATGCATCAGGTTTTGCAGGGTGACAATCCCTACCAGTTGCTGCTGATCAACCACCGGCAGGATACTCAGGTTGCGAGCACTGAGCTTGCGGAACGCGGACGCCAGCGTTTCCGTCTTCGGCGAGATGTCAAACATCCGGCTCATTACGGCTTGAACGTAGCCGTTCCCTTCGCTGCGTAAAGCTTGCAGGATCTTCTGCCGCGAGACCACGCCCACCATGTCCCCGCCGCGAATGACAGGAAAATCATCTTGCAGGCAATGGACGGCCTTTTCGAGCGCATCTTCCAGCGTGTCGGCCGGAGAGAGTGTTGCGAAATCGGTCAGCATAATGTCCTCAAGGCGGACCGTCTCAAGCACAGACTGAAAGACCGCCGAGCGGTCTTCCCGCTGCGCGGCTATGAACAAAAATGCCCCGATCAGGAAAAACCAGGAGTTGGAATATCCGGCGAGGAAAAATGCTACGGCAAAACCGCGGGCGATGCTGACCGCGCGTCGAGTGGCGCTGACCTGGTCCATCTGGCGGCTGAAGAATGCGCGCAGCACGCGGCCCCCATCCAGGGGATATGCAGGCAGAAGGTTAAATGCGGCCAGCCATAGATTGACCCAGACTAGAGCGTGCGGCAGATTGTTTGAGGCCACGTAGTAGTCATTCCAAAGCCGCAGGTTGGGCATGGCCTGACTGAAGACGAGAGCCGAAGCACCAGCGATTACTAAGTTCACCAGCGGTCCGGCAATCGCAATTTTGATGTCCCGCTTCCAGTTCGGGATAATCACAGGCTGCGATTCGTCAAAGATGGTGATGCCCCCGATCGGCATGAGTATGATTGCACGCGGCGGAACTCCGGAATGGCGGCCAACCAGGGCGTGACCGAGTTCATGTAAAACGACAGATCCGAAAATGATTGCCACCAGCATGATGCCGTGAGCAGGGTTTACCGCGGCATGGGTGGTGGTTCGCTCGAGGAATCCTATAAAAAGCAGGAGCAACACAAAGGACAGGTCAATTCGGATATCAACTCCGAAGATGCGCCCGGCGGGAATAGACCAGCTTCTCATTCTGTCATTAATCTTATACGTTCAAGGCGATGAACGTTGGGGATGGGATTGGCACGAACCGAGGGCCCCGGAATTGATGGGAGCGGTTTTGTCTGGTAATGCTCTCAGTTTGCCTCGATTTGCCGCCTTTGTATGGCGAGACAGCAACCAAGCATGCGTGTAATCTCTGGAAAATTTCGCAGCCGCCCGCTCCGCTCACTTGGCGGGCTGGAGATACGGCCCACCTCAGACCGCCTGCGCGAAACGCTGTTCAATGTTCTTACCGCCGGGAATCGGGAAGCGCTCGCGGGATCGACCTGGCTGGACCTCTTTGCCGGGAGCGGCGCGGTAGGCATTGAAGCGCTGAGCCGGGGCGCAAGGATGGTTTACTTTGTTGAATCTTCCAAAGAAGGTGCGGACCTGATTGCCGCGAACCTAAGCTCTCTGGGCCTGAAGAATGGATTCGAAATCCTGCGTCAGGAAGTTTCTCGGGCGTTGCCCGCGCTGGCGCGAAAGGATATCCGGCCGCACTTCATCTTCCTGGATCCGCCTTATAAGTTGCGGAATGCGTATAGCGAAACTCTCGATTGCCTAGGAAAGTCCGAGCTCGGTGGACTAGCTCTGGTGATGGTTGAACATGAGAAGAAATTTGATCCCGGGGAGGAGTTCGGTGAGCTGCGCCGCTCCCGCCTGCTTCGGCAGGGGGACGCGGCGTTGAGTTTCTACGGCCGGACCTGAAGTGCGGGAACAACTACATCAGGAGTTCGTTCGTGCGCCGAACGATCGGATGCTGCAGTTCCTGTAATTCGTTTTTCACGCAATTCAGCCCGTAAACGCACTGTTCAAAATGATCTGAAAGGCGCTCGAACATGGGCGCGACTTTGGTGTATTCGAAGCAGTCGAACTTGGAAACAATGTGATAGCTCTCTTTGCCGGCCTTGATCCAATCGATCATGTTCTCAACGCGAGCCCGCCGCAGACGGACACGGTTGAGGCTTTCAGGAAACATCCCAGTAAAGAACAGCGTGTAGTCGCCAATGTGCTTGCGCACCTGGCGTTCACGATCGAAGGAAGGCGCCGGACCGTACACCGGGTTCGATTCGATCAGCATTTCGCCGACGTCCGTGAGCGGCCGGTCCGCGGCGTCATGAATTTTGAATAGCTGTTCAGCGTCGCAGAATTCCGCCAGCAAATGCGCCACGTAACCAACAACCTCCTGGTCTCGAATCCCGATCTCCTCGGCATAGTGCCGTCCCACCATCTCCAAAAACATTCTCTGCAGCGGATGATCATCGGGAATCATGAGGTCTCCTTTTCAGTTGCCGGTCACATTTCCATTTGCGTTACTTATCTCAGCCCGCGCGCGATTACAAGTGACTTCCGTAAGTCGCTTGCGGCGTCTTCACTACTTAGAAACCCGAGAGTGGGCGCGGGGTTTCATGCAAAAGCATGATTGGCAGAGTTGAAGGATGGCTGCTAATTCGCGCATGCAATCGCAAGTGTAAGCAGGCGCGGAGAAACCCGTAGGACGGCGAAGAATCAAACTGGCAGCGGATGGAATCGAAACAGTAGAGCAATAATTCTGCCTTTCGATCAAGGAGAAACGAAACCGATGCAGCGCATGAATATTTCGAGTGGCACTCTGTGGGAGCCGGTGGTCGGATATTCGCGGGCGGTTCGGGTGGGGCCGCACGTTCATGTTTCGGGTACTACTGCGACTGGGCCGGATGGCAAGATCGTCGGTAGGGGAGACGCCTATGCGCAGGCGGTTCAAGCGCTGAAAAATATCGCGAGTGGTTTAGATAAAGCCGGCGCGAACCTGAAGCAAGTGGTGCGGACGCGAATGTTCGTGACCAAAATCGCTGATTGGGAAAAGGTCGGTCGCGCGCACGGCGAAGTGTTTGGCGAGATCCGACCAGCGACTTCGATGATCGCGGTCAGCGCGCTGGTCGATCCCGACATGCTGGTCGAGATTGAGGCGGAAGCGTACGTGGGAGAGTGAGGCTTGATGGTGCGAAGCCGCCCGTCGCTCGAAGGCCGAAAGGGTAGCCTGCTAAAATCATTGGTTTGCCCGAACTCATCCGCTGTTAGTTGAGCCACAATATCAGAGGAGTGCGACCTTGCCTGACACAATCTATGACGTGGCCGTCATCGGCAGCGGCCCGGCGGGATACACCGCCGCGATCCGAGCCGGTCAATATGGCCTGAAGACAGCAATCATCGAAAAAGACCCGTATCTTGGCGGCACCTGCCTGCACGTGGGCTGCATTCCCACGAAGGCTTTGCTGTTCAATGCCGAAATCTGGGACCACTTAAAAGATGCAAAGGAATACGGCATCGAAGGCGTTGGCGAACGCAAACTGAATTGGAACGCGGTACAGGAGCGCAAGACCAAGGTCGTAGACAAGCACGCCAAAGGCCTTCAGTTCCTGATGCGCAAGAACAAAGTTGATACGGTGAAGGGCTTCGGCAAGCTCACCGGCCACGCGCAGAACGGCGTCCATACCATTGAAGTGAAAGACGGAGGCAAGATTTCGCAGCTCAAAACCAAGAACATAATTCTGGCGATGGGCTCTGAGGCCCGCATGATTCCCGGCCTGCAACCCGACGATCGAATTCTTACCAACATTGAGATTCTGAAAATGGGCGCAATTCCGAAGTCCCTGGTCATCGTGGGATCCGGCGCAGTAGGCGTGGAGTTTGCCTCGATCTTCAAGTCTTTTGACACCGATGTGACCATCCTCGAAATGCTGCCGCGGATGGTGCCGCTTGAAGATGAAGAAGTTTCGAAAGAGTTGGCGCGCTCGTACCGCAAACGCGGCATCAACTTCTTCGGAGGAGCGAAGGTCGAGAAGGTTGAGAAAACGAAAGCTGGAGTCTCAGTCACCTTCAGCGCTGATGGCAAACAGCAGAAGCTCGAAGCGGAAAAGATCCTGATTGCCATCGGGCGCAAGCCCTATACCGACGGGGCGGGTCTGGAGAAAACAAAAGTCCAGACCGATAGGGGCTTCGTGAAAACCAACGAATGGATGGAGACCGCCGAGCCGGGTATTTACGCCATTGGCGACATCGTTCTGGGCAGGCCGCAGCTGGCGCACGTCGGCGCTATGGAAGGAATCGTTGCGGTGTCAAAGATTGCGAAGAAAGAAGACCGGCCGATCGATCTGATGAAAATACCTAACGTGACCTATTGCCATCCGGAGATTGGCAGTGTGGGATTGACCGAGGCGGCGGCGCGCGAGAAGGGTCACAACGTGAAGGTCGGGAAGTTTCCGTTCACGGCGAATTCGCGAGCGTCGATTGTTGGCGAGCACGAAGGCTTTATCAAGATTATTTCCGATGCAAAGTACGGTGAGATTCTGGGCGTGCACATTATCGGCCCGCAAGCGACCGAACTGATCGCCGAAGCGGTAGCTGCGATGGAGCTGGAAGCTACAGTCGAAGACCTGATGTGGACGATCCATGCGCACCCGACGCTGGCCGAAGCCATGCTGGATGCGTCAAACAGCGTGTACGGCCTGGCGATAAATATGTAAACTTCGCTTCCGCAGATTTACGCGGATAGACACGGACTTTTCAAAGAAGGATTTCTAAATGGGATACAAATCCGTGTTTATCAGCGTTAATCCGGGGAGGAGAATTTGATTTCCGTTCTCCAACTCGGCACGGTCGAATACCCTACTGGCCTTCGCTTGCAAGAGAAGTTGGTTACTCTCCGCAAAGAAGGCCGAATTGGCGATACCCTTCTTTTGCTGGAGCACACGCCCGTGATTACGCTGGGGCGTAATGCCAAGGCTGCAAACATTATTGCGGCTCCGGAACTGCTGGCCCAGCGCGGGGTCGGAGTTTTCGAGTGCGACCGGGGCGGGGATGTGACCTTCCACGGCCCGGGGCAGCTGGTCGCTTATCCGATTTTCGATCTGCGCGGGTTTCCGTCTTCTTCTGAAACTCGAAATACAATGGGTGTGATCGAGTTTGTGCGCAATCTGGAAGAAGTGCTGATCAGAACCTGCGCAGAATTCGGGATTCCCACAAAGCGGATTGCTGGATTGACCGGGGTATGGACTGAACTGAAGGCTGCAAGTACAGGCCATGCGGGGACGGCCGCCCGCGCCCATCCGGCTGAATCTAAGACTCTGCATTTGTCCGATGACCACGAGGCGAAGATTGCTGCCCTTGGTGTCCATATCTCGCGCGGAGTCACGTCCCATGGCATCGCGCTGAACGTCAACACTGATCTGAGTTTCTTCAACCTGATCGTTCCGTGCGGCATTACATCGAAGCCGGTTACATCCATGCAGAAGGAGCTTAACCGCGATATTTCCATGCAGGACGTCGCCCACGCTCTTTCGCGCAACTTCGGCATGATCTTCGATAGCCAGATTCTCTGGCTCGAAAGTCTCGATGCGCTGCTGGCAAACAATCTCGGGGTGCCGGCGAAGCCGCCGGATAATCTTCGCAAGCTTCGCGGAGAAGATGATTCTGCCTGGGCTTGATCGCCACAACATAGCCGAAAATCCCTAGCAACCAATCTCAGGGGTTAACCGACGATCCGTGATTTGCTGACCAGGACAGGTGCGAAACTTTGTCCGCGAATTTGATCCGTCACTTGTTTGCCGCGTCTGGCGGCGATTAACATGTTAGTTTCAACGAACCCGCAAGATTATGTGTGACGCCGAGCGCAGGCCAACTGTTTGACTCGATCGCGTCGGATGGAGAATCCCAATGTGCTCACTCTTCCGTTACTTTGGAACCACCGTCCTGGCCATGGTTTCACTGCTATGCCTGGTTCTGTTTTCCCCAACCACATTGGTGGCGCAGGACGATGAAACGCCTAAATATGATCTATTTGTCGGATATCAGTGGCTGCATCCGGGCGGCGATGTTCCTGTTCCGGGGAGCCAGGCCGCTCCCGCAGCCGTTCAGATTCCAGACATGCCCAAGGGCTTCGGCGCCAGCCTGACTTACAACTTCAATCAGAACTTCGGATTTGAAGGCGACTTTGGCCACAACTGGGACAACTACGAGACCACGCTTTCAGTGGGGCCGAAATTCTCGTTTCATCTGGACAATGCGACCCTTTTTATTCACGGCATGTTGAGCTACAACCGCCTGGGAATTGACGGCCTTGATGCCAGCAACGGCATCGGCGGTATCGCCGGCGGCGGCATGGACCTGAGAGCTACCAGGCTGATTTCGTGGCGCGTATTCGAAGCCGATTGGGTCGGGGCACAGCACCACTATCAACAATTCGCGCCGTCAGACATTGCGCGCCCCGGACTGAAGGGCACGCGCCTGCGCACCGGACTGGTGTTCAGCTTTGGCTATCCTGAGACGGCGACGGTGGCCGCCAACGTTTCCGTACAGCCGGCCGAAGCCATGGTGGGCGAGCCGCTGACGGCGACGGCGACGCCGAGCAATTTCAATCCGAAACATGAATTGACCTATGCCTGGACCAGCAGTTGCGGCAAGATCACCGGCAACGGCGCGACTGCCAGCATTGACACCAACGGCGCGTCCGGCGGGAATTGCACCGTTGAGGCGCACGTCACTGACCCGAGAGCCAAGAAGAACAATCAGGCCACCGCTTCGGGAACGTTCACTCTAAAAGAGCCGCCGAAGAATCCGCCAACGGTTTCCTGCACAGCGAGTCCCACAAGCGTGCAGGCGGGTGCGAGTGTGACCGTTTCTTGCACGTGCAGCAGTCCGGACAATGTTCCGGTGACGGTGGGCACTTACAGCGCAACCGGCGGAAGCATCTCCGGCAACGGGAATAGCGCCACTCTGAATACGACGGGCGCGTCGCCGGGCACGATCACGGTGAACACTACTTGCAGTGATCAGCGTGGGCTGAACACTCCGGCTACAACCGAAGTGACTGTGGAAGCGCCACCACCGCCTCCGCCGCCACCCTCGCCTGAAGTGCAACGGCTTGAGAAGCGGCTGTCACTGCACAGTGTTTACTTCGCGACCGCACAGCCGAGTCCGGCAAACCCGAAGGGCGGCTTAGTCAGAAGCCAGCAGGCTACGCTGACTGACCTGGCCAGCGACTTCAAACAATATCTGCAAAGCAGGCCGGACGCGAAGCTGATCCTGTCCGGCCACACCGATCCTCGTGGAACCGCTGAATACAATCAGAAGCTCTCCGAGCGACGCGTCGAAAGCGCGAGGAAGTTCCTGGTCGGACACGGAGTTCCCGAGACCAACATTGAAACCCAGGCGCTCGGAGAAGAGCAGCAACTCACCGCCGAGCAGGTGAAGGATTCGGTCGAACAGGATACCGAATTGACCGCGGGCGAGCGTAAGAGGATTCTCAGTCATCTGCGAACCATCATGCTCGCCAGCAACCGCCGTGTGGATATCACGTTAAGCACGACGGGGCAAACATCAGTCAAGCAGTTCCCGTTCAACGCTGAGGATTCACTGTCACTGATCGGCGGCAGAGAGAAACCCGCGCCAGCGAAACCGGCAACCACCAAGCGAAAGAGAACGACAAAGAAGAAGTAGAAAAATGCACGATTGAATGTAGGCACGGGCGAGAAGCTCGTGCCTTTTTCTTTGCAGGCAGGGCCGAGTTCCGCTTCGTGCGCGGGCAAGCGCGCCAGTACCTCCGAAACCTTTCCGCGCCCCAGTCCGTTGCGCCTAGCCGCCGCTGGCTAAGGCCAGATAGGCCAAATTCCGGTTGGTCTGGTCGGCTGAGCCCAGGCCGTAGCCCATCAAGAAGCTGTTATCGACCAGGAAACCAAAGTAGTCGGGTTGAAGCTGCACCCGCCGCGCACATTGGCGGTCGAGCAACGTCGCGATTTTGACGCTGGCCGCGCCCCGCCCCCGCAGGTCGTTCATTAAAAATTCAGTCGTAACTCCGGAGTGCATCACCCCTTCAACCAGCAGAACGTGCTGGTCGCGGATAGCCAGCGAGTGGCTGAAGAAAATTTCCATCCGGTCGCTGGAATTGTCGCGATATTGTGGCTTGATGAACTGGCAAATGACCGGCGTCTCGATGCCGCGCACCAGGTCGGAGAGAAAAATAAAGCCATTCTCCAGCACGCCGAGCGCGTGAACGGTCTTGCCCTTGTAATCATCGGAGATGTGCCGCGCTAGTTCACGCACCCGTTTCTGGATCTGCTCGGCGGAGATGACTATTTGCGGTTTCGCGCTTTGAGGAGGCATGAATGCAGTAGCTACTGGGAGCGGTCCGTTGCCAGTCGTCAGTTGCCGGTGACCCAATCGCATTGTATCTTCTCATTGCTCACTCTTTAAGTGCTTCTCTTGCTTACTTCGTTGTCGAGCGGCAGGTCGCGAATGAGCACGCCAGTGCCACCCGTCACCTGACAATCGCGGCGAACACCGAAGCCGCGCATCCAGACGATTTCATCACCACAAACGACCAATGGCCAAAGTTTCTTCTCATTGCCGGTAATATGCCGGTCCTGCAACAGTTCTTTGATTTTCTTCGGTGCTTTCATGTGCGCGGGCCAGAAGCGGTCGCCGGCGCTCCAGTTGCGGATGACCAAGCCGCGGCTTGCGTATTCCGTCGGCAGAAGCAGTTCGGAATCGCCCGTGTCATCATTCGCTTCAGCCAGCTTCGCCTCTATCACAACTCCAGCTTCTTCAACCCACAGCCTGCCGGGGACTTTCAACGCGTACTCATATTCGAATGGCGGTTCGATGTTCCGCCGGAATGCGAGCTTGCCTTTGCGCCGAGCCGCTTCCCATCCTTGTGGCAGGGAAGTCCGCTCGCCATCATGATGGAGCGCCAGTATTTCCTCGACGTGCTTAAACTCCAGCGGCAATCGTAGAGACTCTGCTGCCAGGCGCACCATCCTGCGACGAACGGCCAGCCGGTCACTTTGCACCAAACTCATGTCCAGGATGCCACCGGAATTGGTCGGCAGCCAGGCCTTTGAAAGCAGCGACTCGATCTGCTCAGCCCAATACGCTTCCTCTTCGCGGGCGAGATCGGCAGCTTCGGCCAAAGTCTCGCGCACACGCGGATTGACCTGCTCCTCCAGGCGAGGCAGAATTTCATGTCGAATGCGGTTGCGGGTATGGCGCAAATCGCGATTGCTGGAATCTTCGCGCCAGTGCTGACCGAGGTTTTTCAGATAAGCTTCCAGGTCGGGCCTGCGGACTCCTAGCAGTGGGCGCACAATAACAGGCTGATGGGCGGCTTGCGTAATTCTGAACGCCGGGTAGATTCCCGCCAATCCGCGCGTGCCCGCTCCGCGCGCGAGTTTCAACAGAACGGTTTCAGCCTGATCATCCAGCGTGTGGGCGGTGGCAATCTTGTCGAGCTGGTGTTCAGTCAGCAGCCCAGCGAAGAAATCGTATCGAAGTTCCCGCGCCGCCGTCTCAAGGCTCTGTTTAGTTTCCGCCGCGTGTGACTTCACATCGCGGCCTTCGGACAGGAACTCCAGGTCATAACGGGCGGCCAGTCCGCGCACAAACTGCTCGTCGGTTTCCGACTCTGCACCCCGGAGCTGGTGATTGAGATGAACAACGGAGAGGACGATGCCCAAATCCTCCCGGAGTTCGAGCAGAAGGCGCAGCAGGGCAGCGGAATCCGCTCCGCCGGAGACGGCCACCCCGACGCGGTCGCCAGCCCCCAGCAGATTGTGTTTGCGGACATATTGCAGGACCGATTGGCCGAGCCGGTGCACGGGAACATCTTATACGCCAGGCATTGCGAAGGCGGGCGGCGAGAGCCGACTATCGCGCTGGAGCGGGGCGCCGGGGTGCGTAAAACAGAATCATGACAAAGCCGGCGATAAAGAACAGGAGGACCTGCGTGAAGGCAAATCCCATGAAATGCAGCACCAGGCCGTAGAGCGCAATGGCTTCGCTGAAGGCGTAGGTAATCAGGTACCCGGTGCGCCAGCGTGCGAGTGCGTCCGAATCTTCCGGCTGGGCAGATAAGGTTTGCTCCGCAGATTTAACCAGTTTTTGTCGCACCAGAAAAATTATTACGACATTGGCCATCGCCAGCAATGACAGGACTTTGAATATGAGCACATTGGGCGCGACATTAGCCGGCAACATCTTAGTCATCAGCGTATACAGCACGATGCTGAAGAGAAATGCGCCTTGAATTATCTGCATCATCCTGCGCGCAGCTTCCATGAGTGGATTGTGCCTTAATTATCAAGCGAGACTTACAGCAAAATGATTGAGGGTTCCGCAGCCGGCAACAGCGCCTATGATCCTGTCAATTTCATGCGCAGCTCTTCGGGAAGCTTTTCGCGAATTTCGGGCGGCAGGCGGTCATGAACATGGCGCGCGCCCAGCAGGGCGATGTCAACCATAGTTATGGGGGCGGGCGTGGCGACAGCAACGACGAGCCAGATGAGCGCCGAGAGGGCAAATCCGCCAAGGGCGACCAGCTCAAGGATCAAAGTGTGCCGCGGCTCAAAGTGGTGGATCACGCCAAAGGCCAACAAAAATAATGCCGCCGAAAGCGACGCCAGTACGATTAAAGAAAGGTCAATGGCGCGATGGAGGCGCTGCCGCGAGCGGCAATAATCGCAGGCCGAGAAGTGGCGCTCGTAGTCGCCACGCATCTCGGGCGCGATGCCGGAGATGTCATACCGCCAGCCAGCCAGAATCTTGCCGACCACTGGGTCAACGCATGCGCTCATAAATTACAGACGGATGCACTCGGTAGGCGCATCCTGAGCGGCCAGCATCAGCCGGTTCTGCAACAGCGTCTGCTGCGGGCCAAGAGCATCCTCAGCCACGCGGCGGGCCACTTCCGGATGATTATTCTGTTCGGACAGATGCGCCAACACTATGTGAGATGCGCCTCCATCATAATCTTCCGCAAAAAATTGGGCGAGGGAGTCGTTGGAGAGGTGCCCGACCCGGCTCATCACCCGCTGCTTGACCGACCAGGGATAAGGACCGACGCGCAACATCTCCACATCGTGATTGGACTCGACCACCAGCACGTCGCAGCGGCGCAGGTGGTGGCGGACGCTGACCGGAAGATAACCGAGATCGGTGCAGATGCCGACCTTGACGCCCTCGATGAGGAAAGTGAAACCCACTGGGTCAGCCGCGTCGTGAGGAATCGTGAAAGGAGTAATCGCGATGTCGCCCACCTGGAAGCTGCGGCCGGCTTCAAAAGTTTCAAGCCGCTCGAGCTTGGGACAGGTTCCGTCTTCGTCGCGCAGGGCGCGCGCCCACGCCTGGTGCGTGGCTCCGGTCATGAACACCGGAATTTTGAGCTTGCGGGCAAGCGTCAACAGGCCGGAAATGTGGTCGGAATGCTCATGGGTGATGAGCACGGCGGAAAGACACTGCGGCTCCTCTCCGAGCGACTTCATTCGCTTGAAGGTTTCACGGCACGAAATCCCGGCATCAACCAGGATTTTTGCCGAGCTGCTCGAGACGATTGCGCTATTTCCGCGGCTGCCTGAAGCCAGCACCGCGACCGACACTGCCATAGCTGAGCAGCATACCGTTACTTCCTGTGGATGAGGGAGTGACTTTCTGGTTAGCCGATACCTGCGAGCGGCCAAGGTGGGAATCAGAAGGCAG
>DATJHT010000017.1:0-6538 GCA_035493765.1 Terriglobales bacterium
CGTACAGGAGGAAGCAGCGTGACACGTAAACATGAGGTAGCCAAAGAATCACAAGACTCAGTCCCTGTGGCGATGGCAAAGCCAAAATGGATATCGCAGGCTGGCCCACTATCAAGTGTGTATGCAAACCAAGTCGAAATGCATACCAGTAATTGGGACGTGAAAATCAGATTCGGAGAGGCCATTATTGCAGAGGGGGAACATGTAGTTGAAGAAAAGGCACGAATCGTAATGTCACCACAACATACGAAAGCGTTCCTTGCCGTTCTTACTGACACAGTGCGCAGGTACGAGGCTGCTTTCGGAGAAATACCCCTCAGTCCACAGGCAGCAAGAGTGGCCAAAAGTACAGAAAAACCTCAGTGATTCTCCGTAGCTTCTCTGACGATCCGAGCAGCGGCTTGGCTGAAATCCTCACGCTTAGGGCCTTTCAATCGGCCTGTGTGTATCTTGGTTGGGGGCAGCTCTGGCGGTGACGTGCATGGTTGGCCGGACTTCGCGCCGCATTCTGGGCAAGGCGTCTCTTCCGACTTTTGGGTTCGTGTCCATGCCTTAAGTTTCCCACAGTTTGGCCCTGTGATAAATATTTCAGAATTCAAACTGCACCACTACCTGAGCCTGCCCAGGTTTGAATAGTTGCATGGTCCTCGTGCATAATCTCCGGTTTGCCTTTGTACCCTCTGAGTCTGACGCACACAACTTCGGAGAAAATATGAAGATGATCGTCCTGCTAGTGATTTCCTGCTTCGCCCTTGCCCTAGTTTTACAAGCCCAGGATTCTGGCACGCCAACCGTCGTCGAAGCGCAGGCGTTCATGGACAAAGCAGAAGCTCGACTAGCCGAGTTGAGCATTAAGGGCAACCAGGCGAACTGGATACACGAAAACTTCATCACCGACGACACCGAAGCCCTGGCCGCAGATGTGAATGACGAGGTCACAGCGGTCACCACCGAGCTAATCAAAGAGGCCGAGCGATTCAACGGATTGCAGATGCCTCCCGATCTATCGCGGAAATTCCTGCTGCTGAAACTGGCGCTCACCGCGCCGGGGCCAAAGGATCCAAAGCTGCGAAAAGAAATGAGCGAAATTGCAGCGTCCCTGGAATCTGACTATGGCAGGGGCAAGTATTGCGACGCTTCGGGCAAATGCGTTGACATCACGCAGGTTGAAAACATTATGGCAGAGAGCCGTGACCCTCAGCAGCTTAAAGATGTGTGGGTGGGATGGCACTCGGTGGGCGCTCCGATGCGCAAGCGCTACGCGCGATTTGTTGATCTTTCGAACCAGGGTGCGCGCGACTTGGGATTTAAAGATACGGGGGTGCTGTGGCGCGCCGGGTACGACATGCCCCCGGAGCAATTCAGTGCAGAGGTTGACCGCCTGTGGGAGCAGGTGCGACCGCTTTACCTTTCGCTCCACACTTATGTCCGGGCGAAGCTCTCACAGAAGTATGGACCACAAATAGTGCCGCGAGATGGTCCAATTCCGGCGCATCTACTGGGTAATCCGTGGGCACAATCGTGGGGCAACATTTTCCCACTGCTTGGCCTTCCTGAGAACAGCGGCGGCTATGACCTGACGGCATTATTGCGCGCGAAAAAGCTCGATGCCCACGGCATGGTGAAGTATGGCGAGAACTTTTATAAATCGCTGGGCTTTGAGCCTCTGCCACAAACCTTCTGGGAGCGGTCGCTATTTGTGAAACCCGCCGATCGCGAAGTCGTCTGCCACGCCGACGCGTGGGACATCGACAACAAAGACGACCTTCGCATCAAGATGTGCATTCAGGTGCGCGACGAAGATTTCGTGACTATCCATCATGAACTTGGGCACAATTTTTATCAGCGCGCCTATAAGAACCAGCCGTTTCTCTTTGAGAACGGCGCCAATGACGGATTTCATGAAGCGATCGGCGACACTATCGCGCTGGCGATTACGCCCGAGTACTTGCAGAAGATAGGCCTGCTCGACAATATCCCTCCCGCCGAAGCTGACATTCCGATTCTGCTGAAACAGGCGCTCGAGAAGGTCGCGTTTCTTCCGTTCGGATTGCTGATTGATAAGTGGCGGTGGCAGGTTTTTTCGGGCGAGATCAAGCCCGACGACTACAACAAAGCATGGTGGGCGCTGCGACTCAAGTACCAGGGGGTAGTGCCGCCGGTGGAACGGAAGGAAACGGACTTTGATCCTGGAGCAAAATTGCACGTGGCGGCCAACGTTCCCTACATGCGCTACTTCCTCGCAGATATTTACGAATTCCAGTTCTATCGCGCGCTGTGCCGCGAGTCCGGATACAAAGGCGCGCTTAACCGCTGCACGTTCTTCGGATCAAAAGAAGCCGGCGCGAAACTCAACAAGATGCTCGAAATGGGTCAGAGTAAGCCTTGGCCAGATGCGATGGAAGCTTTGACTGGCCAGCGCGAAGGCGACGCTACAGCGATCATCGAATATTTTGCCCCACTCAAGAAGTGGCTGGATGAGCAGAACAAGGGGATGAAGCAGGGGTGGTAGGGGATTAGGACTGCATGGGGATGGCGCCCTCGCCCGTCCACTCGAGCACACTCGAGCGTCACTGATTCAACACTCCAGGTTTGAGATTCGAGCTGTGAGCCATTACCTCACTGCGATTTCTCCTCGTACCCTCCCATGTACTTCTCATTTCCTTCGTTTCATCTCATGATGAAAGCAGCCGTTCTCTGTTACTGGCCAGCCACCTGCCGATCCGGTGATGGGAGCAGCCGACCTTAGCGCCAGCAACTTCGTCAGGCTAGGGTCGCCGAAGAAAGCCGACAACAACCGCGCTATGGCACCCGAGAGGCGTCACTCGCTCCGACAAAAGGTTAATACGCCCGCATTCGCCAGCTTTGACGGCGTCACCGGCGGCATGATTCTCGATTTGAGCGAAGAGGGCATGGCCATGAAGTCGCCATCGCCGCTGGTGGCGCACAGCATCCTCCCACTGCATCTTTCGCTGGGAGAGCCCGAGGCATATCTGGAAACAACGGGCTATGTCGCTTGGGCGGATGCGCTGGGACGCGCCGGCGTCCGTTTCTCGGACCTTCCGGACAAGGAGCGCGCCCGACTACGTGACTGGCTGACAGAAAACGCGGGTGCTCCGAGTTGGAAAGCGCCGCGCTGGGTTGTGCAGGAATCGGCGTTTCGGAACAGCGTGTCCTCGCGCGCCGATGCTCGCGGCGGCGTAGCTTTGAGCCTGGAGACCGAATCGCAAACAGGCGACAGCACGGCCGCTTCGACCACCGTACAGTACGAATTCAAGTCGCTAGGCAGTGACCTCAATGTTGGATTGACGCTGATCGCCAGCCGCGCATGTTCGATCACTCGCGGCACGGGCGCCGCCGTCGCTCTGGTTGGGGAAAACGGGATGACTTGCCGCGCGGTTGCCGGAAATAATGTACCGCCGCTGGGTACGGAGATTGATCCCACCAGCGGATTCACTGGCGAGTGCGTTCGGCTGGGCCGCGGCTTGCGTTGTGACGACGCGGAATCAGACGACAGAACTGACGCCGAGGCCTGCCGCTATCTTGGAATCAGATCCATTCTTGCCGCGCCGGTGCTTTATGAGCGCGACCTGGTAGGTTTGCTCGAAGTGTTTTCGAGTCGTCCGTTTGCTTTCGACGACGGCGACCTCGCCGTTGTAGAACGGCTGGCGCAAACGGCGGTGCTCATGCTGAGCCGCGCGGAAGCGTTCAGGAACAGTGAATAGGGCAGTTGCTAGTCGCTAGTTGCTAGTTGTCACTGGTTCGGTTCTCAGCGGGTCCTCGGCTGGTGCACCATCCTTTCAGGATGGTGTGGCTCCTGTATTAGCAACAGGTGTGGGGTGCCCCGTTCTTCGCGGTTTTCGAAGGGCGGGAAACCGATGCTGCCCGCAGCGCGAGATTTCACGAATCCGATGCCATCCAATTAACGGAAACTTGCGCTTCTAAATGTCTGCCTGAAATCCGCGCCTTCCATCTTCACGATGCGGCACATTTCGTGAAGCCGCGAACGCATGCGCTCACCGATGCGGTCGCCGAGAGTCTCGCCGCGGGCGGCCCGATGGGCGCGCGCAAAATCTGAACTTCCGTTGCTGTCTCTTGCCGGATCATCGGGATAATTGGTAGTGATAATGGTTGTGCGGTTTTCGTTATAGCGTGTGTTCAGAATCAGGCTGACCGTGTCCCAAACCCACTCCGTCGGTTTCACCGCGCCCAATTCGTCGAGCACCAGGACTTCAGTCTCGAACACCGGGCGCAGGACTTCGAGCTCGGTGGCCTTAACCGAATCGTTGTAGGAATTCTGTATCTGCTTGAGAAGTTCACGATAATCGTAGAACAGGCATGGAATGCCTTTGCTCGCAACCAGCTCTTTGATAATGCCAACTGCCAGGTGGGTTTTTCCCACCCCGATACTGCCGATCAGAAGCAAGCCGGTGTTGTCCAGGGGATATTCTTCCACGAACTTGCAGGCTTCCATACGGGCCCGCATCAAATGAGCGTGCGGGCCTTCGAACTCGAAGTTCGAGAGTTCGCAATGTTCGTAACGCCTGGGAATTCGAGAGCAGCTAAGCAGCGCCTCTCCGCGCAGTTTCAGGCGGCAATCGCAACGCACCACGCGGCGGTCGGAGCCGGCAGACTTCCAACCACTACCCCCGCAAACGGGACAAACCTCAGCGGCGACTCTCATCATTCACTCTCTTTTCACTTTGCACTGTGATCTTGTTTCGCGCAAGTGGCCGGGACGAATGCTCTGTGTACATCTTGTGCAGGAGCGGACACGATTGTGGAGAAGTGAGGAAAAACAAAGACATTCATCACGGAGCCAAGGGGGCACAGAGAAGGTCTGACTTCTTCAAGAAGTTAGATTTCTCTGGTGACTCCGTCTTTGTGGTGAGAATGCTTTGCTTTCCGCCAGCATCAACCCGTCCGTCAGCAACGGTTGCCGAAGTCGGCATCTGGCGCGGATTTTCACAGTTGACATTCCGCAAACGCGAGAGCTAAATAGCTTTCGGCGAGTTTCCCAGCTCAACGCAAGTGAATTTGAAGGGGCGGCATGCCGCGCCTGTTGGGTGCTTCGCTGAGAACAAGGAAATCTCCCCCAGGAGCTACGATGAACAAAGCAGATTTAATTGACCGCATTGCTGCGGGCTGCGGCATCAGTAAGACCCAGGCCGCCAGCGCAATCGACACAACCGTTGACAGCATTACCGGGGCATTGAAAAAGGGTGACCGTGTTGCACTGATTGGTTTTGGAACATTTTCGATTTCACAGCGGAAGGCGCGCAACGGGCGCAATCCGCAGACCGGCGCGACGATCAAAATCGCAGCCCGCAGGGTGGCCAAGTTCACCGCTGGCGCGGATTTGAAGAAAGCCGTCAACCGCGGCAAGTAATTTTGTTTCGGATTACAACGGCAGGGGGTCGGCCCTGCCGTTTTATTCTGCACGCAGTCAGCGCTCAGCAATCATTGATCCGCCAGGTCAAGCCCTGAATGCAGCCATCTCTCCGGAAATCCCTAGACAGCCAATGACCGCCAACCGGTTGCTGAATCCTTTGGCTATCCTTTAGAATCAAATGGTTCGCAACAGAGATTTGGAGAACCCATGAAGGCAGCTATTCATCCTGCATACAACGAGATACGCGTGCTCTGCGCATGCGGCAACTCATTTAGCACCCGCTCGACCCATAGGGGCGACATCCACGTTGAAATCTGCTCCAATTGCCACCCGTTTTTCACTGGCAAGCAGAAACTGATGGATACCGCCGGACGTGTGGAGCGCTTTCGCCGCAAGTACGCTAAGGTGGGCGAAACAACCCCCGAGAAGAAGTAAGGTCGAGACAGGAATCCAAGGTCCTCGCTACGGCGGGGACTTTTTGTTTTGCGCTGATTCGATTCATCTGCGCTACTTCGTGATCAACGCCAAGGCCCCGCGAAACAAGACGTCGAACGATTCTGCATCACCGTTCTTCGCCGTTTGCGCCAGCGCCCTTTCAGCAGCGGGACGCTGAAATCCGAGATTCATCAGGGCCGAGAGCACGTCTTCCTGAGTGGCGCTCAATGACGGAATCGCCTGCACCTGATCGGTCGCGCCGACAGGCGGCAGCTTGTCGCGCAGTTCCAGCACCATGCGTTCTGCGGTCTTGCGACCAACGCCGGGAATCTTCGTCAGTCGTGCAAGATCGTTGCTGCGGATGGCATTGATCATCTCGTCCGCGGGCATGCCGCTCAGAACGGTGATCGCCAGCTTCGGCCCAATGCCGCTGACCGTGATCAGCTTCTCGAAAAGCTGCTTTTCCTCCGGACGAACAAATCCGTAAAGAGCCAGTTGGTCTTCGCGCACATGAGTATGAATGTGGAGCGCAACTTCGCTGCCGAGCGAAGGCAGCTGCGAAAACGTGGGCACGGAAACAGTGACCTGGTAACCGACACCCGCGGTTTCGAGAACCACGAGGTTGGGATGCCGGGTGATCAGCTTTCCGCGCAGGTGGGCAATCATCCTGAGAATTGTACTAACTGTCTTGTTTTTTGGGGATGAAAGCTG
>DATJHT010000018.1:0-39539 GCA_035493765.1 Terriglobales bacterium
GGAGCCGACAACATTCATATCTATGTGCTGGCCAACAACGGGACCATTTCGGTGATCTCTTCGCTGACAAACGCGGTGACCAGCGCCTCGGCTTCCGCGGGCGCCGGCGCGAACTTCATGTTTTACGATAAATTTTCGAATTTTCTTTATGTAACGAACCCGGCAGCCGGCTCGGTCAGCGTATTCGACGTGTCCAGCGATCCGCCGGTGCTGCGCAGCGGCGCAGCAGTCGGCATTCCTGCGGTTGTCGGTTCGGGATGCACTTCAGCAGTTCGCCCGACGTCAGTGACTGTGCTCGGCGACGGCAGCCGCGCTTACGTTGCCAGCTATCAGGCGGATGCAAGCGGCGCCATCTGCGCGCAGGCCTCGGTGATTGATCCAGGCACCACCACTGTTACCAAGAGCATCGCTCTGCCGCAAAGCTCGAATATAGCTCAAACGGGATGTTCCGCTGCGCGCTTCCGGGTGTTCGCGGCCACCTCGGGTGGTGGTAAGAACAGCCCGTTCAAGGTTTACGTTTCGCAATGTGACGCGGGCAGCGTCTCGGTAATCGATACGTTTCCATCCAACGTCGGTCCCGACCCCCACCCTGCTGATGTGCTCATGGCCACCGTGCCTTCGCCTGTGAGTTCATTCCCGGTGGTTTCGGGCGCAATCCCGCCTTACGAAAATCCTATTTTCCTGGTGCCCGGACCGTAGCACGCTGCCACAGAAATCCAGAGGAGCACATCGGCAAGAGCGCAACTGAAGTTATACCCACGACGAGGCAGGTTTAGAAGATTTCATCCCAGCCGTGCCATCCGCCGGTGCTGGCCCATGTGCGACTTCCCCGAAGGGAGAAGTCGAACGGCAACCTGTTTTTGATTCTGGTCGCAGAAGTGGTCAGAGCGAAATCAATTTTTTGGCAGAAGAGAGCTATCAATCAGTTCCGGTGGCTGCCTTCGCCAGCGCATGATAGCGCAATGCGATGTTCATGAATACGCTGCCGCTGCTCGTTTCGAAACACAACACTAAAGCCTCGATGTCCTCAGTGCTTTTCGGACCTTGTTCGGATGTATGCAGCTCAGGCGGATGTACCCGGAAATGAAAACCCTGGTCGTTGAGAGTTGCGACCGCATTGCCGATAACCTGATTGGCGAGCTCACACACTGCTTCCCGCACCAGGCCATCGCTCTCCGGCAGTTCGGTGCCTGCAAAAAGACTGGCCACGCGCGCCGCCGTCTTCGGATCCAGATCGAAAATGATGCGTCCCTCAATCTCTCCCGTCAGGCGCACCATAGCCGCGATACCCTTGCGGCGGTAAGCTTCTTCTTCCATGCTGAGATTTCCTATCTCCATGGGAGATTGCAGGCCTTGCGACAAGACCGCATCGGCCGCATTGATGAACGGCTGGATCAGCTCCATCTTCATGATTACGCCCCTGCGCCGGCTGCGCTGGCCACCGCGCCGTCTTCTCCGAGCACGTATTTGATTACTTCGTAGAGCACTTCCGGCTTGACCGGCTTCTGCACGAAGTGCCGTGCGCCGCGCTGCAAAGCCGCCACGATGTTTTCCTGATATCCCACGGAAGACACCATCACGACTCTCGCCTCGGGATTTTTCTGCACGATCTTTTCGGCCGCCTCAATCCCTTCCATCTGCGGCATGGTGATATCCATGAGCACGATATCGGGCTTGAGCCGGTCGTATTCGCTGATAGCGGTCACGCCATCTCCCGCCTCGCCTGCAATCTGTCCGCCGAAGCTTTCAATGATGCGGCCCAGATTTTTGCGCGCGAAAACGGAATCGTCCACGATCAGGTACTGGACTGGCTGACCGTCCTTGCTACGCTTCACTGCTGCAAACTGCTCCATACATCCTCCTCTTGCATCCGATCGAATCGATCCGACCAAAATCTCCCATGCGGGCAGGAAGGCAACTAATGCCCGCCGACCGCCCGACCGCTTGCTGCACCGCCTCTGCCGCACTGTGCTTGCAGGGTGCTGGACATGGCGTCAAGTTCGACCACTCGCATCGCGTATCCGCGCTCGATCGCCGCCTTGGGCATACCGAAGACCACGCATGATTGCTCACCTTGTGCAATGGTCAAACCTCCCGCCGCTTTGATGAGCCCCAAACCATGAGCGCCATCTTCTCCCATACCGGTCATCAAAACTCCGATCGCACGCTGGCCAAATTCCTCCGCCACACTCTTGAACAACACATCGGCTGACGGCCGATGTCCGTTGACTAGGGGATCGTCACTCAGAATCGTGACGTCTCCCAGCGGCATGTGCTTTATCTTCAAGTGCCGATTGCCCGGGCAAATCAACACCCGGCCTGCCAGTAATAGGTCGCCAGATTGCGCTTCCTTCACATTCAGGGCACAGCACTCATCCAGCCGCCGCGCGAACATTTCAGTGAAGCCTTCGGGCATATGCTGCACGACCACAATGCTGCCGGGAAAATCAGCGGGAAGATGCGACAGCATAAATTGCAACGATTGAGGGCCGCCGGTTGAGATACCGATGGCAACAATCCGGGTTGGTTGTTTGGCTGCTGCTGCCTTGTTCTTCTCCCGTATTGCAGGCGTCGGAAACTCCGACTCTGGCCGAATCTGAATTCCCCGGCTCTGGGCTGCCGCCTTGATCTTTGAAATCAGGTCCCGCCCGACTTCCTGCATTCGTGATGAAACGTCCGTCGGTTTGGCAACGAAATCAAAAGCTCCCAACGACAGCGCCTTTAACGTCACCGTGGCGCCGCTGGTGCTATGTGAGCTGACCACGATCACTGGGACCCGGTGTCGGCGCATGATCTCCTTCAGCATGTCGAGTCCGCCCATGCCCGGCATCTCGAGATCGAGCGTCACCACCTGGGGCTTGAGTTCCTCGATTTTTTTCAGGCCGAAGTTGCCGTCGATTGCTGTGCCCACTACTTCAATGGAATTATCGGTAGCGAGGATTTGCGGAATCAGCTTGCGCATCAACGCGGAATCATCCACTACCAGAACGCGCACCGGCTTCGCGCTCATTGCCGCACCTCCGCCGCCGCCGCGACCGTCTTGGTGTGAAACAACCCCTCGGGCGCACGTTCCCGGCCCGGAGCAGTGAAGCGCGCCACCACCGCAGCCAGATTCATGATCAGGACCACACGGCCATCGCCCAGAATGGACGCGCCGCTCACCAAATCAGTAGCAATGGTTTGATCGTCCAGTGCTTTGATCACCAGCTCTTCTTCCCCTTCGAGAGCATCGACAATGAGCCCCCACTTACGTCCGCCAAAATGAATGACCAACACGAAGATTTTTCCCCGCCTGTTCTCCAGGTCATCGGATGGAGCGTCGCCCAGGCGCATCAATGGCAACACTTCGCCGCGAAGCTGCAGAACGTTCCAGCTTTCGACCTGGTGAAGGTCAGTTTCGTGTGCCCGCGCAATCTCCGCCACCGTGTTCAATGGAATCGCATACAGCCGGTTTGATACCCGGAACAGCAGGGCCTTGATGATGGCCAGCGTTAAAGGCAATTTCAGGCGGAACTTCGTCCCCTCACCCGGCCGCGTTTCCAATTCGACGGTGCCTTTCAAGCGATGCAGAATGGTGCGAACGACGTCCAAACCGACGCCCCTTCCAGAAATCTCGGTGATTTCATCAGCGGTGCTGAAACCCGGCCGAAATACCAGCTCAAGAATTTCCTGAGGTGTCATACGCTCCGATTCCGAAGCTGAAATTACTCCGGTCTTGACCGCCTTGGCCCTCACCTTTTCTGCATCTACTCCACGACCGTCATCGCTGACTTCGACGATCAACTGATTGGCCTGGTGGTAAGCATTCAAGACAATTTTCCCGCCGGCCGGCTTGCCCGCCTGCTCGCGTTCTGCTGCGCTCTCCAATCCATGGCTCACTGCGTTGCGGACAATGTGGGTCAGCGGCTCCGCAATTGCGTCCAACAGACCTTTATCCAGGTCGGTATCTTGTCCAGTCAGTTCCAGCGATACATCCTTCCCGCAACGTTGTGCGGTATCGCGCACGATGCGCGGAAACCGGCGGAAGAGCTGCTCCACCGGCACCATGCGGATTTTCATCACCGAGCGCTGCAGATCGTTGAGTACACGCGACTGAAACGCCATCGCATCAGACAGTCGCGGCCGCAGCGGGTCTTTCGGATACCGCGCTGCAAACTCCTGCATCAGTTGTTGCAGCATGGATTTCCCAATGATAAGTTCCCCTACCAGGTTCAATACGTTGTCAATGCGCTCTGCGTCTACGCGCAAGATGCTTTCGCCGGCAACAGCGTGGGACTCTTTCGCAGGTACCTCGAGAGAGCCTGTCTCCAAAGGCTTACCGTTAATATCAATTTCCACGGGCTCGGCTTCCGTGCTGGCTGGAGAGCTGGCCGGCGCCGACCCGTTGAATTCGACGCATTCCACTCGTCTGATGACCGTAGGAATCTCACAGCGGCCAATCAGCAACTTGTCCGACTGCGAGGTACCTACCAGCAAATCAATCTGTTTGGTTTCGGCCGTGGCGCCCGACTCCGGACGCGCCCCCAGTATCTGCGCTACCGAGGCCAGCGCATTTGTCACTAGTTGCCGCGCGGCAATCGGCATGGCACACAACGGATCAATGTGCGCGACGATATGAAAAACCGTTTTCCCCTCAGACCGCACCGCTTCTGCGGAAAGCTTTTCATACTCCGTCCAGACCACTTCGACATCCACCGACTTTTTTGCTTTACGGCCTTTTGGTTTGCTCGGCCCCGAGGCCAACTGCTGCACCATACGCTTCAGTGGCGCTGCATCCGGTAATGCCGCCTTCTCACGGTACGCGACCAGCATCGCCCCAAATGTGTCAGCCGACTTGAAGCCCAGCTCCGCCAGCGATACCTCACCTGAAGTTGCGTCTCCGGCCAATGCGTCTTCAATCGCGTGTGCCAGTTCGCTCAGTTCGCGAAAACCGACGGCCGCGGCGTCGCCCTTCAACGTGTGCACCGTCCGGCGAATGCTGCGGATAATCTCGCTGTCCTGCGGCGTCTTCTCCAGCTTCAGGGCGTCTTCATTCAGCGATTGGAGAAGCTCCTGCGCAGTTTCAAAGAACAGGTCGCGCAGTTCAGCTCCGCGTTCATCGAACGGCTGGGTCACTGCGCCACCTCAATCCTTTTATAGGCGGTGCCGCTGTTGCGGTGCACCATCGCGAATTTGTCGGTCAGTCCCAAAAGGCTCTCGGCGTGCCCGACCAGCAAATATCCGCCAGGATTTAAGCAGCGGTAGAATTTTTCGATCAGGCGCTGCTGTTCCGCTTCGTCGAAATACATCATGACGTTGCGGCAAAAGATGACATCGTTTTTCTGCGGCAAAAACTCCGTCTTCAAATTATGGAAATCGAAGTGCACCAATTCCTTGATCGTGGCTTTAACCGCGTATCGATCCCCGACCTTGTCGAAATAACGTAATCGGTAGGCATAGTCCACCGATGCCATCTGGTGCTCGTTGTAAAGCCCTTCCTGGCCTGCCCGTAAAACGGAGTAATTGATGTCACTGGCTGGAATTTCAACCTCCCACGGTGGAGGAACCAGCGGCTTCGGCCACTGCACGTCGCCCGAAGGCGGCATCCGCAACTGGTGATACGCCAAAGAATCCGCTACCAGCATCGCAATGGTGTAGGCTTCCTGTCCCGTCGAACAGCCGGCGCTCCAGATTCGAATCTGATGCTCACGCTTGTCATGCTTTTGGCGGATGATTTCTTCCAAAATCTGTTTGTGAAACAGTTCCAACTGCGCCTTGTTACGGAAGAAACTGGTTTCGTTGACCGTCAGGTTTTGCAACAGCGCCATCAATTCTTCACGGCCAGAGTCACTGATCAGCAAACGGTAATAGCTGTAGAACGAATCCAGGCGGCACTCGCGCAGCCGTCGCTGGAGCCGGTCCTGCAGGAAATGGGTTCGGCGCGCGTCAAAGTACATGCCGCACTCCTGATACACGAGCGCCTGCAGCAACCGCATTTCGGCATCGCTGAGTTGTATGGCTAAAGCTGGAGAACTCATCCGTTTCCTTGCTTTCCTATTTCGCGGCTGCCGCACGCCGAGCCTGGCCGGCTGTTCCCGCCTGAGCTTCGGACTTCTGCGCGGTGCCCAAATCGAGCAGCCGGGCCATATCCAATAGAACAATTAACCGGCCTTTATATTTGCCCAGCCCGGTCACACAGTTGCTACGCCCTTCCTCGAACGACGTGGGCGATGTTTCGACGTCGGCAGCAGGAATCTTCAATACCTCAGAAGCCGAATCCACAATCAATCCAGAAAGCCTGCCCTTATGCTCGACCACTAGAATTCGATTGCGCCGTGTCGAACTAATTTTCTTTTCGCCCAGACGCTTACGCAGGTCGATCACCGACACGATCTTTCCCCGCAGATTGATTACGCCTTCCATATATTCGGGAGCGTCAGGCACGGCGGTAATTTCCGGCACCCGGACGATCTCATGCAAAGACGTAATGGGGACGCCATAGGTCTCGCGTCCCACCTGAAACCCGACGATGTGCAGCTCCCGGCTCATCGCCGCTCCTCCGGTCATCCACGTCCTCCGGCGACGGCACGGGCAGCCTTATGCCCGCGCTCTTCGCCTTCGTACTGCCCATCCTGCCCCACGCTGAAATCGTCCATAGAATTGAGCAGGCCGCGCGACATCTTGGACATCTGTTCGGCCGAAGCCGCCAGTTCCGTCGAGCCTGAGGTCGTCTGTTGCACCAGTTCCCGCATGCGTTCCATCGCTTTCACCACAGCATGCGCGCCCGAGGCCTGTTCTTCCACTGCCGAGTTGATTTCGTGTGTGATCTCGTTCAGCCGGGTCGTAGCTCGCGCAATCTGCGTGGACCCATGCGACTGCTCATTGGTCGCTGCGCCAATTTCCTGCGCGAATTTGTAAACCTCTGTGACCACGTTCGAGATTTTGCGCAGCGCAGTATTGAGTTCCTGTCCCAGATCCAAGCCTTCGTTCACAATCGAAGTGCTCTGGTCCATGTTCTCGACTGCCTTGCGCGCCTCTCTCTGGATGCTCTGGATCAGTTCGGAAATTTCTTTGGTAGATTGCGCCGACTTCTCCGCCAGCTTGCGGACTTCATCCGCGACTACGGCAAAACCGAGACCGTGCTCGCCTGCGCGAGCAGCTTCGATGGCAGCATTCAGGGCGAGAAGATTCGTCTGCTCCGCCAGGTCATCAATGACTTCGATGATCTTGCCGATGTCATCTGCTCTTTGCCCCAGCGAGCCAATGATTTGCCCTGATGCACCGATAGTCGTGTTGATCTTATTCAGCCCGTCGGTGGCCTTTTCCATGGTGGTGATGCCGCTGTGCACTTCCTCCCGCGACCGGTTAGAAATGTCAAGCAGCACTTTGGCGGTGTCCGCGACCCGCTGAATTGAAGCCACCATCTCGTCGATGGACGCTGACGTCTCGCTTACGCTGGATGCCTGCACTTGCGTGCTCTTCACCATGTTCTGCACATTCACGCTCATCTCGTGCATGGTGCTTGTGACCTCATCAATGGCTGAAGAAGTCTGCAAGCTGATTTTGGCCGACTCGTCAGACGCACCCGCCACCTGCGATGACGCGCTGGCTACTTGCGAAGCAGCGTCGCGCACATTTCTTACTAGTCCGCGCAGGCCTACAGTCATTCTCATGAATGCGCTGCCCAAAGTGTCGTTCGCCGAGCGTGGTTTCACATCCACAGCCAGATCGCCGCCAGCGATGGCCTCCGAGAGCGAAGCCATCTCTTTCAAGTAGGTGACCATGCTTCCGAAAGTCCGCCCCAGTTGCCCAATCTCATCATTTCTCTGGAACTCGATCTGGTGCTCCAGGTCTCCCGTTTCTCCAATCTGCTTCGCAACTTTGATCATTGCCGACAGAGGACTTGTGATCGAGTGTGCGGTGCGGTAGGCAATCGCAATCCCAAGCGCCACTGCCACCAATGTGCTAAGCAGGGCTATGAAAATAGTCCAGGTACCCGCGCTCTCATCGTCCTTGCGCCTTTGCTCGAGGATGTGGTGCGTCTCTGCGTCCGCAACATTTAAAGCATCGGTAGAGTTCTTGAGCCAGGTGGCAGGATCTTTTTGCAAATAGAAAATCTGCAGATCGGCGACGGTTGCGTTTCCAGCATCCACTTCCTTGCGTTTTTGCAACAGGGGCTGCGCAAATTCGGCGAACCACGAGTTTTCATTATTCTTGACCGTCTCCAGCGCCGATCGCTGCTGGTCAGAGCTGGCCAGCTTCTGTCCGCCTCCCAGAGAATCATTCAAATCTTGTACGCCTTCAATCATGCGTTCAATTTCCCGGCTATCTCCGCTCAGCAGATAATTGCTGAGATAGAGGCGGTTTTGCATGACTTGAAATCGAACATGGTCAGTCTTATCGGCCATCTTCAATGCCTGATCCGCCGCCGTCTTCGCACTGTGCTCGTGGGCGACGGCGTACCAGGTCACCAGAAACAGCACCACCACCATGCCCAGGATGATGCCGAAGTTTATGTATAGCTTTTTGCCGATTGACATTCGATTTCCACCTCGCCAAGACATTCGCCGAATTACTGCTCCGGCTGGAACTTGAATTCCAGCGTGTTGATGCTTTCCGCGCTGGCCGACTCGAACTTCCATCTTTTCACCGCATCCACTGCAGCATTGACAAGAATCGGGTGACCACCGATTACTTTCGTGTCCTTCACGTTTCCGTTGGGCGCTACCACAATTTCAAGTTTCACAACTCCGGTGAGCCCGAGTTTTCGCGCCATGTCGGGATATTGCGGCGTGATCTTGAACTTCACTTTGCGTTCGCTGGTTTGGGCCTGCGCTCCGGGCACTGACAAAATTCCAAACGCGCCACAAAGAGTCGCAACCAGAAGAGCTGACTTCGCAATTTTTCGTACACTCTTATGAAAGGACACAATTCCCCCTCTGGATCAGAATCAAATTGTTTCAATTGCAAGGACGCTACCACGCTGTAACGTCCTTCGGCCGATAGGTCTTTCCTATCATTTTCAGCGACTTACATTGATTCCAGGTCCCCTGATGACCATCGGCAGACGCTTGCTTTTGTCTCAGCCCGAATGATTTAGTCTCAGATTGATACGAGTTTTTGTTTGCCGAAGCAGGTTCCCGCTTCGAGGCCGACCCCCTTTCTCCTTGACTCAAATTGAGATTGCACGATAGAGTCAAGTAATTCAATGACTTGGCCCGGCATGGGCTTCCATCATCAGCCGAAGGGGGACCTCTGACAATCGGGTCCGAGCAGCTGTTGCAGTCGTATCCCGCCGGAACTAAGGACGACTCGTTTCAGAGGCTTCTGCTCGAGTTTTCTGACAGCGCCGCCAAGACCGTTTCTTCTTCTGAACTCCTCAGGCTCTTTTGTCGGGAGACGCGCAATTACTTTCAAGCCAGCGGCAGCTACGTTTGGCACTTCCTTCCTCCCGACCAGTTACTCGGCGCCGAAGCCGACGGTTGGATGGCCGAACATTTTCGCAACGCCCGGTTGAAAACTTCAGAAAGCGCCATCGCCGAAGAAGCCATTCACAAGAAAAAGCCTGTGCTTCGCAATGCGCTCGATACTGCAAACTATCCACTGGCCGCTGAGTTCAGCGCCCAGGCAGTTATGGCAGTCCCACTCATCGTTTCGAATGAGGTATTGGGGGCAGCTGTCTTCTTACATAATTCCGACCCCCAGTTCTTCACCCAAGACCATCTTGCGAAGGCCAGCATCTTCGCCGCGCAACTCGGCGGGTTTTTAGAGGCAATGCGTCTTTCAGAACGCGCGAGAGAGGAAAAACGCCGTGCCGGAATTTTGGCCGAAGTCGCGCTTGCGCTGCATTCAGAAGCCGACCTCGGCGTTCTGGTTGAGGCCATCGGCGATCGTCTCCGTGCCCTTCTGCGGACATCTCTGGTTTGCGTCCTGGTCCGCGAAGCCACCGGCTACGAATTGTGGGCAGTGGCGACGGAAAATCCAGCCTTGGCCGTGTCCGTCCGCGCCCGCTATGATCGCCGCGATTTGAAGTTCGCCTCTGACCTTGCCCATCGTTCAATTCGGGCCGGCGAGCCCATCAGCGTGGCTATTGATCCTCGCGCCCATTCGCTAGGCGATATTGTTCCGCCGGGCACGTTGCTTGCGGCGCCGTTTCGTACCTCGAATCGAGAAGGCGCCATCCTGGTTTACCCACGGCGTGAAGGCCCTTTTAGTGCAGAAGAGAAATCTCTGCTGCCAGTCGTCACCAGTTTTGCCGCAGTTGCGATTTCGAACGCAGAACTGTATTCCAAAGCCCGGGCGCAAGCCCACGAGCTTCATCAGATTGTCAGCATCGCGTCTGAGCTGGGGTCAATTTCCGATCTCAATCAGTTCATGCAGAAATTCATCCTCCGCGCCGGAGATTTTCTCGGTTTCGGGCGCGCTTTCGTTGGATTGATGGAAAATGACGAGCTCTACATCCGTTGGAGCCAACAAGATGGAAAACCGGGGCCGAGTGGCTTCGTCTTTCCGGAAGGGATTCTCACTCGTGCTATTCGCAAAAAAGAAGTTTTTCACGCTGAAGACGTCACCCAGTTGCCGGGCGCAAACCAGCAGTTGCTCTCGGAATTTGGAGTAAAGCAGCTGCTGGCCGTACCGCTGCTGGGAACCAGTGATCAGTTACTGGGTGTGTTTGGCGCTCTGGATCGAGCTGACGGGAATGCGATATCGGCCGAAGATATTCGTCGCGCGCAGGCTCTCGCCGCGCAGGTGACAGTTGCTCTCGAAGTCAGCCGCAATCTCTTGCTTTCAGATCAGCACCGGCGCAAAGCCGAAGCGCTCACCATTCTCGCTCTTGAAGTTCACTCGCTGGTGCGCGGACCCGAGTTCGCCCGAAAGTTCCTGCAACGCGCGGCAGAGATGATGGCCGTTCCCGCGGCCGCACTCGTCGTTGCGGGCGGCGAATCATCTTCATGCGCCCTGTTCTCCGCAGCAGGCGACCATGGTAAGCAGGTCGAAGCGCCGCTGGCCGGGAGCATTCTCCGCTGGATGTCCACTCATCCCGAACCGGTCAGCAGCCTTCCGGCCGCGGACCTGCTGGGCGGCGAGCTTGCCTCGCAGCTGCAATGGACTGACCTCACCATAGCTCGCCTGCAAGGCAGCAGCAAAGAATTGCTCGGCGCACTGTGCCTCGCGGACCGCGCTCACCCACTCAGCCAGGATGATCGCCAACTCTTGCAGGCCATCGCAGGGCAAGTCTCAGTCACTCTGGAAAATGGTCGCTTCTTCGCGCGCATGGAGCAGGCCAATCGCCACTGGATCGAAATCTTCGATGCCATTCCTGATTTTGTGGTGGCGCATGATCAATTCGGCAATGTATTGCGCGTCAACCGCTCCCTCGCGGACTTTATCGGTGTTCAGCCCCAGCAATTGATCGGCATCAACATGGGCGCGCTGCTGACTGTCGGCGGTAACCCACCCTTGCGATCATGTCCGTTCTGCCGGAGCTCGGCCGGGCTCGCCGACGAATACGTCCATCCTGGCCTTGATCGCACTTATCTGGTTTCAACCTCGGAAGTACACGCCGCCAGCAGCGAAGGCCTTCAGACTATTCACGTTCTGAAGGACATTACCGACCGGCGCGAGGCCGAGCGCCGCTATCGCGAACTCTTCGACAACATTCAGGAAGGGCTCTTCTTCTGCAGTCCCGAGGGCAGATTCGTCGAAGTTAATGACGCCCTGGTTCGCATGCTCGGTCACGAAAGTCGCGACGAACTCCTGCACTGCGATCCCCGTGAAGATGTTTTTACCACCCCCGAACGCCATGCCGAGCTTTTTGCGCTCATGGAGGGCGAAAGCGCTCTGCGCAATCGCGAAGAAGTGCTGAAGCGAAAGAATGGGAGCGCGGTTCACGTCTTGATCAATGCCTTCGCGATGCGTGATGCTCACGGCAACATCCTTCAGTTCCGCGGCCTCATGCTCGACATCAGCGGGTTGAAGGCCTATCAGTCGGAGCTCCAGCGTGAACGCGATTTTTCCGGCAAGATTCTCAACAATACTCAAAGCCTGATCCTGGTAGCTGACACGGCCGGCCTGGTCAGTTACGCCAATCGGCGATGGCAGGTGCTTGGATATGCTCAGGAATCAATTCTGGGGCGCTCACTCGAATCATTCATTTCACCCTCGAGACGCGATGCCATTCGCGATGCCTATTCTGCTGTCCTCTCCGGCAGTCAAGTGGACAATCTCGAACTCCAGGTGCTGAACGCCGACGGCCGCGTAGGGCAGTTCTCCGTTAACCTGAGCCCCATGCGCGATGATCAAGGCCATGTGAGCAGCGTTGTAGTTGTCATGAGTGACATCACCGATGCGGCTTCTCTACAAGCCAAGCTCATGCACGCGGAAAAGATGGCTGCCGTAGGACAGCTTGTTTCCGGCGTGGCGCACGAAGTGAATAATCCCCTCACCGCAATCCTTGGCTTCGCCGACCTGCTCATGGAAAATCAGGAGCTTCCCGAGAGCGCCCGCAAAGACCTGCGCGTGATTCTTCAAGAAGCGCAGCGTACCAAGCAGATCGTACAGAACCTGCTCAGCTTCGCTCGCCAGATGCCGCCGCAGCGCAAGCCGGTGCAGCTGAATGCAATCCTGAAGCGAACCATCCAGCTCCGCGCCTACGACTTTCACAGCCGCGGCGTTTCCGTCACCGAGCGCTATGACGATGATCTTCCATTTGTGATTGGCGATTCACAGCAGTTGCAGCAGGTGTTTCTCAACATCCTCAACAACGCCTATGACGCCGTCCGTGAGTCCGTGGACGGCCCGCGCATCGATATTTCCACGCGCCGCAACGAGGACTATGTCGAAGTCGCATTCTGCGACAACGGCCATGGCATCACCAATCCTGACCGCATCTTCGATCCTTTTTTCACCACCAAGCAAGTCGGAGAAGGGACCGGCCTCGGCCTCAGCATCTGTTACGGAATCGTGAAAGAACACGGCGGCGAAATTCTTTGTGCGAATAACGCCGGCAGGCAGGGCGCGACCTTTACCGTTCGCCTGCCCTCCGTGAATGAACTGGCATCGCTTTCTGCTGCCGCTGGAGTTGCCAAACCATGAGTACATCCGCCACTAAACCCGAGCACCTGCCCGTCCTGCTCATCGAAGATGAGCCGGCAGTGATGAGCTATGTCCGCGCTGTTTTGGAACGCAGCGGGTACGTCGTGGTGTGTAGCGACTCCGGTGCCGAAGGTCTGCGTCAGCTGGAAAGCGGCGACTTTCTCGGAATCGTCTCCGATATGCGCACTCCGGGCGGAGTAAATGGCGCCGACGTTTATGACTGGGTCATGGCCCATCGTCCGGAACTGGCGTCGCGGCTGGTGTTTATCACTGGAGACATCGCCAATGAAGATACCGCCGAAACCTTGCGCCGTACCGGCACTCCTTGCGTCGAGAAGCCTTTTCGAGTCCAGCAGTTTATTTCAGTTGTCGAACAAACCATGGGGAAAGCACAGTGAGCGATCGTCTGGGAATTCGTTTTCTGGTTGTCGATGATGAAGAAAGTATTCGCCGTCTTTGCACTACCGTCGCCGAGGGTATGGGATTTACCTGCGCGGAGGCCGCGACCGGCGAAGACGCTCTGGCGCTGCTTGAAGAGCAGCCGGCACACATCATTCTTACTGACCTTGTCATGCCCCGCATGTCAGGATTGGAATTCCTTGAGCGGGTAAAGCGCATTCTGCCACGCGCCGAAATCGCCGTCATGACCGGGCACGGCTCGGTCGAGACCGCCGTCCAGGCCATGAAGCTTGGCGCATACGATTACATTTCAAAACCTTTTTCACCACTCGAAGAGCTCAGGCTTTTCCTGCGCCGCATGGCTGACAAGATCGAGCTTGTTGAAGAAAACCTGTTCCTCCGCGAGCGCATGAACACCGAAACCGGGTTGCATGGAATTGTCGGCTCCAGCCCTAAGATTCAAGACGTTCTTCGCGTAGTAGCCCGCCTTAAGGACACCCGCACGCCGGTGCTCATCGTGGGCGAAAGCGGCACCGGCAAAGAGCTGGTCGCGCGCGCCATTCATTTTCGCGGCGCCTTCGCAAGCCGTCCTTTCGTTGCCGTAGACTGCGGCTCACTCGTTCCTACGCTGATCGAAAGCGAACTTTTTGGGTACGAGAAAGGCGCCTTCACCGGCGCCATGCGCTCGAAGCCGGGTCTCTTTCAGTCCGCGAACGGTGGCACAATTTTCCTCGATGAAATCGGCGAACTCCCTCTCGAAATGCAAGCCAAACTGCTTCGCGTCTTGCAGGAAAAAGAAGTGCGCCCCGTCGGCAGCAACCAGCGCATCAAAGTTGACGTTCGCGTTATCGCCGCTACCAATCGCGATCTCGAAGCGGAGTACCGGGCCGGGCGCTTCCGCAAAGATCTTTATTTTCGACTCGATGTCGTAACTATCCGTCTGCCTTCACTGCGCGAACGCCGCTCCGACATTCCTATGCTGGTTCATTGGTTCCTGGACCGCCATGCCAAGGGCTCGGGCACCCAGGTGACCGGCACGGCGATGAAATCTCTGCTGCAATATGAGTGGCCGGGTAACGTTCGCGAACTCGAAAATTGCATTGAACGCGCCACTGCCTTAGGCGATGGCAAGCTGATCGATCTCGCCGACCTGCCGCCATCCATCTCGTCATATGCCCCGGGAATTGATCCCATGGGCATGGTTACCGCACCCACCACCCTCTCCTCTAACGATCTCGAAGACATCGAACGCGCCACCATCCAACGCGTCTTCGAACAGGTAAACGGCGACAAGGTCATGGCCGGGAAAATGCTTGGGATCAGCCGCGCTACGCTTTATCGCAAGCTGAAGCGCTACAACATTGGGTCTCAATCGGAGCTCTCCTCAGACAGCCCGCGGCTGCAATGACGTGAGACACCGTTTCATTTTGAGACGATTTAGGCACGTTCATCTCCCTTTCAAACTTCATCTCCAACCAATTCACCCACTTAGCTATGGCCGGCTTTGGCTGGGTTCGTGCACAGAATTGTTGTCGTGAAGCGTCGCGGAGCGACCTGCTTAGCAAAAATATGACCTCAGCTCGCACATTGAATCCCGCATCGCTGTGGCCGGTCTGGCGTCGGTTATATCCGCTCTATTCCGCAATGGCTCGCGAATTCGTGCTGGAATCAAAGCCCTGCAATGAATTGGAACAGGAACTGGAAACGCCGACGGCGGAATGTATCCATGCCGCAGAGGCTTGGTTTTCCAAGCTGGATCAGCTCATCCAGGTCCATCAGCTGCGTCAGTTTGGCCAGACCTCTGCTCAAATGAATGAAGACGCCCTGCGCGACTTCGTTACTCACCACCTAAATAAGAAAGAGCGCACCGAGCAAGATCGCGACAAGATTGATTTTCTGCTGGTACAGTTTTTTTCCCAAGTCGTTCCCCAGGAGATGGCGGGGGCGGACCTCACGGTCGCGCTTGTGGGCAAGACGCTCGCCGGAGTGCTGGGATCGGCTGGATTGGACACACCAGATTCTCTCCAATCCCTCGATGATCTTCTGAAGGACGCGGGCCAGGTTCAAAGTCTTAACGCAATGTTCACCGCCCGCATAATCGAACGCGGTCGCGAAATCAAGGCTTCATGCGGAGACAATTTTTTTGATCCCATCAGTTTGGCGGCTTTCACCCGTTTCGGATTTCTCATCCGCCGCGTCTTCTTTCGACTGATGCAGCAGGATTTGAACGTGATCTTCGACGGCCTGCGCGAGCTCGAATCGCGCGGCGTGACCACGCTCGACTGTCGCAAGGCGCAATTTGCCGCTGACGAACCCATCGCGCGGCTGCAGATGATTTGCCAGTCTTGGCGCGTGATGTTTCACGCTGAATACTCTGCCGGCCAACCGCTCTGCATTCTGGTTGATTTGCGCACAGCCGTAGAGCACGCTCTCTCAAAATCCGTAGCTGATACAACAGCGAAACCGAAGGCAATGGCTGCAGTGGCAGGGGCATCGGCCACTTCAGGTGCCGGCATGGAATTTGAAGTCTCCGCTGCCCCACTGGAAGCTGATCCGGAGCAGTAACTATGAGAGTCTTTGTGGAGTCACTGCAGTGAATCGTCCAACTGTTGTGATCGTATCCGACGTGCCCGAGTTCGCGGCCGCAGCCACCCGCCGCTGGCTCGCGCAACGCAGCGTACCGTCATTTGTGTTGGCCGAGAGTAACTCCCTGTCAGAATTCAGCGAAGGAAATTTCGATCTCGCAATCATTGGAGGGGTCTCCGCTGACACCCTCATCCCGGTTCTTCACACGTTAAAAGCTACGGCAAAGCCTCTGATCCACGTTTCGAAATTGAATGGCAACGCTCCTCAAGGTCCGATTACCATTCCTGAAGCGCCCGGCTGGCCCGATCTTCTGGTCACCATAGCCGAACAGATTCTTGAGCGCGAACGCAGTAACGCCGAATTGTCTAAAACGCTCGAGACCCTGGCCAAGGTCGAGCAACAGGCTTCTCTTGGGCGTTACATGCTCGAAGCACGCCATAATTTGAACAACGCATTGACGTCAATCCTTGGCAATTCCGATCTGATCCTCCTCGATTCTTCTGCCTTGCCCGCCGTACAACGATCACAAGTCGAAACTATCCGCAATATGGCCATGCGCTTGAATGAAATCATGCAACGCTTCTCATCTTTGCAGAAAGAAATGCAGTTGATTGAGCAACAGGGCCAGAAAAAAACCGCCCGCAAGAGTGCCGCTGCAGGCGCGTAAGAAAAACTTAAGATAACCACCTTCCACTTCGCTCCGGGCAGGTCTGTCGCAAAGACCTTTCTGGCTCGGCGAACCTCCAGCGTAGAAATCCACAGGTCGCGTGTGACACGCGTCACAACCAATCCCGAGATGAATCAGTAATCTTGACCAATGTTTTCTGGCCGACTTACACAGGCTGCCATTCAGGCAATTGACCGTATTGGAAATCGTGGTCCCGAACGCCCGGCGCATCTTCGCATTGGAAGGCGCGGTGAAGAAGATGCGTATTTCTATTTGCGCAGGCGAGGATATGTAATGGTTGCGCGCAATCACCGAACGGCTAGACATCGCGGAGAGATCGACCTCATCGGATGGGACAAGGATGTGCTGTGCTTTATCGAGGTTAAGACCCGGACGACACGCGATGTGAAGCCCGCAGAAGCGGCGGTGGACCGGAAGAAGCGCGGCGATCTGCGTACCGTAATTAGAGACTACTTGCGAACGCTTCCGCGGCGGCAGTTTCCGGAGGCGCCGGCTTGGCGGTTCGATGTCGTTACCGTGTACTACGACAAAGTCAGAAGCGGCTCATCCGACCAGCGTGCCGTGCCACCGACCTTCGAGCTATTTCAGAATGCCGCCCTCTCATCGTAGAATGTAACGAACCCGGGTGGCAGCGGGCTGGAGGAAACGTTTACTTTGCCCGAACTTAGAAAAGATCCCATTGTCGGCCGCTGGGTCATCATTTCGACTGACCGCGCCAAGCGGCCCACCGACTTTACTCGCGAATCAGTGAAGATGCGGGGCGGATTCTGCCCCTTTTGTTACGGGAACGAAAGTAAAACCCCGCCGGAGATTCAGGCTTATCGGCCGCAAAACGGAGGGCCGCCGCCGCAAAAGGATACGCCCGGATGGACCGTGCGGGTGGTGCCGAACAAATTTCCTGCGCTTGGTATTGAAGGCAACCTCAACCGCCAGGCGGAAGGCATGTTCGACAAGATGAACGGCATCGGGGCTCACGAAGTTATCGTCGAAACCAACGATCACAATGCCACGCTGGCTACGCTGCCATCCAAAAAAATCGAAGACGTGCTCTGGGCCTTTCGCGACCGCATTCTTGATCTGAAAAAAGACAAGCGGTTCAAGTACATTTTGATCTTCAAGAACCACGGCGAGGCCGCTGGGGCTACGATGGAGCATGCTCACTCGCAGCTGATCGCGCTGCCGATTGTGCCCATCTATGTGTCGGAAGAAATTGAAGGCGCCAAGCAGTACTACATATACAAAGAGCGCTGTGTTTTTTGCGATATTGTGCAGCAGGAGACCGAGGCCGACGCGCGGGTGGTTGCCGAGAATGAAGACTTTCTGACCATTGCGCCTTACGCTCCGCGCTTCCCTTTTGAGACCTGGATCTTGCCCAAGCAGCATGAGTCGGCTTTTGAAAATTCGTCGTCGCACATGTTCGAGAACCTGGCCAAGGCGATTCGGGTGCTTCTGAACAAGGCCGATCAGGTGCTCGACAATCCCGCCTATAACCTGGTCATTCACAGCTCGCCAACCCAGGACTCGGCGAACGACCACTACCACTGGCACATCGAGTACGTACCCAAACTGACGCGCACCGGCGGCTTCGAGTGGGGAACGGGGTTTTACATCAATCCCACTCCTCCGGAAGAGGCTGCCCGGTTCTTGCGTGCGGCGAGTGTGGAAGAGGCAGCGGTGGCGGGGTAGTTTGCAGCGGCTGAACTAAACTCTCCAAAAAATTGACCCTGACTGGCGCGTCGGGGTTCCATCAGCGTAAAGTATTTCTTCGCGGCGGGCGGTCTCAAGTTGTGCCTTTTCCTTCGCAGGAATGATCGACGGTCTAAAGCTGTTCGGGGCCATGGGCCGAACTGAATCTTGAGAGAAGGAAGCACTCGGAAATGAACGGGGATTCCGCGCTGGTCGATCAATTCATCCTCGAACAATTCGATACCGTTCCTCACCTGGAAGCTCTGCTTCTGGTCTGGAACCGGCGCCCCAAAGCTTGGTCCCGGGAAGAAATGGCCCAGTCGCTGTACGTGCCTGCTGACCTGGCGGCCAGAGTCCTCCGAGACCTTGTGCAAAGAGACCTGCTGGAAGAAACCGACACCGGCGACTATCGCTACAAATCCCATTCGGCGGAAAAGGACGCCCTAATCTCGCAGGTGAATGAGACTTACCGGCGGGAACTGATTCGGGTGTCGCGCATGATCCACGCCAAAGCCCCATCGGCAGTGCGAGATTTTGCGCAAGCCTTCCGCTTTACCAAGGAGAAAGACTGATATGGGAGCCGCGGTTTACATCCTCGGAACCGTCACCACGTTGCTCTGCGCCGTGCTGCTGCTGCGCGGCTACCTGCGGACGCGAACCAGGCTTTTACTGTGGAGCGCGCTATGTTTCTTTGGCCTCGCGGTTTCAAACCTGCTCATTTTTGTGGACCTGGTGATATATCCCAACCTTGATTTGTACCTGTGGCGATTGCTCACCGCAGCGGTGGCTATGATGATCCTGCTCTACGGACTCATTTGGGAGGGGGAATAAATGAGAATCGAAGCCTTCCTTTTGGGAGTAATCGTGACCTGCTCGCTCACGGCCGGGGTGTTCTTCCTGAAGTTCTGGAGGCGGACTAGCGACTCACTCTTTCTGGCCTTTGCGGTCGCGTTCCTGATTGTAGGCGTGAACAGAATTTCCACGTTAATGGTTGACCGCCCGAACGAAGCCAGTCCGTGGACGTATCTTGTTCGCCTGTTCGCGTTCCTGCTGATTCTGGCCGCTATCCTGCACAAAAACTACTGGGCTAAACGGTGAAGAGAGCCTTGGGCCACGGCGCAGTCTTGCCCAACACGTCGTCCTGAATTCCAGTTATCCTTCTGCATGGTTCCAAAGCAAAAACTTGGCATCATAGCGGGCAACGGACGCTTTCCGTTCCTCGTGCTGGATGCTGCCCGCGCGCAAGGCTATGAAGTTGTGGTCGCGGCGATCAAAGAAGAAACATTTCCGGAGATTGAGAATCGCGGCGCGGCAGCAGTACATTGGCTTTCTCTCGGAGAGCTTTCAAAGCTGATCGAAACATTTCAGCGTGAGGGCGTCACTCGCGCCGTCATGGCCGGACAGGTCAGGCACAAGCAGATTTTTTCCAGCATTCGCCCTGATTGGCGCCTGGCCAAGCTGCTGCTCTCCCTCGACCTTCGCAACACCGACGCGCTTCTCGGCGCCGTCGCCAAAGTCCTGGCCGACGAAGGCATCGTTCTCGAGAGCTCGATTGCCCTTTTGGACCCTCTCCTGGCAAATGCCGGCGTGCTGACCAAACGTGGGCCGTCAGATCAAGAAAGAAAAAACATTCAATACGGCCGGAGAATAGCGCACGGCTTGGGCGAGTACGACATCGGACAGACGGTCGTGATTGCTGAAAGCGCCTGCGTTGCGGTCGAAGCTATTGAAGGAACCGATGCCACCATTGAGCGCGCCGGACAGATCATGAAATCTTTGGACCCGGGCAAATCAATTCTCGACCGTAGCCTTACGGTGGTGAAGATCGCAAAGCCAAAACAAGACATGCGCTTCGATGTTCCCGTCGTTGGAGCGAAAACGATCGAAGTGATGCATACGGCGGGAGCAAACGCCCTGGCAGTGGACGCCGGCAAGTGTCTCCTGATTGACGGAGAGGCGGTGATCGTAGCCGCAGATGCAGCGGGAATTACGATTGTGGCGGAGTAGAAGACATTCAGCACTCAGAAATTGGGAACCAAAGACATGGGTCACCCTGAATGCTGACCGCTGAATGCGAGTGCCGAGTGCTAAATTAATTTCATGTCTCAGGTTGATCAAATCGTTCACGAACTGAAGTGCGCCTTCGATGGCGAGGCGTGGCATGGACCTGCGCTCATGGAACTTCTGGATGGGGTAGATGCCAAGACGGCGGCGGCGCGTCCGATTGCGACCGCACACAGCATCTGGGAGCTGGTTGTGCACCTGACCGGATGGGAACGGGTAATCACGCGCAGACTTCAGGGCGAAAACCTCACCCTCAGCGATGACGAGAATTTCGGCCACATCATCAGCTCCGGCGAAGCTGCATGGCGCCAGGCAGTAGAAAATCTGCGCAGCACCCACGCGAATTTGATTCAAGCGCTTTCTTCTCTCCCCGAGGAGAAGCTGAACGCTCCGGTTCCGGGCAAGCCTTATGACATCAGGTTCATGCTGCACGGGGCATCGCAGCACGCTGCCTATCATGGCGGACAGATTGCGCTGCTGAAGCGTGCGAGGGCGTAGGAGAGATTCTGCAATCAGCAATCCTGAAGCTCTTCAGGCTGCAATTTGAAGTCTTCAATTCGAAAAATGTCGCCCTGACTCCAAATTTCATTGCTCATCACCGCTGAGATGGTATTCTTACTTTCTCCTCCACTGCTGCCTGACCTCAGCCGGAGTACTATCTGCCACAAGAAGAACTGATTTCAGTTGCTGTCGTTGGCGTGGGCGCCTTCGGGCGCAATCACGCACGCGTCTATCACCAGCTTGAGCAGGAAGGCTGCGCCGTTCGCCTGGTCGGAGTTGTTGACACCAACTTAGAGCGCGCCGATACGGTGGCAAAAGAATTTAACTGCCGCCCCTTCGGATCAATTGAGCAGCTTCTCTCCACCCATAGCGAAGTACGCGCCGTTTCGGTCGCCGTTCCTACCTCCAAACATCTGGCGGCAGCTCGTAATCTCATTCAGGCTGGCGTCGACGTCTTGATTGAGAAACCGCTGGCGGCCTCGCTGGCCGAAGCAGACGAATTAATCGCCATCGCAAAGAGTGCAAAGGCCATTGTTCAAGTCGGGCATCTTGAGCGCTTCAATCCGGCGGTTCAGGCCACAATTCCCCTGATCACCAAGCCGATGTTCTTTGAAGTGCACCGGCTCAGCGTGTTCACGCCCCGGTCTCTGGACATTGACGTCGTGCTTGACCTCATGATTCATGATCTGGACACAGTATTGTCGTTTGTTAATTCTCCGATGAAAGAAGTGCGGGCGGTTGGTATGCCCATTCTGTCCGACAAAGTTGATATCGCGAATGCGCGCATCGAGTTCGAGTCCGGATGCGTGGCCAATTTTACCGCCAGTCGAGTTTCGACCGAGCGAGTACGTAAGCTGCGGTTCTTTCAGCCCAGGCAATACATATCCATCGATTATGGCCGACAAGACGTGCTGGCATTCACTGTCGGAGGCGATCAAGGCAGCCCCTCCGCCAATCCCGAAATCAAGATTAATAGACCGCCTATCACTCCCGAAGAGCCTTTACGGGCTGAGATCCGGGCTTTTCTGGCTTCGGTCCGCAGCCGAAAAGCTCCCCCGGTCCCGCTGGAAGACGGTCGGAGCGCATTGGCGTTAGCTCTCGAGGTGCTGTCCCAGATTGAGGCACATGCGCGCAAGCTGAATTTAGGGTGAGTTACTTCGTCCGTGTGATCTACGTCTTACTTATCCGGCCACCGGAAAAGCCCGCCATTTACACTTTTTGACAGCGCCGGATTGCTCGCTTCAGTAGGCTTTTAGGGGTGGGTTTCTGCCGTAACTACTTGCACCATAACAAGTCTTGGCAGCGGCCAAAATAATGAGAGAATAATGAAATACGGCCAGCATCTTAAGTGATAGCCCTCGATGTCGCTGATCCAAATTCCGTTAGAGCCGCCGGTTGATCGCCAGCCCGAACAGGGCGACCTTTTCGATTCCCAGAACTGGGAATCGGCCTACCGGGAGATGCACGATTTCCCCACCCTGCTGATCCAGGCGCGCGACGAACTTTCCAAATCCCGCAAACGCGAGGCGTTTTGGATTTCGCTGATCGCGCATATCGTTCTGATTCTGATCATCGTGAATTCGCCCAGCTTCGAAAAATATTTCCCGCACAGGGCAGTCATGATGGTTCAGGGCCGCGACAACAATAAGCTCACTTTCCTGGAACTACCTCCGGACGCGCAAAAGCTGAGCGAACACCCTAAGACTAATGTGATGTCGGACAAGAACCGCATCGCAACCACCAAGACGCCGCAACCCGATCCGAAGGAATTGAAAAAGTTGTTGGACGCTTCGCGCCGCGGGCGGCCGGGGCCGGTCGCGCCGCCGGAACCGAGACAGCAGGCTCAGCCCCAACAGCAGGCTGCTCAGGCGCAACCTCAGCCACAAGCGCAACCCCAGGAGGCACAGCCCCAGCCGCTCCCTCCGCCGCAACAGATGGCAAAATTGCAGACGCCGCCACTGGCGCACAAGCCGCAGCCGACCTTTGAGAGTCAGCCTTCCTCGGCCGGGCAGGCCATCGATCAGGCTGCCCGCAGGGCGGCACTAGGTCACAAGAGCTACGGCGGAGACGCGGGCGACCTCGGTTTGGGGCAGCATCAGTCCACCATGCGCATGGGCGCTGCGGAGATTACCAGCGACACCATGGGCGTGGATTTCGGCCCTTACATGCAGCGTATCCTGCATGACGTCAAACAGAATTGGTACAACCTGATTCCCGAGTCTGCTATGCCGCCCCTGCTAAAGAAGGGGAAGCTATCTATTGAGTTTGCAATTTTGAAGAATGGACAGATAGCCGGCTTGCGCTACGTCACTGGCTCCGGTGATGTGGCGCTTGATCGCGCCGCCTATGGCGGAATTACTTCTTCGACGCCGTTCCCGCCGCTGCCGTCCGAATTCGGCGGGCAATACCTCGGCCTGCGTTTTACCTTCCTCTATAATCCCGATCCCAACTCTGCTGATCTGCAGTAACAAGGCTCCGCTAAACGTCCTTCGCGTCTTTCTCCGGATAAGCCATCCGCACCAGGGTGCGCTCAGCGAAAGGAACGTAGAGCAACGCTGCGGTCGAAGCCAGCGCCGCGCCCAGACCGATTCGGTCGGCGATGAGAAAGGGAGCGACCGCCCAGAGCTCATCGAGGACAAAAACGCCAAGAAATATCCGCTGAAGCTTGTGGCCAAGTTGCGCATAGTCGAAAGCCACAGCTGACAGAAAATACAGCCGCACGGGAATTCCGATTGCCGCCGTGACCAAGACAACGCTCAGCACGAGGAGGGCGCGTGATCCCACCCACGAAACTCGCTCGACGCTTTGCCAATGGATGGCCGCTTCCACATAGAAGATGAGATACATAATTTGGATCAACGCGAACATGGTCCGGGTCGCGCCGCGGTGAGCCTGGGGTAGGTCGGACAGCAAGTGCACAGCGGCGGCTTGGCTTGGCGTTTCAGCGTCCCATTTCACCTCCGCGACGAAGCGGTATCCCCGCCGGGCCACGGTCTCTATAAATCTGGGGTTCGAAGCTTGATCGCCGAGCGTATCGCGGAGTTTGTTCACGGCGGTATTGAGGCTGTGATCGAAATCCACGAAGGTATCTGCCGGCCAAAGGCGTTCCCGCAAGTCTTCGCGGCTTACGATAACGCCCGGCTGATCGAGCAGCACCACCAGGACAGCAAATGGCTGATCCTGCACGCGCAGTCGCCGTCCGCCTTTACGCAATTCCCGCGCTTCAAGGTCAAGTTCGAAGGCTCCAAAGCGCGCGATCTTGGACTTGCCGCCTGCAGATGTTGAAGGCACGGACGCTAGTTTAGCTGAAACTTCTTGCCCGGAAGCTCCGGAGTGCAGGTAATCCCGTCGTAACTAAAGCGGCTTTCCAGTGCGCCGATGAATTGAACGTGCGGGTGCAGTCTGCGCCGAACCGCTGACTTCGATCACCCTTACCCACTGAGTCGAAGATGGAGCAGCCCATGAAGCCGGGTTTCGACGGTCTGAACCGCGGTTCCAATAACCGGCATTCGCCGGACGACGATTCGTCGAAACAGCTGGTGAGCTTCCGTGTCGGAGACGAAGAGTTCGCGCTGGAAATCCTGCGTGTTCAGGAAATCATCCGCCATCAGCGCCTTACCCGGGTGCCGAATTGCCCCAGCTTCGTTGAAGGTGTGATTAACCTGCGTGGCAGAGTCATTCCGGTGATTGCCCTTCGTAAGCGTTTTGGCATGGAGCACAAAACGCGAGAGGGAGACACGCGGATTGTCGTTCTGGAGCTCGGAGACATGGTCGTAGGCATCATCGTGGAGTCGGTACCGGAGGTTTTGCGGGTTCCAATCAAAGCGATTGCCGAACCACCGCGCATCATCGAGAGCCAGCGCGATTACGTTTCCGGCGTGGCCAAGCTGCCGGACCGGTTATTGATCCTGCTGGATGTAGATCGCGTGCTCGCGCCCGCGAAGTCGGCACCGGCGTAGCGGTGGCTCACGAAAGCTAAATCCTATGCAGCCTATTTCCGAAGATCCGGAGCTGTTGCGGGCATTCCTGGTGGAATCGCATGAGCTGTTGCAAGGACTCGACCACGATCTGGTCAAGCTCGAATCCAGTCCCACTGATCACGAGTTGCTGAATCAGGCATTCCGCGCCTTGCACACCATCAAGGGGACCGCGAGCTTTTTAAAGCTCGAGCCCATAGTGCGTGTCGGACATTCCGCCGAAGATGTGCTCAGCGGTATAAGGCAGGGCCGTCTCCAGTTCACCAGCCGAATTATGGATGCGCTGCTCGCGGCCCGTGATCAATTGGGCTCTATGCTCGCGGACTTGCACGCCGGCGGGCTAAAGAAATACGCGCTGGATGATCTGCTGAATGAACTCGAGCGAGTGCAATCAGGCGAAGCTTCCCCCTATCAGATTGAAAACGAGGATCATGGTTCTGCCCACGCTAAAGACGCGCCCTCAATCTCGTCCTCCAAAGCAGCCGTCATTTCCAACCTCAAGCAAAAGGATGCAACCGTTCCGTCAGATGCGAACGCCGTGCAGAGCATGCGCGTAGACGTGCGCAAGCTGGACGAACTCATCAACCTGATCGGGGAGTTGGTGCTTGAGCGCAACCGCCTGCTGCAATTGGCGAAGGAGATCAGCAGCGGGCGCGCGCCCGCCCAATCTTCTGATTCGCCGTTGCTGCATTGCGCGCTGCGGCTCAGTTTCATCACCGAGGAACTTCAGGCGGCGGGACTGCGCACCCGTATGGTGCCGATGGAAACAGTGTTCGCCAAATTTCCTCGCATGGTCCGAGACCTGGCCCACTCTCTGGGGAAGGAAGTCGAGCTGGTTGTGCGCGGCCAGGAAACCGAAATCGACAAGACCATGGTTGAACTGGTGAACGATCCGTTGGTGCATCTGGTGCGCAACTCACTCGATCACGGATTGGAATTGCCGGATGTTCGGGAGCAGGCAAGTAAGCCGCGGCGAGGCACCATCTCTTTGCAGGCCGAGCATGAAGGCGATCACGTGCTCATCCGCATCACTGACGATGGCGCCGGCATCAATCATGACCGCGTCTTGCGGAAGGCGGTCGAGAAGGGGGTAGTCAGCCAAGAGCACGCCGAGCGCCTGAGTCGAAAGGAAATCAACGAACTGATTTTCTTGCCGGGCTTCAGTACGGTGGAGAACCCTACCGACATTTCCGGGCGCGGCGTCGGCATGGACGTGGTGCACTCGAATCTAAGAAAGATCAATGGGTCGATCGAACTTGACAGCACGCCGGGCGCGGGCACCATTGTCACGCTCCGGGTTCCCCTGACACTCGCAATTCTACCGGTGCTTTTAGTGCGAGTAGCAGCCGAGGTTTATGCATTGCCGCTCCGCTCGGTCGAACAGACTTGCCGCTTCGATCCTGGAGATGCCCACCTGGTGGAAGACCAAGAGGTGATCTGGATGGGAGGACAGGCATTTCCGCTTCTCCGTCTGCAAACTTTGTTCTTACATCAACCGCGCAAGACACCGACAGCAGAACAAAAAATCGTAATGCTGGAAGCCGGCGAACGCCGTCTGGCTTTGTTAGTGGACGGGCTTTTGGGCCAGGAGTCCACCGTGGTCGCACCGCTGGCGCCCTATCTGGACTGCTGTCCGGGAATTGCCGGGACCACCGTGGATGGGGACGGCCGGGTCCGACTGGTAATCGATCCCTCGGGATTACTCGCCGTGGCGACTGCGGTCGGGCAGGCGGTTGCACAATGATCGCGAATTCGGTAAAGGCGCCCGTCACGCGCACTGAATCCTACAACCCGTCTCCGGCGCTGATTCAGATTCGGGACTTGATTTACAAGACCGCGGGAATTTTTCACTCGAACAACCGCTTGCGACTGCTCGAGGAGCGCTGTCAGAAGCGGGTGCAGGCGCTCGGAGTGCGAAGCCTGCGCGATTACTACGATTGCCTGACCAACAAAGCTATGAGCCGAGGAGAGTTGACCAGCTTGCTCAACGAAATCACCATCGGCGAGACCTGCTTTTTTCGCAATCAGCCGCAGCTGGATGGAATTCGTCACATTGTCCTGCCGCGGGTTATGGAAGCTAAATCCCGACTGTGCATGCGGCACCTTCGCATATGGAGCGCGGGCTGCTCCACCGGTGAAGAACCGTACACGCTGGCCATCATTCTGCTTGAGGAGAGTAAGAGCCGCCTAAAAGGATGGACCTTCGAAGTAGTGGCCACCGATCTCAATGAGCGCTCGCTTTCCGTGGCTGAAGCCGGAACCTACGGCGAATACAGCGTGCGCAACACCGATGTCCATCTGCGCGAAAAATACTTTCATTTTCAAAACAGTCAGTTGCAGATCAACCCAGAGGTGAAAGCCAAAGTCCGTTTCAATCGGGTGAATCTCTCCGATGAGGCTGCTATGAAGGCTTTGCACGATGTGGACATCATCTTTTGCTGCAATGTCCTTATCTACTTCGACGTGGCATCGAAACAGCGCGTCATTCGATACTTTCATTCCAGCCTGCACGGTCATGGCTACCTGGTGCTGGGCCACGCCGAGTCGTTGTTTGGAATAAGCGACCAGTTTCAACTTGTGCACCTGCCATCATCCACGGCATACGTCCGCCATGAGACGTCAACCGCGGAAAAGGAGGCCTTAGACCATGGCATGTGACCCCAACCTTTTGCGCAAACTGCAGTCTGCGCGTGAACTGCCTACCCTGCCGGCGGTGCTCATGCCATTGTTGCGCTACCTGGAGCGGCCGCTCGACTCCCAGGACATGCATGAAATCGTCAAACTGATTGCGAAGGATGAATCACTGGCGGCCCGTTGCCTGCAAATTGCCAACTCTCCCCTGTTCAGCTGCAGTCGCGAGGTGGAAAGTATCCAGGCGGCGGTTGTGGCTCTCGGCCTCGAGCGCATTCATCAGATCGCGGTGTCGTGCTCGTTTCTAAAACTGCTGCCGTCAATGTCCGACGTCAGCCCTTCAGTGTTCTGGGCGCACTCGCTGGGCTGCGCGCTGGTGGCCCGCGAATTCGCCACCAGGATCGGGTTCCCGGATCCGGGAAAAGCTTATGCGGCAGGTCTGTTGCACGACGTGGGCATCATTGCACTGCTCTCGACCGCCCCGGAAGAGTTCGCCAAGTCGCTGCGACTGGCCCGCTCCGAACGAATGGCCCTTCACGAAGCTGAACAAAAGGAATTGGGGATCGACCACGAGGAAGCTGGAAAAATAATCGCCCAGGTCTGGCACCTTCCGTCCGACATCCGGGAAGTCATCGCTCACCATCACACTCCAGAAAAAGCCGCGGAAAGCCATGCCCTGGTCAGCATCGTCGGATTCAGCGATCTGTTGTGCCGCCTGAATGGCATCGGCTATGGATTCACTGAAGAACACCAGACCAATTTCGCCGAGGAACCTGCGTTTTCCAGCCTTGCCGGGCAGTTTGCCGCTCTTCAGCCCTTCGATCTGGCGCGTTTTACTTTCGAAACCGAAGGCGTTCTCGAGGAAGTCCGCGCGGTCGTGACCCAAGTGTATGGAACAGTGCAATGAGTATCAGCGATGTGATTCCGCAGGTCAGAGTATTAATCGCCGACGACAGTACGGTCATGCGCACTGCTCTGGTGCGTATGCTGGAATCCAGCCCGATCATCCGGGTGTGCGGCACCGCAAGGAATGGAGTCGAAGCCGTACAAAAGACCAAAATCTTGCAACCCGACGTGGTCACCATGGACGTAGATATGCCGGTGCTCGATGGCATACAGGCTTTGAAGCAGATCATGCGGGAGAGTCCATGTCCGGTGGTGATGGTCAGTTCTCTCACTTTGGAGGGGGCAAAGGTCACTCTGGACGCGCTCGAAGCGGGCGCTTTCGACTACCTGCCAAAAGAAGATTTGTGCCATGAGGCAGGTGCATTGCAACTTCGGTACGACCTCGTGGAGAAGATCGAGGCGGCGGCACGGAGTCCCCTGGCGTTGCGCAAGAAGCCGTTTCACGCGCTGGCTCTTGGCTTTGTTGATAACGGTTTACTAAACCGCTCCCATGTTGTCCCAAAGCTGGTAGTTCTGGGAACGTCAACCGGCGGACCCAAAGCATTGCAGGAAATTCTCCCGGAACTACCGGGCGATCTGCCGGTCGGAATTTTGGTGGTGCAGCACATGCCTCCTGGCTTTACCGCAGCGTTCGCCAAGCGGCTCAACGGACTCTGCAAATTGAGCGTTCGGGAAGCCCGCCACGGAGAAATGGTTGAGGCCGGAACAGTGTATGTGGCACCGGCAGGGCAGCACACCACAATCTTCAACAACGGCTTGCATCAGCCAACGCTATCACTGTCCGATCTGCCGTCCGAGACAGTCCACAAACCATCCGTCGATGTCACCATGCTCTCGGCGGCCGATCTATTTGGGGAGTACACGCTCGGGATTATTCTGACAGGGATGGGATGCGACGGACTTGAGGGCATGACGGCGATTCGCGATGCCGGCGGTATTACTATCGGCCAGAACGAAGCCACTTGCGCGGTATACGGAATGCCACGCGCTTGCGCGGACAGAGGAATCCTGCAAAAAGTTCTTCCGCTCTCACAGATCCCGCAACAGATCCTATTGGCGCTGCGCTACCGCGCCTGCCAATAGAGCAGCCACTGTCATTTGCTCCGCGCAAGTACTGTCTGCTCCGGATCAATCACTATTTTTCGAGTATGCAAAGGTGCAGAGACATGAAATGTGGTCGCATTTCCCTCCACAAAGACTCGGGAAAGAAAAATATTCTTCCCGCCAACTGATGCATAGATAGGGACCGAGGTCACCAGCGTATCGGGAGCGTCCTCCTGGTTAATTTTTCCGGTCACCAGGACTGATGTAGGTTTGTCGGTGAACTTCAAATCGCGCAGCTCGAATTGCGGCACCGCACTGCCGTTCACCCAACCCTGGTAAAACCAGTCCAGAGATTTGTGGCCTTCATACCACAAGGAGTGCGGCAGCTCAGGCTCAAATGCTGCGATCAGTTGCGCCGTCGTCAGAGACTTTCCCTCATAGTCGGTTCTTAATTTTCGCAAAACCCGCACGAAGGGCTCATCCGAACTCTTGCCAGCTGGGCTTCGCTGAGCATCTCGAAGCATGGTGCGCAACATGTGCAATAACCAAGTGCCGCGCCCATAGCTGATGGCTTCATATGCGTCAGGGAACCGCGAAGATGAGAGCCTGAGGCCGAATGTGACCGGTCCGGCATTCATCAGCGGGACTCCGTCGTGGGTCTTGTTCAGCAGATCGTCGCGATACCTCTGCATTACCAGGTGAAAACCCGCGGGATCGCGCGATTCCAACAGCATTAGGGCGCTGTAATTGGCTAGCGCTTCCATGAGCCACTGGTCACGATAACTACTCCAGGTTACTAGATCACCCCACCACTGGTGCGCGGTTTCGTGCGCAACATTCTGTTCCTGAATGAGCCGGTAGGCTTTGTCCTTCTCCAGATGTTCGCGCTCGTCTGAATTCAGAAACGCATAGCTGGAAAGAAAAATCAGTCCCGGCCAGCCCTGGCTGATGCGGCCGGGATATTGCGTCAAGGCCAGGTCACTGTATGGAAACGGTCCAAATCGTTGGCTGTAAAAATCGATCGCGCGCGCAGCTGTATTTGCAATTGCCTGGATGTTCTGCGCCGGTGATGGCGGCAATGATGGGACAGATGGCACTACGGGGAACGGCGATGGAGGCCTGCCCAAAAGATCGGGTAGCGGCTGGTTGTCAGCGGTTTTGGGAAAGTTTCGTTCTACTGTAGTGGTGGCATAGGTTTCGACCGTGACTTTGCCCGCGGTGGTCGCGCTCCTGGAATATTTCCCCAGATTGAAACCGGCGACCGGCACCGGCCGTTCCGAAACCCAGTGTGAGACTTGCTCCGAACCTTCAACCTTGATCTCGGAAGGCACTCCGGTCGCCACCAGGGTCCAGCCCACCGGATAGTGGAATTCGAGGTCGAATCGGGACATGGCAAATCCAATGTTGGGATACCAGGTGCCGTGTTCCCCGACGTAAAGTAGACCGTTTCCCGCTTCTGACAGAACTGCGCCTGAATATTCGAACGTGAGTTGAACTGGTTGTCCTGGAGGTAATGGGTGCGGCAGGAACACCGCCAATGCGTCATTGCCGCGGCGCGCCAGTTGTGATCCTTCAATTGCCTGATTGTGAATGAATTCGACAGGACGGCCTTCGGCTTCGACGCTCTTGACCTGCAACAACCGCGACAACTCAAACAGCAGGACTCGTTCGCCGGCACGGTTTGGGACAATGTTCAGAACTGCGCGAGCTGACAGTTCAGTCGGGACTTTTATGTGCGCCTGTATTTTGAACTGGGTAATGACGAAGGCGGGCGTGGGCGCCTGAACTTTCAGCAGCGCCGGCTTGCCTGGCGGCGGAACCGTGAAAGATAACCAGACGTCGTAGTAGCTCCCGCCGTCGGCTTCCCGATGCTGTCCGGCGGAAATCTGCTCCTGCAGTGTCGAGTCGTAGCGGACGTCAAAAGTCCCAAGCCGGCGGCCGCGCAAGTAGGCGTGTAACAAATGGTCAGGCGCACGATCTGCCGCGGCGGGATCCTGGTTGAAGCTGACCAACAAACGTAATGCGTCTTCTTGAGCGAGCTCTTTTGCGCTGGGGTTCCACAGATTGACGAAGCTCTCCGCATCTTCGCTCGGGCGCAAAGCAGGACGCAAAGCATCGTAAACGTCGTCGTTGAATCGCAAATAAGCCAGCGAAAATTTTTCTTCGAGAATCGCTGCGCCCGTGAAGAGCGCGAGTGATGACCGCTCTGCCTCATTGGGCGGAGACAGCAGAATGTCGCCGTCACCTAGAAACAAGGCGCCGGTGATGTGTCCTCCGGCGTCCTCGGTGAAGGCAATGGTGCCGTCGTCGAAGGACAGATGAATTGAAACCTGGTCAATCGCACCATTGCGGATTTTATAAACGCGGCTCTTGTCCAGACCCACAGATCGAAGCTTGAGGTAAAGAGATTCAGCCGGACCGGGCGCCTGTGCCGGCGCGAGGTTTTGCGCAAACAAGCCGGATGCCAGAGCGGCCAGCAGCCAGGCGATGCCACCTGCCTTTCGGATTACGTTGGTCACTTCGGAGAAGCCCCGTTGCCTTCTAGAATGCGCCTGAGTGCGTACATTTGTCATCCCGTGCAGTCTGCTCTTGTTGGCCATCGCCGCAACCGATATGGCCGGGGCGGATGTCATCCATCTGAAAAACGGGGACGCCATCTATGCCGATCAAGTAAAGGAACGCGCCACCAACGTTGAGTACGAGGTCGGCGACAACTCTTACAGCATTCCCAAGTCAAAGGTGCAGAGCGTGGAGACGGGAGTTCGCCCCGCGGCAGCTTCTCCCTCAGTAGAAATGCCGGCATTTACGCCGCAGACGCAAACCGGGGATTACGGCGACCTTCTGAACCAGATTGTTCACGGTCACGAAGTTGATCGTGCTGTTCTCGTCGCGATTGAGTCGCAAGGTAAAAATGATCAAAGCGCCATCGCTTACTACATTGCCGCCCGGAACGAGTTCGAGGCCGGCAAGTTCCCGGACTCACGACGGGACCTGGAAACTGCTCTTCGCTATAACCCGCAAAGCCCGGCGGTACTGAACTACTATGCTGCCGTCCTGGTGCGCACCGGAAATGCCGTGGATGCCACTTCCTATGCGGAACGTGCGGTCGCTATTGCCCCCGATTCAGCAGACGCATGGGCGGTCCTGGGTTACGCCCAGTTTTCTGCCAGCAGAAATCGAGACGCCGTCCAGAGCTGGAAAAAATCACTCGCCCTGCGCTTTGATCCGTCGGTCCAACAAATGCTAGATCGAGCCGAACGCGAGACCAACGTCGAAAACAGCTACTCGGAGAGGGCAACCGGACACTTCGTTCTTCATTACGAGGGGAGGCAGAGTTCGGAAGCATTCCGCGAGCAACTGCTCTCGACGCTTGAATCTGACTTTCAGGATATATCCCAACAATTCGGCACCGAGCCCCGATCAAGCATTCAAGTTGTGCTCTATACCAACCAGACATTCTTCGACGTAACTCGGGCACCCTCATGGATGGGGGCGCTCAATGACGGCAAACTTCGAATTCCGCTACAGGGACTGGATTCGGTAACCCCGGACCTGGCACGGGTGCTGCGCCATGAACTGACCCATTCGTTCGTGAACGCACTGTCCTTGGGGCGTTGCCCGGAGTGGCTGAACGAGGGTATAGCCCAAATGCTGGAGCCGCAATTGCTGGGCGCGCGGGCCGCTGGCCTGGCCCAACTTTACCGCGGGGACCACGAGATCCCCTTGAATTCACTGGAACGCGGCTTTGCGTCATTTAATGGAGTGGAAGCCCGTCTGGCATATGACGAGGCGCTGGCAGCTGCCGAATACATACGGAATCACTACGGCATGGGGGACATGATGCGTGTCTTGCAACAGATAGGCCAGGGCGACTCGGTGGAAACCTCACTGCGTTCGGTGTTGCACCTCGACTACGGGCATCTCGAAGATGAGGTCCGCGCCTATGTAGTGAGCCAATCTGGCGAGTGAAGCCGGCCGAATTGGGCCATCGCCTCCTACTTTCGTGCCACTGGCCGATCATGATCTTGTTGGCTAGACCCTGGCAACGATGCTAATGTCATGGTGCCATTCTGATTCGGGCGGTGGCATTTCCAGTTAGACATGAGTACTGCGACAAAGAACGTTTCGGCAGCAATGCCATTTGACGATCCTCTCCAGGCGTGCATTCCCGCAATACGTGACGGCCAAATGGCGGCTGTCTATTACGGGCAGCGATTGTGCGGTGATATTTATGATTTTGTCCGTGTCAACCCACATCGGGTCGTGTTTGGTTTCTTTGATGTAGCTGGAACCCTGGAGAAGAATCGCCCCATTGCGCTGCCTTTGCAGAAGCGCTTTCGCACCGAAGCCTGCGAGTTGCTCGTGGCCGATGACAGCAACGAACTCGAGGGCTTGGTGCAGTTGTGGATCGCCTTGAATGCAGCAATCATGCGAGCTGCCGCGGGGGTGCACGCCTGCCCGGCTTTCCTGGGCTGTTATGACGAAGAGCTTCACACCCTCGCCTACGTTAACTCAGGTCACACCCCGGGTCTTGTGAAGGACGCGGAAAACATCCGCGAATTGAATGCGACGGCGTTGCCACTTGGCCTGTTTTCGCATTCTGTGCCTGATTCCTCGCTGATCGCGCTCGGACCGCGACAGACCATGCTACTGGTTTCGAAAGGCATCGTCGAAGCCAAGCACCGAAGCGACGAATACGGCCTGGACCGGGTCAAACAATATCTTCAGGAAGTTGCTTTCGACTCTGCCCACGAAACCTGCGTGGGATTGCTGGCACGCGTGCGCCAGTTCATGGGCACGGCTCCCACCCATAATGATGTCACTGCGTTATCGCTCGTCCGCTCACGCTGACATCTGGCCGGGCTCCCGAGGACGGGTTTACAATCTAGTGAGACTCCAAGCTTCAGGTTCTTACCTTTATGTACAAGCCGTTTGCCTTCTCCCTTGGTCTTTGCGCGGTTCTGCTTCCAGCCGGATTGTTGGCTGACACCGTAGTCGAAGAGATTGTTGCCCGCGTAAATAACCAGATCATCACTCGTTCTGAATACCAGCACGAACAACAGCAACTCAAGGACGATTGCCAGCACCAGGATCCGCCGCGGCCAGGGCAGGACTGCCAGCAGGTTGAGAAAGACGCGTTGCGCGGCCTGATCGACCGCGAGCTTCTGCTGGGTAAGGGTAAAGAACTTGAAATCAGCGCCGACACCGAAGTGATCAAGCGGCTGGATGAGATGCGCAAGCAGATGAAGCTGAACAGTCTCGATGACCTGGAGAAGGCAGCAGCCGCACAGGGCATCTCTTTTGAAGACTACAAGCAGAACATGCGCACGGAGATCATTACCCAGCAGGTCATTCAGCGCGAAGTCGGCTCTCACATGAATGTGAGTAATGACGAGATCAAGAAGTTCTATGACGATCACAAATCGGAGTTGTCTCGGCCTGAGGCCGTGAAGCTCAGCGAGATTTTGCTTTCAACCGACCAGGCTGGTGATGACCAGGAAAAGCTGGCGGCCGTGAAGGCAAAAGCCGAGGACTTGGTGAAGCAGCTCCGCGCCGGCGCAAGTTTTGAGGATATCGCCAAGAAAGAGTCTCAGGATCCTTCCGGGGCACAGGGTGGAGATCTGGGAGTATTCGAGCGGGGCAAACTGGCCAAGCAGCTCGAGGATTTGACGTTCGGCATGAAGAAGGGCGATATTTCGGACGCGATCCGCACTAAGCAGGGCTACGTGATCCTGAAGGTGACCGACCACCAAACGGCGGGGATCCCGCCCCTTAGTGAAATCGAGCCTCGCGTCCAGGAAGCCATTTACATGCAGAAGCTGCAGCCCGCATTGCGGGAATACCTGAAGAAGCTTCGCGAAGACGCCTACGTCAAAGTCTATCCGGGCTACGTTGATACCGGGGCCAGCCCGAACGAGAGCGTGCCTGTAGAAACCACGGCGGCCAAAGAAACCAATTCCAAAGTTCTAAAAAAGAAGAAAAAGCTGGGCGTGTTTTAGGGTAAGCTGGGCGGAACCGACGGTATCCCGGACTTTCAAGATATCTTTCTGCCGAACGGACCACGATGAAGGATTTTTTTCTCTCCGACTGCCCGCGCTTTGAGAACAAGATCATCGTCTCAAGCTTCGTGGTCGTCACCAAGCAGGTAAAGCCCAAAAAATCCGGTGAGCCTTACCTGGCGCTCACCCTGGGAGACCGCTGCGGACAGATCGAAGCCAAAATGTGGGACAACGTCGAGGATGCGCTCGACGCTTTTGATCAGGACGATTTTCTCAAAATCAAAGGGCTCCTGAACAAGTACAAGAATCGCTTTCAGATCACCATCCATAAGTTGCGCAAGCTGGGCGATGTGGAAGTGGATTTTGCCGACTATCTTCCTAAGACGACAAAGGATATTGACGAACTCTGGCGCACTTTAAGCGACTATGTCAGCTCATTTAAGGATTCCCATTTGCAGACCCTGGTCCAGTCTTTCATGGCCGACCCAGAGATTGCGTCCGCATATCGCAATGCCCCTGCGGCCAAGACGTTGCACCACGCCTACATTGGCGGCTTGCTGGACCACGTCGTATCGCTGTTTCGTTCCTGCGATCTCGTTTCCCGAAATTATCCCCAGATCAATCGCGACCTGCTTCTGACAGGTGCGTTCCTGCACGATATCGGAAAAGTTCACGAGCTTACTTATTCTCGATCATTTTCATACACCAGCCGCGGGCAATTGCTCGGGCACATGATTATCGAACTGGAAATGCTGCAGGCAAAAATCGCGCAGATACCCGGGTTTCCCGACGAGATGAAGACCCTGCTGGAGCATTTGATCATCAGCCATCACGGGCAGTATGAATTCGGTTCGCCGAAGCTCCCCATGTTTCCGGAAGCGCTGATGCTGCACTATATGGATGATCTTGATTCAAAGATGGAAAGCATGCGAGCGCATTTTGAGCGCGAGATCGGGAATGATTCGAGTTGGACAACCTACAACCCTTCCCTGGGGCGCACGCTGCTGAATACGGCTAAGTTTTTGAAGAAAGAAGATGCGGCTGCCACGGAGCAGGCCTCTGCTGGGACCGCCGAATCCCCAGCTGCTTCGTACGAAAGCGCTGACACGTCCCTCGAGATCGAGGTTGCGCTCCCGCTGGCTGAAGAGAAAATCTGACCCATTGGTTCTGTCCCGTTGTTCAACAGAGTTACCTGTACTGTTGGGAGTTGCTCTTTCACACCTGAGTTCCTGATAATCATCCTTCCGTCCAGGAGGACACCCATGAGACTGCGTCTATCCGCTTTGTTCTTGAGCATGCTCTTGACATTCGGGACTGCCTGTACCAAGCCCAGTTCGCAACCGGGCGACAATTCTGCCCAATCGACCGACAATGCCGGCGCGCCTGCAGGAAATTCTTCGGCTGAGAACGGGAGCGCCGCTGCCCCGACTCAGGCTTCGCACCCACCGGCTCCCGTCAGCATTACGGTTCCTGCGGGAAAGGTGATCACCGTCCAGCTCGCCGATCCTGTGGGATCAAAGATCAGTCAGGCGGGGCAGAGTTTTGGCGGCACATTGGCTAAACCTGTTGAGGTGGGCGGCGAAGTTGCAATTCCGGCAGGCGCCAAGGTTGAGGGTGAAGTCGTGGACGCCAAGCCCCTCGGGCGTTTCGCAGGCGGAGCGTTGCTGCAACTGAAGCTTGACTCTATTACCGTGAACGGGAATGCGATGCCGGTACAGACCGCGACCTTCACTCAAACATTGAAAGGCAAGGGCAAGCGCACGGCAGTACTTGCCGGCGGTGGCGCCGGCCTGGGTGCCTTGATCGGAGGGCTCACCGGCGGCGGCAAAGGCGCAGCGATTGGAGCTGCCGCTGGCGGCGGCGCCGGAACTGCTGGAACAGCCTTCACTGGAAATAAAGAAATCGTATTACCGGCGGAGTCGGCGGTACCATTCACGCTAAAAGCCGCTTTGAAAATCAGACGCTAATTCTTGCAGACAGCCATCTGAAAAGCCGGGCCGTATGCGCCCGGCTTTTTTATTTTGAGTCTGGAGTTTGCTGAAGCGCCAAATTTTCATCGGAAAGAATCGGCAGCAGCGGAAGTTAACAAGATTATTACCGCTGGTTTGCATGCAGCTCTTCTCGACCTGCTATATGTTCTGGAGTGGGCATCATGCTCGACTTTTCTCAATTCCGCGTGATCACATTCGATTGCTACGGCACCCTCATTGACTGGGAAAGTGGAATTCTGGGCGCGCTCCGGCCCATTCTCGCCAGACACGGTGCGCCGCTTGACGATGCCGAAATCCTGCGGCTCTATGGAGAATTCGAGCTCGAAGCCGAAGCCGGCAAATACCTTTCTTATCGAGAGGTGTTGCGCGAAGTGGTGCGAGGTTTCGGAAATCAAATGGGATTTCAGCCAACTGCAGCCGAGCAGGATGCGCTGCCGGATTCACTCGCGAATTGGGAACCTTTCCCGGACAGCGTTGCTGCGCTGCATCAACTGAAATCGAAGCTCCAGGTCGGGATTATCTCCAACATCGACGACGCTATGTTCGCTGTAAGCCGGCCGAAGCTCGGCGTAGATTTTGATTACGTCACTACCGCGGGTCAGGCACGGGGATACAAGCCGTCTTCGAAGATCTTCGAGTTGGCAGAAAGCAAGATGAGCATTCAACGGGAGCAATGGCTCCATGCCGGCCAGAGTGTTTATCACGATGTCGTTCCGGCGAAATCCTTGGGGCTCGCAACGGTGTGGGTGAACCGGCCCTCGCGGCGCCCCGGCGTTGGCGCCGTCAGGAAGGCTGCGGGACAGCCGGATGTTGAAGTGCACAGTCTCCGAGAGTTGGCAGATTTGGCGTTCAATCTTTGACTCCCAGACTCGCCTAACCTAGAATTTCCACAGGCCTGTTCGTTTGCCCGCCCAACCGGAGGATTTATGGAACTGCTATCGCCGATGCACATTCTGCTGATCGTGGGAATTGCTCTTCTGGTCTTCGGACCGAGCAAATTTGCCGCGTTGGGCAAAGGGTTGGGTGAAGGCATCCGCAATTTCAAGAGCTCCGTCAAAGAAAACCCTGCTCCCGAAGACCCAGCGAAAAAAGCATAGAAGCCACGTGGGGACTGCCAGGTGCCTCGTCCAGGCTTCACTTGGGGCGGGATCAACTCACGCCGTGCTGTTTCAACATTTTCAGCACCAACTCCACCGGTAATCCCACCACATTAGTGTAATCACCATCAACTCTCGTAATCCATCGTGACGCGCGGCCCTGAATCGCATATGCGCCGGCTTTGTCCATAGGTTCTCCGGTCGCGACATACTCTCGAATTTCAGCCTCAGTCATTCGAGAAAATTCGACCGCGGTCGTTTCCGAGAGAACATCTTCGAAACCTTCTCCGACCAGGCAGACGCCGGAAATGACAGCATGCGTTCGACCGGATAACAGGCGGAGCATGCAGGCAGCATCGTCGGCACTTGCTGGTTTTCCCAGAATCTCATTCTCGACGGCAACGACGGTGTCGGCCGCAAGAATGATGCGCTCCGGAAGCAACAGCCTGACTGCCCTCGCTTTGTCTCGGGCCATGCGTTCGGCAAACGCGACTGGATCCTCACCGGCGTGCGGAACCTCGGGAATATTCGCAGGCCGTATCTCAAATGCGATTCCGGCGTTTTTCAGGAGTTCCTGGCGTCGCGGCGAAGCGGAGGCCAGAATGATGGGTTTTGGGGGCGGCACAGTGGTCAGGGTTCCAGAACGATATTGTCGATCAGGCGCGTGTTACCGACAAATGCCGCGACCGCCACGAGCGCGGGCTGGTTAATTAGCGCAAGTGGAGTGAGTTCGTCGGGATCGACGATTTCGAAATAATCGAGACGGACGGCGGATGATCCGGAGAGTACGTTCTTTGCCGCTTTGATCAAAATAGCCGGATTTCGCTCGCCGTCGGCGAATAGTTCTCGAACTCGCAAGAGCGATCGGAACAAGACGAGCGCATCTTGACGTTGCT
>DATJHT010000019.1:0-14934 GCA_035493765.1 Terriglobales bacterium
GGAGGCAAGCACGGGGCGGTCGTCAAAGCCGGGAACGCCCAAAGCAGCGAACTTTTCCATCGCGTCACCCTGCCAGCGGCCGACGATAAAGCGATGCCCGCCGAAGGCAAGAAGCCTTTGTCTGCGGACGAAATAAAGATACTGCAACTATGGATTGCCGCAGGCGCTTCGCCGACCCTCTCGGCAGATGCAATTAAGGGCGCTCCTGCGACCGCGAGTCCCTTGGTTGCGGACGTGACTTTCGAGGAGATTGATGCTGCAGCCGTCGCGAAAACGCGTGCGCCGTTCGCGCCCGCGGTTGCGCAACTTCAGAAACGCTTCCCAAATGTTTTGGATTATGAATCGCGGGGCTCCGCCGATCTTGTCTTGAACGTCTCTCTTATGGGCCCCAAGTTCGGGGACGAAGATATGGCAGCACTGAAGCCATTTGCGGAACAGATTGTGATCGCCGATTTTTCCGGTACTGCTGTTACGGACCGCTCCGCCGCTTCCATCGCTGTAATGAAACGACTGCGTGCCCTGCGTCTGATGAATACCAGGATTACGGATACCACTGTGCAGGCGTTAAGTGGACTCAATCAATTGGAATCTTTGAATGTCTTCGGCACAGGCGTGACTCCTGCCTCTTTGCAGGCCCTATCCCGCTTGCCGAAATTACAACATTTCTATGCGGGAGAAACCAGGATTCCAGCCAACATTCAAGTGTCCGAAGCAGTCAGAGGCAAGCTCTTGTTTTAAGCGTTGAAACTTCCATCCGGACTGCAAGTCTTCACTACCTACTCTGGGAAGGTCGAGAAGCGCCTCTTCCTGCCACCGGTTCACCTCACAGCAACAGACAATCGCTTTAGTTTTGGCTCTTTCTTTACCTTAAGGTGTTTCTAAGGTCAGCAACCTCGCTGGATTCCGGCAACATCTGAGCGCCTAGCCGCCCTCACGAGGAGAGTTTCATGCCACCGATCATGCGCTTCACCATGTTTGCGGGTTCCTTTGCTCTAATCGCCTCTTTATCAGTCCGGGCTCAGGCGCAGACGCAGGCGTCGTGCCAGTTCACATCTTTCAGTCGGATATTTACTATCCCGGGCGGTACCCGATTCCTGGTTCCTCGCGGCATCAATGACTACAATACGGTTGTCGGGGACGCCCAGGACAACACAGATTTTTCCGTTCGCGCCTTTACCCGTTGGTCCGGCGGCGGCATAACGTATTACAGGCACAGCTCGAATGGCGCCCCCGGTAATACTACGTTCACCCAGCGGAGCAATGGCGGCATCAGCGTCGGGGTGGCCGATTCATCTACCGATACATACTTGGCAAGCGCTACTGGTGGCACGCCCTTCACTTTTAAGGGCTCGACGTTTACCCCTTTGACGATGTCAATTGCGGGAACAACATACAACCAATTCACCGTTTGGGGCACGAACCGCTGGGACACGACTGTAGGCGCATTCAAGGATTCATCCGGCAAGATGCGTGGTTTCAAGCGGTACAGCGACGGAAGGGGAATCGCGCTCGACTATCCCGGAGCCGTTGAGACGGTTGCGACTGCAATCAACGACAAAGGCACCATCGTTGGCTGGTATAGCAAGCATTTGCCACCGAGTGAATGGAGGCACGGTTTCATTTCCAGCAATGGGAAATGGGCAACTCTTGATTACCCGAGCCTTCTGCAGACGAACCTGACCGGGATTACCAATACCAACCTGATCGTTGGTATCACGATCAAGGGAAATCACGAAAACGGTTCATTTCTGTACCAGACCGGCAAGTTCAAAGATATTGTGCTCCCGAACCTGGGTGTTCCAACTTCTGTGAATGGAATCAGCCCAAGTAAAGGCTTGATTACGGGTCTCTCAGGGTACACGGGCTTCGTCGGGATGTGTCACTAATCACCAGGTAGTTAGGCCGCGGTTCATGCGGAGCGATCGCGTTTTACTTTGTCGGGCATGCCGTCAGTGGTTTCGTCGTTCACCGCCAGAATTTCGAACGTCGAATGGGTTCGAACTCCGCGCAGCGATGACACCTATCCCTGCTGACGGAGGTTGGGACGCAACGTGAGCGAGCCATCATCGTTCAGTTTTTGGTGACAAGCCCAGCGGACGGGATAGCGCATTCCCTTTACCTCAATCGCAGCTTTAAGTTTCAATCCTTTCCAATCTGTGACGTTCGGCAACACAAGTTGGGCCTGCCGAATTTTGCCGGGCAATGGATAACCGGCATCCAGGCAGCCGCTCGCGAGCACTTTTCCATCCTGGCTCTCCACGGTTACGCGTAATACGCCCGGCACACCGGCGATACCGTCGTTGGCGAAGCCGATGATCAAGCCGGTGTAACTGCTGTCCTTGTAACTCCAGATGAACGACGGCCTCACGCGATAACCAATTCGGCGATTGATTCGGTCGAACGCTGCCGGATAAGCCTCGTAATACCGCATAAGATTCTTTGCGCTGATCTGGTGAAAGTTCCAAAGGGACCAGTAATTCGCCCCGACATCGATGACGTGAGCAATCATGTTCTCGGCGGGAGAAATTCCTTCGAATTCAGCGCGCGCATCGGGAGGTTTCCCCGGAAGCCCCTGCTCGAGCAGTGCCGCGGTCCAGGGTGGGCGATTGCTGAGCGCTTCAATCTGCTCGTTCTCAATAAAAATGGTGTCGCTCCGAATCCAATTGTTACTGCGGACCGTACGGTCCAGCAGTTCTGAGTTGCCCACCCGGCTGAAGTCCGGTTGCGTGTTGGTCAGCAGAGGAGTCTTCTTAAATTCCTCCAGTTGTACTTCAAGCATATTTACCCAGGTACGCTCGGCTGTCAGGTAGTCAGGGAAAGGATTATTGGGGAATGGCCAAGTGTGCCCTTCTCCCCAGAACCCGTACATAAAGGTGTCGATAAACTCTATGAGCGGATTGCCGTCGAATTCCGCTGCCAATAGACCAACAAGTTCTTTGAATGCCTGCTGGAAAAAGGGATGGTCAAAGCGGGGCTGGTAACGCGAGTGGGGATTCTGCAAAAATCTCTTGCCCGCAGCAATGCTCTCCTGATCGCTAGGCTCCACCAGATCAACTTTCGGCACTTTCTCGAGAACAAAATCCGGCAGCGCTGCTTCGTGTGTATAGTCTGGAGCGCACATCTGAACTCGCAATCCAATCCGCTTGTTGTCCTTTTTGGCTAATTCAAAAACCAGCTTCAGATAGTCGGGCAACTGCAGCCGTCCGGGCCGGGGCTGAACTTCCCTCCACGTTGGGCGGATATAAAGCTGCTGACCCAGTGGAAATCGAACCAGGTCCTCAATTGCCTGGGGAATATTGTCTGACTTGATTTCGTCCGTGCCACTGTCAGCGGTGATATAGGTCACCAGTCCCTTACCGTAGTTCGGCACGACGTCTTCGGAAGACGTGGTGGTCATCACCACATCATCAGTGGGAATAACGGCGTCAGGCGGGTATTGCGGGAATGGTCCCTGATTCAGCCGATCCACCACCGCGGGACCGCAGCCGAAGTCATAGGTTCCCCAGTTGTGAGCGGGAACTTTCGCCTGTATCTTACCCGTCCCAAGTTCTGCAGCAACGGCAACGGCGACTGTGCTTTTTAAAAACTCTCTTCGCTGCATCGGAATTATCCCCCTGTCGCGGATTTTACCGCCAAAATACTTTCGAACTGTTACCATTTATATCGTTTTATATCTTTTGTTCAACAACAAGAAAAGTCGGGAACCATGATCGCGATCAGATTCTGCAGTGTTCTAACGGTGCTTACGTGTTGTTCATTTGCCCCAGGCGCGGAAAACAGAGCCGGCAAGCCTCAGATTCAAGGCGGCAATCTTCGCATTGAATTTGATAACCACCTAAGTAGCCGGGTAGTCGCTCGCTTCGACAACAAGGAAACGGTGATGGGGCCATTTGTTGCCTCTGAAACTCTGACAAGCGACCGAGCCCAGACCGATTTTCTTCTGACGTCCCAAAAGCAGGAACGTACGAAAGATATTTTTGGGGCGGGCACTCAACTCACGATTGAAGGAAAGGCCGGAACGTTGACGAAGAAAGTCAATGTCACCATCTATGACGATTTTCCCAGCATGGCGTTTTTTGATGTTCAGTACACAAATACCGGCAAGTCCAAGCTCGCAATCAAAAGTTGGACCAACAACGCATACACACTGAGCGCGCAACGCAGTTCCGGTTCGCCGGCTTTCTGGTCCTACCAAAGTGGCTCGTATGAGAAGCGTCCCAATTGGGTTCTCCCTCTACGCACAAAATTTCAGCAGGAGAATTACCAGGGTATGAACGCCAGCGACTATGGCGGCGGCACGCCTATTGTCGATGTCTGGCGTCGCGATGTTGGAATCGCCGTGGGACACGTCGAGCCACGCCCCAAGCTGGTTTCATTGCCTGTGTCGATGCCCGATGCCGCACACGCCAAAATCGCTGTGCGTTTTTCCAAAGCTAGATCGGTTGGCCCCGGCGAAAGTTTCCACACTTTTCGCACCTTCGTCGCCGTTCACCAGGGGGACTACTTCCGGACGCTGACTGATTACCGGCGCTTCATGATGAAACAAGGTTTTCAGATGGCTACGGCTCCCGACGATGCATTCGGCACAATCTGGTGCGCCTGGGGATATGGCCGAAAAGTTCAGCCGCAGCAGGTGTATGACTCGCTTCCGACGGTCAAGCGCCTGGGTTTCACGTGGGTGACGCTCGATGATGGTTGGCAAAACAATGTCGGCGACTGGCAACTTGATCCCAAGAAATTCCCCCACGGAGATGCTGACATGAAGGCCCTGGTAGATCGCATTCACCAGGAAGGATTCAAGGCCCAGCTCTGGTGGTCACCGCTGAGCGCCGTGCCAAATTCGGATCTGCTCCGCGAGCATCCCGACTACGAACTCCTGAACCGTGATGGTTCCAAGCGAAAAGTTTCCTGGTGGAACTCATATTACTTGTGCCCGGCGGACCAGCGAGTCGTGGAGCATCACCGAGCTCTGGTCAAAAAGATTTTGGTGGATTGGGGATTTGATGGACTGAAGCTCGATGGCCAGGACATGAACGGCGTTCCTGCCTGCTACAACCCGGCTCACCATCACGCGCGACCGGAGGAATCGGTTGAAGCGCTGCCGGATTTCTTTAAGGCGATTTACGAAACCGCGCAATCTGTAAAACCCGGAGCACTGGTGGAGTTCTGCCCTTGCGGCACTGCATATTCTTTCTTCACCATGCCGCATTTCAATATGTCAGTTGCTTCCGACCCGGAAAGTTCCTTTCAGATCCGTTCCAAAGGGAAAACATTGAAAGCCCTGATGGGAGATAACATTCCGTTTTTCGGAGATCACGTCGAATTGAGCGATGGTGGCAACGACTTCGCGTCGACAGTAGGGGTGGGAGGCGTGGTGGGCACACAGTTTGTCCTTCCGTCGTTGGTTACGAAGCACGGCAAATCCGATCTCACTCCGGCGCGGGAAAAGGATTTTGAAAAATGGCTTCGCATTTACCGCGAAAAAATGTTGTCCAGAGGCGAATACCTCGGGCAACTCTATGACATTGGCTTCGACGTACCGGAAACTCACGCAATCCGAAAAGATAAGACGATGTACTACGCGTTTTTTGCCAAGCAGTGGAAAGGGACTGTAGAACTACGCGGCCTTGAAGACCGGACCTACACCGTTGTGGACTACGTGAGTGGAAAGAAATACGGGACCGTATCGGGACACAGTGCGCATCTGCCGGTTGCGTTCAACCAGCATCTGCTTTTGGAAGTGCGGCCGCAATAAATGTGGTGCGCGTGACCTAGCAAGAAGAAATATTAATGGAGGCGTATGAAACGTCGTTTTTTCTTGAAGACGGTTGGTGCGGCCGGTTTGGCAAGCGGTATTACGCCGTGGAGCGCGGCAAGTGCGGACAGTCCAGTTGCCGCTGATCACAGTTCAGGTGCTGCCCAAACATCCGAGCAACCTTCGCCCGAAACCATCCTGCTGAAAGATTACCGGCCCGAATCCATTTACAGGATTCCCGTTACAGAAGTTCCTAAGGCGAAATTTCCCATCATTGATATGCATTCCCACGCTTACGCCAAAACGCCGGAAGAAATCGCCGAGTGGGTCAGAAATATGGATGAAGTGGGAATCGAGAAGACAATTCTTCTTACAGAGACATCAGGACAAGACTTTACCGACGTTCAACGGAAATTTTCCGCTCATCCTGGGCGTTTTGAGATCTGGTGCGGCTTTGATTACACCGGCTATGATCAGCCTGGATTCGGCCCTCAGGCGATACGTGCACTAGAAAAATGCCATGAGTTAGGCGCAGGCGGAGTTGGTGAACTCCACGACAAAGGCAAGGGACTGGTCTCGGAGAAAGTGAATGCTTTCGGCATGCACCCGGACGATGTGCGTATGGACTCGCTCTTTGAACGCTGCGGCCAATTAGGCATGCCGGTGAGCATTCATGTTGCCGATCCCATCTGGATGTACGAACCGATGGACAAGACGAACGACGGCCTGATGAACGCCTACCATTGGCGCTTGGACAATCAGCCTAAGATTGTGGGGCATTCCGGAATGATTGACATTCTGGAGCGCACCGTCAAAAAGCATCCCAACACAACTTTCATTGCCTGCCACTTTGCCAACCTCAGTTACGATCTGGCGCGATTGGGGCAGGTGCTCGAAAGGCATCCCAACTTGTATGCCGATATTGCCGCGCGCTACGCGGAAACAGCTCCTATTCCCCGCTTTGCTGCAAAATTTTACGCAAAGCACGCCGATCGGTTGGTTTACGGCACGGATATGGGATTCGAGAAAGAAATGTACCAGGTCACCTTCAGAATACTCGAGACATCGGACGAGCACTTCTACGAACACGATATGTTCGGTTACCACTGGAGCCTGAATGGTTTCGGACTTCCAGACGAAATATTGCGGAAGGTGTATCGCACGAATGCAGAAAAAATACTGAACTCCCGAAAAGAAAACACCCGCTAATTCAGGCTGGAATGGCCAACCTTTACCGTGACTTCCTGGATGAACCTCTCTGACTCTGGACTTTGATTGGTTTACCCACGAAGCTGACTCGCGCTGGATGTGCCTTTACCTGACGTCAATCAAGCTCGTGGCAGTGTGTTGAGATGAGCGGATTTGGTTTTCTGTAAATGAACGCGGCCGGAAATTGTGAGCGATGGCACGGAAAATTCGGTGAAACCGTCACGTATTACGGGGCTGATGGCTTCACAACATCCCCGCTCAGGACTTTCATACCGAATCAGCGGAAACTCCCCTTTTACCCTGATCTGGACTTCTAGTGGGTCTGCGGCGTAATTCACAAGCTCAATCAATTTGTTTTCGCTGCCCGGTTCACGGTAGAGAACGCCGATCGTAGTCAACGCATTCCAAAGGCTGATTTCAAGTTTTCCGTTGTCAATCAGGCCGCGAATGTCACGAGCAAAAGTTTCCGGATCTGAAATTGGCGACTTAAGTTCGATAACGCGTCCCTCACCTAGAACGTATGAAACTGAATCATCGCTGATTTTGCGTGCTTCACTCGAGTGCCAGGGGTAAGCTTTTCCTTCCGCATTCACAATCACAAGGGTTTTGCCTGCAGCGACGGAATCCGAGACCATCTGCAACAAATGCCCGCCAAGACTCGAAAAGCCGATAATGACGTCCATTTTTTCCAAGCTGATCCGGTTGACGCGGCTTGGCCTTAATACGCGTGTGCCGATATTGTGGCGCGCCAGTAAATTAATGGGCTCAAACGAAGCCGAATCTTCATCGGTGATGACGGCTACGTTTACGTCGGGAATGTCGTCGCGCTGCGTGCGCGAATAGAAGCGCAAATAGGTTTTGATTTCTTTCCATGTGGTCTCAGCTTGGCCGTCATTGTTCGCGAGGCCGCGCTGCAACCTCTCGTGTATAGACAAGACCAGGTCCGCCCTGTAGGCGCCTGCTTCCGCCACGGCCAGTGCATAGTCGGAGACGTCAGGGCCTTGTGTTCCTGCTGCGGCCCCCGTACTCCAGTTGAAGCTATAGAGCGGAGCCTGCCCCGGGCGGAAAGCCCTTTCCAGCTTTACGAGAGCCAGATTCGTGTCCAGCCACGGTTGAGCAGTCGGGCTGGTCACGTGCAGGACTCCGTCCTTGTTAATTACGAGCGTTCCTTTCATTTGTGGCGGGATGGCATTTGGATTCAGAAGGAGAAACATCAGCTTCGGGTGTGCGGCTTTTAATCTGCGGACGGCAAGATTAACTTGAGACAATTCGCTGTCGCCCGGAGTTACGATAATCCCCATTACGCCGCTTTTTGCAGCAGCGTCTGCGATCGTTTGAGCCTCTTGCGCGCTGCATTCCAGATAAACCCGATATCCCTCGGATGCGGCTTTTTGAACGACTGAATGACCCTTGGAAGCGCACGGGAAGACCAGCGCATTTACTCCCAGATCTTTGGGGATGACGTCTTGCGTCCATCGTAAAAAAACTTTTCCCCACGCAACGCTCGGCAATACGAGACACAGGACGAGGATTAGTTTCCGTATTGCGAACAATTCTGCCCCCTACGCTCGACATGAGTGGATTGCGAGGAAATGTTGGACCGTGTATCCCCGGTGAATGAAATGTGTGGCCCGTTGGTGACGCTTTCAATATCGCCCGTGGAAGAAATCCAGATCGCCGCGGTTCCGGCGGTATCCTGAATCAGAGGAGCGCTTTTCCTTGGCCCCAGCAGCAACAAAGTTGTGGACAGGGCATCCGAAGCAGTGCCCGTTCTTGCGACTGCGCTGACGGCGGCAGATGTCACGGCCGGTTCTCCGGTCTCGGGATCAACGATGTGCCCCGCCCTGCTGGTCCCCAGTAAATCAGGAGCGGTTTGTTCCGAAGTCGAAACGCTGTTGTCCACTAGCACCAGCTCGGGAGCATTCTTTCCCGACGGGTCCCGCAACCGCACACGCCACCCGGATTCGTGAGGTGGAGAACCCAAGCCATAGATCGTGCTTCCGCCAGCATTCACGAAAGCGGAAGACAAGCCCTTCGACCGCAAAATTGCCACCATGCGGTCGACGGCAAAGCCTTTGCCGATTGCTCCGAGGTCAATCTGTAAACATGGGGAACGAAACTCGACCTGATCAGGAGGAACCAGCACAATCTTTTCGTATCCGGTGCAGGCACGAAGCTTCTCTAATTCTGCTTTCGAGATTGACTGTCCGCCCCGCATAACCGATTTCCAATAGTTCACCAGCGGGCCCACGGTGATATCGAATTTCCCCTCAGAAAGCCTGGAGTAGTCGATCGACTCCGCAATCACTCGATATAAATCCGGCGGAACGCGTTGTGAGTGAAAGTGCGCCGTACGATTTAAGCGGCTGAGATCGCTGTCTGGTTTGTAGTTGCTCATCACGGCATCGAGACGCACTGCTTCCCGCAACGCTGCGTCGATTGCCGCCGACGCTCTCTGAGGCGAATCGTCATAGGCTATTACCTCGAATACAGTGCCCATGACATATTTCTTCTTATAGACAGAAGACTGGCAGTCGGCGGATAAAACGGAAATGAAAGCTACAACGAAAATTGTCGCCGCCGTTTTACTGCAGCGCATAAACTTCTCCGTCCAGGCTTACCACGTACATTACACCTTCACTCAGGACCGGCGCGGACTGCACCGCTCCACCCAAACCAGCTCTCCAGAGTTCTTTGCCGGAAGATAGATCGAACGCAAAAGTGCCGCCTGCCTGAATGCACACCACTTCGCCCGCAACCACAGGCGGCGCGGTTACCACTCCCCCCATGTGAGCCTTCCACAGCAGTTTTCCGGTAGAGATTTCGAGCGCATAAAGATAACCATCTTTGCTGCCAAAAATCACTGCTCCTTCTGCAACGGCTGGCGAGGAACAGATTCCTAATCCTGTTTCATATTTCCATTTGACAGCCCCATTTTCTGGATTGAGGGCATAGAAGAAGAAATCCTCCGAGCCAATCAGCAGCGTGTCTGGAGTGACTGCGGGCGAGGAATCAATTCCATTCCCTGTCGAAGTCTGCCACAAAATTTTTCCCGATGCGGGCTCAAGGCAGTACACCTTGCCATCCCCACATCCAAAATAAAGCCGGTCCGGAGTAACAAACGCCGTCGAGTAAATGCGTCCACCGAACTCCTGGATCCAGCGTTGACGGCCCGTTTCGGCATCGATCGCGTACAGACGGGCATCGGCGCTACCAAAGTACACGACGCCTGCGGCAACAACCGGCGAAGTCCACACCTCTGCGGTGGCGGAAGCTTCCCATAACTTCGAGCCTGAGCCGGCATCCACGGCGTATACCTTGCCTTTGTCAGATCCGAACAGAACAGAGTTCTTCCACATTGAGGGAGTTGAATGAATCTGGTCTTCAATTTCAAATTTCCATTTCAGGCGGCCGATAGCAGTGTCAATCGCGAATAGCGCGCCTTCAATGCCGGTTACGTACAGCAATCCGTTGCTGAATACGGGCGCTGAACGAATCGAGGTCCCAAGGCGCATCTGCCACCGGACTTTTTTCGGCGCTCCCACACCTACCCTCTGCTGCCCGCCGGTTCTCTGATTGTCTTTAAGCAGCGTGGGCCAGTCGTTCGCAAGGGTTCGTGATGACGTATTTCCCTGAGTCGGAGTCATCTTTTTAGCTGATACGGAGATGGTCTATTTGCGCAGGATCCGCAACCCCAAGCCCCAGCTTGCCGGCAGAGGCAATGTGTCCGGGCCTACGGTAGAAGAGGTTTTTCCTGGGATCGTGAAAGAACTCGTAGTCGTTGGATGTGATCGACGAGGGATCGTGCTCCCATACCGAAGGCACTCCCTCCTGCTGCCTTTTTTCCTCAATTGCTTTTAGTTCAATCGTATCCATCGCAACCGGATCAGTGCCGATATACATCTTGCCAGCTGGATAGATAAAATCCTGCACCTGGGTCAGCGGTCCGCCATGCCACACCAGCCGCATACCATCCATGATGTGCAACACGGCTTTGGAACGCAAAGGCTCAACCGAGCACATCATGCCGATTAACGGATCTGTAAACGAGTAGGGTTGGCGATGCGATCGCGCCACGTTGTTGAATGTGCCGTATCCGAGATTCTTGAGGCAACCAGTCACTCCGGCAGCCGAGTGGTCTTTCATGGTCGGCACATTAATAATCTTGCTCACACCGTGCGCGACAATGCTCGCCATGTAGGAGCGTGTCTCCCACTCGCCGAAGAAATTGGCGTCGCAGTAAATGTTCATGTCATAGCCAGATGCACCAGTGAAAGCGTCCTGAATGCCCACAACTTTTACCTCAGGTGGCACTAGCGCCTGATAACTGCCGATGTCAATCTCATACGCGTATCGGTCGTAGATGATGATGTTGCGAGCTGGAACGCCAACCGATTGCACGGCAGCCACGATCTCACGAACAATCTCGGGAGACGAACAGCACGCCGGCGCACCCGAGGGGTTGATTTTGATCCCAATGATATCTTTCGGATCGACGAATTTAGCCCACGCGTCCTGAGCCGAGGTTTCCCCGGTCAATCGCTTCATGCCATGATCGAGCATCTCCTTGATCAAAGGCTGAGAGACACGGTTGCGAACGATTGCATCCGGACTGGAAATTTCTACAACGCGTCCGGGAAAGAGGCCGGGCATACCAAGAGGAGATGGTTTTTGCGGCAGTCCCCGAAGTTCAATACGAGGCACCTGAGGGTTAGCAATGTCGCTTGGTAAACCGAAGGAGAGTTGATGGAAGTAGAGGGCCGCGCTACCCAGACACGCGTTTTTCACGAAGCTGCGCCGATCCATTCTTCGACTCCAAGCTTTAAAGTATCGCTCAGGCTACGCCACGCATCGCCTCTTTTCAAGGCGATTGTCTGTTGATCGAACCAGCGCACGTTTCGCTGATGACAACGCGCCCCAAAATGCGTAAACTTTCGAGTTTCTGGTGACACGATGACTCTTGCAAACAAATCTGCTTCTGCTTCGAACAAATTCCTCGCCATTGTGGCTGGATTCTTTGTGGTTGCAATCGCCACTACAGCTGCGTTGGCCCAATCGCCTCAGTACGATTTGCTGCTGAAAGGCGGCCACGTCATAGATCCGGCGAACAAGCTCGACGCCGTCATGGACGTCGCGATTTCCAAAGACAAAATTGCAGCCGTGGCGAAAGACATTCCTGCCGATAAGGCAGGGAAGGTGGTCGATGCTTCGGGCTTGTACGTGACCCCCGGGCTCATCGATATTCATTTTCACATCGGCCACGGTGGGGCGCCGCTGAACTGGTTCGCACCCGACGGTCGCGCTCATACCGAGCCACTTGGAATTGTTCCTGACTTAGCTTTGCAATCCGGGGTGACCACGGTTGTGGATGCCGGAAGCGCCGGAGCTGAGACCTTTCTGCAAGAGAAGGAAGAAGTCATCGATCATGCCAAGGTGCGCGTGCTGGCGTTCCTGAATATTGTCGCCAACGGCATGAACGGCGGGCTGGAACAGAGCGTTGACGAGATGAATCCAAAGCTCTGTGAGGAGACGATCAAGAAATATTCGGACATTATTGTTGGAGTGAAGACCGCGCATTATTGGACTGACGCTCCCTGGGACGGTGAACACACGCCCTGGGCCGCAGTCGATCGTGCCGAGGAATGTGCCCAGGCTGTGAACGTTCCAGTGATGTTTGATTTCTGGCCGCGTCCCGAGAGAACATACGCTGACCTGATTCTTAAAAAAGCGCGCCCGGGCGACATTCACACCCATGTATTTGCCCAGCAATTTCCCATCATCCTTCCTGACGGAAAGCTCAACCCGATCATGACGGAGGCGCGGGCACGGGGGGTTATTTTTGACGTGGGGCACGGCGCAGGCAGTTTCTGGTTTCGGAACGCGGTTCCCGCAGTAAAACAGGGGTTTATTCCCGACTCGTTTTCGACTGATTTGCATATCGAAAATTTCACCATCCTCAGCATGAACGATGTCATGTCGAAGTTTTTGTCCATGGGCGTGCCTTTGGAAGATGTGATCCGGCGCTCGACCATCAATCCGGCGAACGAAATTCACAGGCCGGAACTGGGCACGCTCTCAGTTGGGAAGGAAGCCGATGTCGCCGTCATTGAAGAGCAGCATGGACAATTCAGCTTTATCGACTGCGGAGTGGCCCGCATGGATGGAAACCTGAAACTCGTCGCCCGAATGACGGTGCGCGCCGGAAGAATCGTCTATGACCCGTCTGGCCTCAGCATGGTTGAGTGGGAGAAAGCGCGGCCGCAATATTTCACGACTCCAGGCCTCGGTAACTCCAAACCAGCCACAGCAGACGATTTTCCAAGGCATTAGATCCGAGAGGAGATTCAGATGGCGCGTCGCGTTAGTCGCCGCAAGTTTCTGGGGCAGGGAAGCGTGGGCTTGATCGCGGGCGGCGCGGCATTGTCCGGTGTGCCGAAGCTGTCAGCCAAATCTTCCGCGTCGCCGGCTGCCGTGGATTATTACCAGAAGCTGGGAGTCACTCCTCTCATCAACGCCGCTGGGACGTACACGGTGCTGACGGCCTCGACCATGCCCGATGAAGTGCAGGCTGCGGTCGCACTTGCGGCCAAACATCCCGTGAACTTGAACGAATTGCAGGAGGCGGCCGGTCAGTACCTGGCGAAACGTCTGCGGTGCGAGGCGGCCTTGGTTACAGCCGGAGCCGCTGCGGCGCTGGTCGTTGGGACGGCAGCGTGCGTGACCACGGGAAATGACACTGCAATTCTCAACATTCCCACCGACATGGCGGGCCTGAAGAACGAAGTCATCATTCAGAAGGGTCATCGCTATGACTATGAACACGGTATCCGGAATTGCGGAGTCCGCTTCGTGGAGGTGGAGACGCTCGAACAATACGAGCAGGCGTTTTCGGACCGCACAGTGATGGCGCACTTCTTCAACGCGGGCGACGGCAAGATCAGCCGCGAAGACTGGGTGCGTGTGGCGCACGCCCACAATGTGCCGTGTTTCAATGACGCCGCCGCCGATGTTCCACCGATCTCGAATTTATGGAACTACACGCAGATGGGATTCGATCTGGTGACGTTTTCTGGAGGCAAGGGCTTGCGTGGCCCCCAATGCACGGGATTGTTGCTGGGCCGCAAGGATCTGATCGAAGCTGCGCGCAAGAACAATTCGCCCAACTCGAATACCGTTGGCCGAGGCATGAAGGTTGCCAAAGAAGAGATCGTCGGCTTGGTTGCGGCCGTGGATTGGTTTCTTGAGCAGGACGATACCGCCATGGAGGCTGAGTATCGCAAGCGAGCGGAGTTGATTGCTGGCCAGCTCAAAAGCATTCCAACCGTGCAGACTCAGGTATTCATTCCAGCCGTAGCCGCCAATCATGTTCCGCATTTACTGATCACCTACGATCAGAGCCGAGTCAAGATCACAGGAAGTGACGTGATGCACAAGATGCGGGCTGGCACGCCTCGTATAGAACTCAATCCTTCAACCGGTGGCGCGCCGGCCAGCGCCGGATTGCCCGGCGGCCCTAACACGATAGTTGTAGGCGTATGGATGCTTCGTCCCGGCGAAGATCAAGTTGTTGGCAATCGGCTGCGAGGAGTACTGGCAGACGCAGCCAGGACATGAAATCAATTTAGTGGGCGCGAGAACGCTAAAAAAATCGTTCTCTCTGTCATCACCCCCTTATTGGAGACTATCCAAGCCTTTCTGCAAGTGCGCGATGATGGATGTTTGGTACCCGTATCGTAATAAGTCTCGCCGGCCGTAATTAACATTTTTCACTTGGGAAAGGGTACCTGTATTAAAACGTTTAATAGGCTGGAAATTCGCAAATTTTGCTTGATTGTGTTTAGGGTTTTGTGAGATGGTTGGCCGATTCCCCCGGGGGCAGCCATGAAAATTTACTCAAGAAGTGCAATGCAAGCCTTCGCCTTGTCGGCGATTCTCTTCAGTTCGGTGCTGCTTCGCGCCGATGTGACTGG
>DATJHT010000020.1:0-16359 GCA_035493765.1 Terriglobales bacterium
CCTGCCGGACAGGTGGTAGCCAGAGCCGCAGGCGAAAACGCCAAAGCACCGATTACCGCCAACGCTAGAACCGAGAGTTTTAGACTTGTGAATCGCACGACATCCCCCTTAGTGGGCATTATTTTGGGTACTGCAGTAACGCATTACTAATGGCACGAAGCGTGCCACTCACTGTGAAAAATTAAAAAAAGTAAGTACATTTAGAAACAACAACTTGCATGCCAATGTAAGCCATCAACACACCCCTAAGAACCTCAAGATGCAAATTCCTGCACATTTTGTGCTTCCAGGTTCGTTGATCCCATTAGGATTAAGTCCCGAATATGCGATCAATTTTGGCGGCCATGATGAAGTCGCTCTCGGTCAGACCATCGATTTTGTGGGTCCAAATCGTGATCCCCACCTTCCCCCAAGCCAATGAGATGTCAGGATGGTGGCCTTGTTCCTCGGCCAGCTCCCCTACGCGATTTACGAACGCCAAGGCCTGCTTGAAGTCGGGGAAACTGAAGATTCTAGTGACATGGTGCTCATTGACCACCGTCCAATGCGCCCAGTCCGGCAACTGTTTATGTATTTCAGCCAGTTCCTTGCCCTTAAGTGGGGGGACGCCACCGCGGCAGGGAACACAGGTTTTTCGAGCAAGGTCGGTCATGGCAGTCCTCCCTCAAGGGCCGCGACTAGAAGGGGATGTCTTCGTCGCTGATTGGAGACGACCCAACCGCAGCCGGCTCCGGTTCCGGAGTGCGCTGGTCGAAATTATTGTTGCCGGCGGAAGCTCCACGTGAAAATCCGCTGGACTCTCCGCCGCTGTCGCCGCGTCCGCCGAGAAGGACCAGATCGCTGGCGACAACTTCGGTCATGTACTTTTTCTGGTTGGTCTGCTTGTCTTCCCAGGATCGGGTCTGCAACCGGCCTTCGATGTACACCTTACCGCCCTTTTTCAGATACTCTCCCGCGATTTCTGCCAACCGTTGCCACAGGACCACGTTGTGCCATTCGGTGCGGTCTTGCCATTGCCCGTCTTTGTCTTTGTAACGTTCATTGGTGGCGAGAGTCAGTTTTGCAACCGGCGTGCCTTGCGGTGTGTACTTCACTTCCGGGTCCTTGCCAAGATTGCCGACGAGAATTACTTTGTTGACGCTTTTTCCTGCCATGGGAGCTCCTTGAATCAATGGCCAGTGGTCAGTGATCGGTTTGAAGTTTCGACAAATATATCAGCTTTGATTAGAGGCAGAACAGGAATCGGAGGCAGGCTTTCCAAAACGGGAAAGACCGCCGCTGGTTTTTCTAAATTCTTCGCAGCGCCATGGCGCTGCGAAGTTTTTGTCGGCGATGTCAGGTCCGCGTCACGGCTGCGAACGTCATTTCTTCCGCTTTGCTGCCAGTACGTTTTTTCCATTCGAAAAACAAACCGGCATAAGTCTCAGTGATGTAATCCTGTTGGCGAATGTTCAGCTGGCGTGCGGTCTTGTCGATCCAATCCGAGGGGCCTTCGATCTCGCCGAAGTTTCCGATCGGGGTTTCGTCAATCAGCACGTGGCCGTCTTCGCCTTTCCATTCGGCGCGAAACTTTTCATAGCGGAATGAAGGTTCGAATTGAACCGCCCTTAAGATCGCCTCCATCTTTTCGCCATCTTCGATACGCGTCTCAGTCTCGAAGCGCGACTTGTGCGATCCCTCATTCTTGCTCTTCGCTTTATGGGTAAGGACCCATATTTCTCCATATTCACGCAGACGCAGGATTTCGCCACGGGCGCGCAGCGGGCGCCCCGGAAGGTCGAAAAGAACGTTCATTTCATGTGTGCGCCGGGTTATTTCTTTGAGCCCGAGCTGGTGCAGGGCAGCGATAAGCGAAGCAAGATCCTTGATCCGAAATTTAATTTCAACTTCAGCTGGCATGGTGATCAGATTCGGAATTACATGGTTTGGGCGTTGGAAGATTTCAATGTTTCGGAAACTTCGCTATTGTCTTGCGGGCCAGTCTTGCACTCCAAAGCCCGGATTGCAACGACCCAGTCCGCAAATTCCGAAAACTTCGTTCGAAAGCTTTGAAACCTACTTTCTTCAGCTGAACGTCGGCAGCTTCACGAGATCGGCTTCCGGCACCGATTCCAGCGGCTGTCCAGCCTTTCGCCATGCGGTCAGGCCCCCGGCGATAACGTAGGCTCGAAATCCTTGCTGCCTCAGTAACAGCGCCACCCGGGCACTGGTAGCTTCGCGTGCTCAAGTGCAATAGACATAAATGTCTTTGTCCTTGGGGAAGTTCTTGAATTCCTCAGAAAGCCGGTTGGGTTCCAGGCGGATGGAACCAGCTATGCGGGCTGCGCCTGCCTCATAGTACCCGTGGCTACGAACGTCCACAACCACGATGTCTTTCTCATCAGTCAGCATGCGGTGTGCAAGCTCTGTAACTGCAATTCGGGGAACAATATCAGAGATTCTGTAGCGCCGATACTGCACGATTCGATATCCGATGAAAAGCAGCAACGAAAGAAGAAATACTTCAGCCAAAATGTGACTCGCGTTCTGAATGCCGCGGGTAATCTTGACGACGAAATCCCTGAATAGATAACCAACTACGGTATAGGTTGCGGCATATAGGAAAGCTCCGGCTACATCCAAACGGATAAACTGGCCCAGCTTCATCTTCATACTGCCCGCCAGCGGAGGCGCCATAGTATTGATTCCGGGTACGAATTTGGCGAAGAGTAGGGTTAATTTGCCTCGTTTGTAAAAAGCCTCCGCAGAGCGAAGAATGCAGGTTTCCGGATTCAGCGAAAGCCGGCAGAGAACACTCAGTAACGCCCATCCCATGTAGCGGCCCAGAAAAAAAAGCAGAGTATCGCCAAGTATCATCGCGAGGACCGCGAAGGCAATTGCAGCTGGCGCGCTCAGGATATGCGCCGCCGAAGCTGCGCCGGCGGCTACCAGGGCAAGAGCGGCAGGCGCCGGCAGTCCGCACGCTTCAGCCAGAACAAACAAGAACACCAGGAGATAGCCGTGGTGCCAAATCGCGCCAAGAAGATTGTTCATCGCAAACAACAGAGTACATGAAAAAAGGCGGCCGCAGCCGCCTGTCGGAATCAATTCTTGCTACCCCACTACATTGCCGATTTGGATGCCTTCATCATTTTGACGCTCATAACGTGAATTGAATCCTTGTCCGCGTAGACATGGGCGCTGACTGAAACATGATGACCCACATGGTCTTTCAGGGTTTCCGGATTCATGACATCCCAGCTCTTCTGATCGGCGTCATTGACGAATGTTATTTTGTCGCCTTCCTGTTTGACGGTGCCTTTTAGGGTCTTGAGCGGAGCCTTCGCCTCTTTACCCATGCTCATGCCTGAATCGCATTTCTTCATACTGTCTTGTGCAACTGCTGCGACGCTGAATGCGACGCAGGCTGCCAGTGTGATGATCAACAGCTTTTTCATGCGCAATCTCCTGTTTAGTTTGAGATACCTGAGAACCGAACCCACTGATGGTACGAATCAACCCGCCGTTTGGATGCACAGATCACTGGAATGTTACAACAGTGTGCAACTATTTTTCTGGCAACTTAAGTCTTCCAGCCGCCAGGGTGATTGCTCATGCGAGTGACCCGTGCAAGTTATTTTTCGCGGGCGACCACAAACTCCGGCGCCCACAAAAGCGCGCGCTTTATCTCCGAGTCTGGGAAGGTGCAAATTGCCTTGCGGGCAGACTCGGCGTACTGGGCGGCGCAATCATGCGCAGCGTCGAGCGAATTGTAGTGGGTAAGAATGCCGAGGATGTCCGCGTGCGTGACTCCATTGAAGGCGCGCTGCTCGACTACGGTAGCGATTTGTCCTTTTTCTTCCGGCGAACAGCGTTCCAATGCGTGAATGACCGCCATGGTTACCTTGCCTTCGCGCAAGTCGCTAGCAACAGGCTTGCCCAGTACGCTCTCTGAGGCAGTCAGGTCGAGGACATCGTCAACGATCTGAAAGGCCATGCCCAGGTCGCGGCCGTAGCGTGCGACTTGGTCTTCCTGTTCGGGAGTTGCGCCACCAAGGATGGCGCCCATGCGCATGCAGACCGAAAACAAGCAGGCAGTCTTGCGGTAAATGAGATCGAAGTGCTCGTCAAGCGAGATGAGCTTGCCCAGTTTTTCCATCTGGAGGAGTTCGCCTTCGACCATCTGCTGTGTGAGTTCGATCAGTGAATCGAGAATACGGAAGTTGCGTTCCTGCACTGCGACCTTGAACGCCTGCATATATAGCCAGTCACCGGCCAGCACGCATTTCGAATTTCCCCACTGCGTGTTGGCCGCGGGACGCCCGCGGCGAGTTTTGGCTTCGTCAATGATGTCGTCATGGACAAGGGTCGCGGTATGAATTATTTCCACCACCGCGCCAAGCTTAACTGCGCCGCGCCCGTCGTAATCGAAAAGCTTCGATGAAAGCAGTAACAGCGCAGGACGCAGCCGTTTGCCACCGCCTCCGCGCAGATATTCCCCGATCTCGGTAATAGCCGACACGCCTGAAACAGTGTCCCGGCCGAACTCGCGCTCGATAGCAGCGAGATCGTCGCGCAGAAGTTCAAAAACTTCGGTTCCGTTGATGGCGGCGCTAGCGGTCATTTTCGTTTTCACCACCGAAAACTTCTCTTCCTCCGATTCACACAGATAACAATCGTTGGATCATCAGTGCTGATCTGTGTTCTGGGGAAGAATTTCAATTTGGCTGCCGTTTCCTCACTGAATCAGTTCGACCGATAATTCGTGAACTGCATATCGATTCCAAAATCCTGCTGCTTTAAAAGCGCAATGACCTCTTGCAATGAATCACGGTCTTTTCCGCTCACGCGCACCAAGTCGCCTTGGATCGAAGCCTGAACTTTCTTCTTTGAATTCTTGACCAACTGGACGATAGCCTTGGCTTTTTCCATGGGGATCCCTTGTTGCAGAGTGATCTTCTGCTTGGCGGTTGCGCCCAGAGCAGATTCGACAGGCGCATACGTCAACCCCTTGAGCGATATGCCGCGCTTGACCAGTTTGGCCTGGAGTATATCGTTGACAGCTTTCAGCTTATATTCGTCCGCGGAATGAAGAACGATGGCGTTATCCTTGGCTTCGAGGACAATGCTGGACTTCGAGTCCTTAAGATCGAAGCGCGTAGTGATTTCCTTCATCGCTTGCTGAATCGCGTTGGAGACTTCCTGGAGATCGATCTTGCTGACAATATCGAATGTGTTCTCTGGCATGACGTAATAGATTAACGTAGTTTGAGCTTCGATTGCGTACTAAACCATTTCATCGCCGACATCGCAGAACAAACGACGAGGCAGAATGATCTTACGAGTCTTCTCCCCGGCGAACTCTGCGTGCGCGTCAGTAAATGCTTTTGTACAGCCTGTGCTCAGGGAAGTGAAAAGAAGCGGCAAAAATTTGCGCTGGTTTGAGCGCCCACCTCTTCTGTGGACATGCCTCGCAGTTCTCCGATCTGGCGAGCGACTTCTTTCACGAAAGCCGGTTCATTGCGCTTGCCGCGATGTGGAACCGGCGTGAGGAATGGCGAGTCGGTTTCAATCAGCATGCGATCGAGCGGGACTTCCTTCGCGGAGCCGCGTATCTGCTGTGCTTTAGGGAAGGTGATGTTTCCCGCAAACGAAATCATGAAGCCCATGTCGAGGGCGATTTTGGCGTGTGGCCAGGTGCTGGTGAAACAGTGCAGGATTCCACCGAGACCGGATGGTTTCCAGTGCCGTGCGATCAAAGATAGGCAGTCTTCCCAAGCGTTGTCGCTGTTCTCGCCGCTTTTTTCAGACGGCCGGCAGTGGATTACGATGGGCAACTTTGCAGAACGGGCGAGTTCCATTTGTCGAATGAAGACGCGCCGCTGAATGTCGCGGGGAGAGTGATCGTAATAGTAATCGAGACCGATCTCTCCCCAGGCAATCACTTTGGGATTGCGGGCAAATTGCTCGAGTTGCTTGAAGTCTGAGTCTTTGGCCAGTTGTGCTTCATGCGGATGTATGCCGACTGTGGCGAAAATGAAATCGTGTTGCTCCGCAATCTTGACGGCGCAGTCGAATGTGCCCGGGCCGTCTCCGGTACCAACCGCGAGGATGTGAGTGATTCCTGCCTCGCGAGCACGGGCCACGACCTGCTCGCGATCAGGGTCGAAGCGAGAGCCATCGAGGTGGCAGTGGGAGTCGATGAACATGGGAACAGACCGTGTAGGTCGAACATTCGTGTCCGCGTTCTCGCAGTCTTAAGCCTCAGAGCAAAAAATAAAATTCCCAGGCATCAGACAAGAATGTCCGACCTACACGGGCTATTTCAGCCTCGCCCCCAACGGCACATCTTCCAAAAAGCTTGCCAGGACCGGCTTCCCGCCTTCAAGCGAGGCGGCGAGCAGCATTCCGTTTGATTCCAGCCCCCGCATTTTTCGCGGAGCAAGATTGGCGACGATGACGATCTTGCGGCCGACTAACGTTTCCGGCGCATAAGCCTCGGCGATTCCTGCAAGGATCTGACGCGTCTCCGTTCCGAGATCAACTTCGAGCCGCAGAAGTTTGTCGGCGCCTTTCACTCTTTCTGCGACTTTAATTTGGGCGACACGCAGTTCGACTTTGGCAAAGTCGTCGATGGTAATTTTTCCGTCGGCAGTTAGTGCCGGGGCGGGCTTGCTGAGCGGGGCTGATCCTTGCGAGGCAAGAAGAGCGTCCACATTGGCGGCTGAGGCTGTTGGTTGTGCTTCGGTTACGGGCGGCGTTTGGGCGATATCGGATTGGGGTTCGACCACCGACGTTCGTCCCTGATCTTCCATCTGCTGCATCCTTTCAATGGCGCTCCTGTCAGCGCGAGGAAATACCGGCTCGACTTTGCCGAGCTTCGTCCCAAGCTTGAGCTGCCCCCAGCGCAAGTCGGCGAGCGAAGCTTTTGTGATATCACCCAAGCCCATTTGCGACCAAATTTTTGCTGTCGCCACCGGCATCACCGGATGCGCGAGCGCGGTAACGATTCGCAGGGCTTCGGCCGAGGTGTAAAGCACGGTCGCAAGCCGTGCGCGGTTGGATTCATCCTGTTTTTCGGCCAGCGCCCACGGTTCGTTCTCAACGATGTATTTGTCCACAGCCGCGACCAGCGCCCATGCCATTTCGAGAGCGCGCGAAAATTGAAATTGCTCGAATAGCTCGTTGAATTCTTTTATTGTGTGTCTCGCAAGGGCGGCGACCAGATCTTCGGCGCCAGTATGCGCGGCGGTATGCGATGGGTACGGCACCTCGCCTTTGAAATATCGCGTGATCATGGCCAGCGTGCGGCTGGCAAGGTTCCCCAGTCCGTTGGCGAGGTCAGAGTTGTATCGCTGCACCAGAGCGTCGAACGAGAATGACCCATCATGCCCGAAGACAACTTCGCGCAGCAGGAAATATCGCAGCGCGTCCGCGCCGAGCACATCGAGAATGGTTTCAGTGCGCACGATGTTGCCGCGCGATTTGGACATCTTGCTTTCTTCAAATAACAGCCAGCCATGCGCGACGATTGATTTGGGCAACGGAAGCCGCGCTGCCATCAGGAAGGCCGGCCAATAGACGCAGTGGAAGCGGACGATCTCTTTGCCGATCATGTGCACGTCGGCAGGCCAGTATTTCTCGAACTTGCTGGTGTCTGATGATCCGTAGCCAATCGCGGTGATGTAGTTGGCCAGCGCGTCAAGCCAGACGTAGATAACGTGCTTGGGATCGTCCGGAACCGGAATGCCCCAGGAAAAAGTGGATCGGCTAATCGAGAGATCACGTAATCCGGAACGGACGAATGCGATCACTTCGTTACGGCGCGTCTCCGGGCGAATGAAATCCGGATTATTGGTGTACAGATCGAGCAAAGGCGCGGCGAACGCAGAGAGTTTGAAGAAATAATTTTCTTCTTTCACCGTTTCGGTCGGCCGGCCGCATTCCGGGCAAGGCTCCCCCGGTCCGACTTCCACGTACATTTCATCGAAAACACAGTATTGCCCGGTGTAGCTGCCTTTGTAGATGTACCCGTTGTCGCGGATGCGACGCCACAGTTCCTGCACGCCCATCTTGTGGCGATCGGAGGTGGTCCGGATGTAGTCGTCGTAGGTGATGCCCATTCGGTCCCAGAGCGCCCGGAATTCGGCGGAGACTTCATCGGTGAAGCTCTGCGGAGTCCTGCCGGCGGCCTCGGCGGCCCGCTGAATCTTTTGCCCGTGCTCATCGGTGCCGGTAAGGAACCAGGTGTCTGATCCCATCATGCGCTGGCGGCGCGCAACGGTGTCGCAGGCTAGAGTTGTGTACGTGTGCCCGATATGGGGGCGCGCGTTCACGTAGTAGATCGGCGTCGTAATGTAGAAGGTGTTGGACATTTGTACGAGAACAGCCGGTTCCTTACTGCTGAAGCGGTTCGGAATAACATCTTAATAAGTTATTTTCGCAGATAGGCCTGCACCGCTTCCTGCATGACCGTTTTCAATGGTACACGGTGCTCAGTGGCGATGCGGCGGCAGTCTTCATATTCCGGAGCATAGTTGCTTACGGACCCGTTCATGCTGGCGACCTTGATTCGAATATCTCCGAACCGCGTCGAGACAGTCTCCCACCTCCGCGCGAGAACCTGACGTTGTTCTTCCCGGCGGCGGATACCAAGGGTTGTGGTTTCGGCAAAAACTATTTTTGCGAGGGCATCGGCATCGCCCGGTTTCGACAGAATTGTAAGCAGGGTGCCAGGCCGGTTTTTCTTCATTTGAACCGGCACGCAGAAAACGTCGAGAGCCCCGGCTTCGAGCAGTCGGTCGATTACATATCCGAACACTTGCGGGTTCAGGTCGTCCAGGTTGGCTTCCAAAACGATGACGATCTCGGCTGCGCCCGCGAAGGTCCCCGAAGCTGCCTCGCCAATCGTGATCCGAAGCACGTTCGCGTGTTTTTCAAAATCGCGCGCGCCTGCACCGTAACCCGATTTTTCGATTCTCATCGCGGGAAATGATTCAAAGCGCTTTACCAGGGTCGCAACAATCGCCGCGCCCGTCGGAGTTACAAGTTCGACTTGAAGCCCAGAGGAGTACACCGGCGCCCCTTTCAGCAGTTCAACTGTCGCAGGAGCCGGAACGGGGAAGGTGCCATGGGCGCAATCAACCGTTCCGCCGCCGACGTTCAGCGGCGAGCAGATGAACCCGTCAACTCCGAGCGATTCGGCGCCCACCGCGGCGCAGACGATATCTACGAGGGCGTCCACAGCGCCGACTTCATGAAAGTGAATTTTCTCGATTGGGACATTGTGAATTTTGGATTCCGCAGCGCCTAATTTTTCGAAAATTGCAATTGCGGTATCCTTTGTTGATTCGGTAAGGCTGGAGGCCTGCGTGATCATGTCGCGAATTTCTGTAAGACCTCGGCCGTGCGCGTGTTGGTGATCGGCATGATGGTGATCGTGGATATGTTTGTGAAGCGAGTGGTCATATGATGCGGACACTCCTCTCCGTGCTTCCTTTGCCCTGTCCTTACTCCCGTCCGCCACTACGTCGACCTTGGTTGCGCTGATACCGCTCCGATTCACGCGTGTAATTTCCAGCCTGACGCCAAGGTTCAACGCGGCGACGGTTTGCTCAAAGATCTCAGGCGAGACTCCGGAGTCAATCAGCGAGCCAAGAAACATGTCGCCGCTGATGCCGGAAAAGCAGTCGAGATAAGCGATGCGCATAGGAGCGTCGTCGATCCTCAGTCGTCGGCCCTCGACGAATGTGTTGCTGGGTGGCCGACTGCCAAAACCGCAGAAATCTGATCTTAACTCATCCAGGTGAATGATCGGTTGGCGACCGACGACCTAAAATTGACGACCGTTCTGCTAAAATCACCATTTCCCTTCAACTACTTAGGAGACCTCTTGTACCGACATCTGGAGCGCCGGCTGGCCGAGCACATCCGCGAATTCTTGCGTCGGCAATACGGCGTCGAGCCGGAAAGGATCGTCATCGAGCAGCCGCCGAAAGTTGAGTTCGGCGAATTTGCGCTTCCGCTGGCGTTTGAGCTGGCGAAAAAACTGCGCAAGGCGCCGCGAAAAATTGCGGAAGAAATCGTGGCCGGGATTGGGGCAGTGGAAGGGTTTGAAAAGTTTGAAGTTGCAGGCGCCGGATACATAAACGCTCGGGTTGATCGAGGTGCCGTGGCGGCGGCGATAGCGAAAGACGAAAAGCCTGCTGGGAAGGTTTCCGCTGGGAAAATTCTGGTCGAGCACACCAGTATTAATCCCAACAAGGCGGCTCATATCGGACACCTGCGCAACGCGATCCTGGGCGATACCTTCGTCCGCCTGCTGCAATTCGCTGGCCGCGAAGTGGACGTGCAGAATTACATTGACAACACCGGCGTGCAGGTCGCAGATGTAGTGGTTGGATTTTTGCGAATCGAGAAAAAATCGCGAGCCGAGATCGAGGAACTCGCGCGGCAGCCGCGTTTCGATTATTACTGCTGGGATCTCTATGCGCGAGTCTCGCATTGGTATGAGGAGAATACGGATAACAAGAAAGCGCGCCTGGATACGCTTCATGAGATCGAACTGGGAGGAAACGAAACGGCGGCGGTTGCCGACCTGATTTCAACCACGGTGCTGCGGCGGCATCTGGAAACTATGGACCGTCTCGATATCGAGTACGACTTCCTGCCGCGTGAGAGCGAGATTCTGCGGCTGCATTTCTGGGATGCGGCGTTTGGGAAGCTCAAAGAAGCCGGTGTTCTTTTCTTCGAGACTGACGGAAAGAACAAAGGCTGCTGGGTCATGCGACGGGCGGGGACGAAGCCTTTAGCCACAGAGAACCCAGAGGTCGCCGTGAAATCGAAATCCGCAGGAAATGCCGGAGGCGCCCCGTGTGAAGCCGATGCGAGCGACGCCGCCGAGGCGGTTTCAGAGGATGACCAGAAAGTGATCGTCCGTTCAAATGGCACGGTCGGATATGTTGGAAAAGACATTGCCTATCACATGTGGAAGTTCGGCTTGCTGGGAAAGGATTTTGGCTATCAAAGGTTTTACGTGTATCCGAACCAGCACCAAGTCTGGGTTTCGGCCGGTCAGGGTGAGCAAGAGCATCCCCACTTCGGCGGCGTGGAGCGGACGTACAACGTAATTGATGCGCGCCAGTCCGAGGCGCAAAATGCGGTGGTCCAGGCTCTCCGCGGTCTTGGACATGGGGAGTACGCCGACAAACTGACGCACTTCTCGTATGAGATGGTCGCGCTCACACCGCGCTGCGCGGCAGAACTGGGCTACGAGCTTTCCGAAGAAGATAAGGGGCGATCCTATGTCGAAGTCTCGGGCCGAAAAGGCTTCGGCGTAAAGGCAGACGACCTGATCGACAAGCTGATCGAGTCGGCCGCTAAGGAAGTGGACTCGCGGCATCCTGAATTGCCGCAAGCTGAGCGGCGGGAAATAGCCGAACAAATCGCCATCGGCGCTCTGCGCTACTTCATGCTGAAGTTCACCAAGCCGTCGGTGATTGCGTTCGACTTCAAAGAGGCATTAAGCTTTGAGGGCGAAACCGGGCCGTATGCTCAGTACGCGGTGGTACGCGCGACGAATATCTTTCGCAAGGGTGGAATGGACGCGGAGGCGTTCAGCAGGGACGTTGCGGGCAACACGTCGCCAGATGAACTGTCGCGATTTCTCTCCGTCGAACAATCGAATGTCGGTTCTTCGCCAACGCCTGACGACCAACGACAGACGACAGGTCACTCCAATGAACTCTGGGAACTCTGGCTGACGGCTTCAAAGACCGGGTACATCGTCGATCAGTGCATCGCCACGACGGAACCTGCTTATCTGGCCAAACACGTATTTCAACTGGCGCAGATGTTCAACACCTTCTACCACCGCTATCCGATCCTGGCAGAGCCGGACGAAGCCCGAAAGCAATTTCTGCTGGCGACTGCGGCGGTGGTGCGGCGGGAACTGATTCGTGCACTGGGTGTAATGGGAATTGAAGCGCCTTCGGTGATGTGATTTATGCGCCGGACTTGCGGCCTGCAATCATGAGGCCTGCGCCGACAACGACCAGGCCGATGCTGGCGACCGGCGGCAAAAGCGTCTCGTGATGCGTATTCACACCGACGTGGATATCACCGGCATCGAGGCCATGATGCTCCGTGTGTGGCACTGGCACAAAGAACGAGATAATGCCAAGTACCAATACGACGATTCCAACCACAAACAAAGCTCGCATGCGGTGACCTCCAAAGTGGCGAGTGTGAGAAGCTCATTTGGCAATGTGGGTTGCTCGTTGCTCCCTGACTTCACAAATTTCCGAACTCGCGCGCGAACTCGATCAAACTCCTCACCGCAATTCCCGACGGCCCCTTCGCAATCCATGGTTTCGCGTCTTCCATCCAGGCGGTACCGGCGATGTCGAGATGTATCCACGGCGTCTCTTCGGCGAATTCTTTCAGGAAGGCGGCGGCGGTAGAGGCACCACCCCATCGTCCTCCGGTGTTTTGAAGGTCGGCAATGCTGGAACGCATTGCGTCCAGGTACTCGTCACCGAGCGGGAGGCGCCACATCTTCTCGCCGGCTTTATCAATCGCAGCTTTAAACCGATTGTAGAAATCATCGTCGCTCGCGAAGACACCAGCATTGGCATATCCCAGCGCGACTACGACCGCTCCGGTCAAAGTCGCAGCGTCGATCAGATGCGTGCAGCCGAGCTGGCGTGCGTAGCAGAGTCCGTCGGCAAGAACGAGACGCCCTTCGGCATCGGTATTGATGATCTCAATCGTTTTGCCGGACATTGCGGTCTGAATATCACCCGGCTTCTGTGCCTTTCCGGACGGCATGTTTTCCGTTGCACAGACTATGCCGATCACTTTGATCTTGGGCTTGAGCAGAGCAATTGCGCGCATGACTCCGATCATGGTAGCGCCGCCTGCCATGTCGTATTTCATTTTTTCCATGCCGTCGGCGGGCTTGATGGAGATACCACCAGTGTCAAACGTAATGCCCTTGCCCACCAGTCCGAGCACCGGCTTTTCCGGCGCGCCTGCGGGTTCGTAACGCATGACGATGAGCGCTGGAGCTTCGTCTGATCCTTGTGCTACTCCCCAGAAGGCGCCCATTTTCAGTTCCTTGATTTTGTCAGCGCCATACACTTCGCACTTGAGACCGGTCTCTTTACACATGGCTTGCGCCCGGTTGGCAAGGATGGTGGGCGTCATCTGGTTTGAAGGCTCGTTGACCAGATCGCGGGTAAAGTTCTGCGACTCGCCAATTATGCGGGCTTCGTCCAGCGCCCGCTGCAACGAACTTTGATCGCCGGTAGCGACGATGACGGTGACCGAGTCCATCTTCTGGTCTTTGCGGTCGCTCTTGTAAGTATCGGAATCGAAGTCACCGATGAATGCGCCCTCAACGATGGCGCAGACCGCTTCTTCAGCGGGGATTCCTTTCGGCGCGAGGAAAGCCAGGCTGTGCACGTTGCGCGCTTTCAACGCGCGCACGGCCGCTCCCGCCAGCTTGCGTAAATCCGCCGCCGCGAACTTCTTCGCCTTTCCGCCGCCTATCAGGAGCAGGCGTTTGGCTTTCAATCCGGTGGGTTTGTGCAACCATGAGGTTTCAAAGGTCTTGCCGGTGAGATCGCCGGAAGACAGCAGATCGGCTGCAGCCTGCTGCACCGCCTTGTCCTCCGACGCCACGTACGCGTCGCTCTTTTGTTTTTCTTTTGCACCCTGGCTTTTCTTGGATGTGTCGGCTTCTGCGCGATCGAGCACCACAGCTACAAGGCATTCGGTTTCAAATTGAGCGGCGGGAGAGAGAGAAAGTGTCGTCTTCATAGGGGTGAATAAACAGTATGAGAGGCGGGAAGGGAATTGCGCAAGCGGGTGGTTAACGCAGACGTGCTAATATCCAATTTTTCCAGCGGAGTTCCGGGTGCAGAAACTGATATTGGGCAACTAGTTGGATCATTGCGAGCAGAGGTTAACAACGTCGGATTTGACCAATTCTTTTTCAATTCAGCAAGCGACAGGACCGCGGAAATCATTTCAGCGCTTGAGCTGATCGGGGCAAGCAAGACTGCGGACATCGTGCGGAGAGCGGCTGGCAAGTTTCCCGGTGGTAGGCCGCCGAGCGAATGGGCGGAGCGCCAGGACCTCCTGGTGTACGAGGTGTCGCCCGAAGCCGACGCCTTCAAGGAATTTGATCAAGAGTTTTATGCCAGTTCAGAGAATCTGACGGAACTGGTACAGAAATACGCTTTCGACTGAGAAGGTCTGATGAACTCGATCAAGAATGCTTTCCTGTCTCTGTTGTTCTTTTGCTGCGCGCTGGCTTCTGCAGCTCAAAACGGGCAACGCGAAAAAATCATCATCGATACCGATATTGGCGATGACATCGACGACGCTTTCGCCGTCGCTTTGGCGTTACGTAGTCCTGAACTGCAGATCCTGGGGATTTCAACAACCTTCGGCGATACTGAGACGCGCGCCAAACTGGTTGACCGAATGCTGGGTGAGGCCGGTCGGGAGGACATACCGGTGGCAGTGGGCATTCACACGGAAACGAAAACCAACTTTGGGCAAAGGCCCTATGCGGACGGCGGACACTTTGCCCGAGCATCGCACACGCCCGCGGTGGATTTCATTCTCGATCAGATTCGCAAGTACCCAGGCGAGATTACGCTGGTTTGCATCGGTCCGCTGGTGAATGTCGGCGCACTGATCGATCGCGACCCGCAAACTTTCCGCAAACTTAAGCGCGTGGTGATCATGGGCGGCTCTGTCGACCGAGGATATGGCGATCCGTACGCAGCGCCAACTCCACCTGAACCGGAGTGGAATATTAAAAACGACATTTCTTCGGCGCAGAAATTGTTTGCCTCTGGCGTGCCATTGTATGTGATGCCCCTCGATTCGACCCAACTCAAGCTGGATGAAGTCAAACGCGAATTCCTGTTCCGGCAGGGTACGCCGATCAGCGATGCCCTGACGATTCTCTATCACCAATGGGGGCAGCATACGCCGACCCTATTTGATCCCATGACGATCGCGTTTATTGATGATCCGATGTTGTGTCCGGTGCAGTCGATGAACATTGTGGTCGACAAGACGGGAATGACGCGGAGAGGTTCAGGCGCGCCGAATGCGCAGGTGTGCCTAAAGTCTGATCCCGAAAAGTTTTTCCAGTTCGACCTGGCGCGAGTTGCGCGGCATTAGTTAGGTTCTGGAAACACGGGTGCCCTTGCCCGTTACAGGCTCATTTCCCCGCGTGATCGTTGCTGCTTCAAGTCGCTCCACGAACCGGAAGCGTAAAATAGAAGCATGCGGCGCGTTTACCTCGACAATAACGCCACGACGCCCGTTCTGCCGGAAGTGCTGGATGCAATGCGTCCTTACTATGCCGAGCATTTCGGGAACGCATCTTCCATTCATCATCATGGGCAGGAGACGCGGGGCGCCGTGGAACGTGCGCGGGAGTCGGTAGCAACGCTGCTCGGATGCCGACCGGCGGAAGTGGTTTTTACCAGCGGCGGAACGGAAGCCGACAATCTAGCGATCTTTGGGTTGGTCCAGTCGGGCGATCACGTGATTACGTCAACCATCGAACATCATGCGGTGCTGAACTCCTGCAAGCACCTTCACGAAAAGGGAGTTGAAGTCACATTTCTTCCAGTGGATGGCCGCGGGTTGGTTGATCCCGACGATTTGCGCCGCGCACTCCGGCCCAACACCAAGCTGGTTACGATCATGTTTGCGAACAATGAAACCGGAGTCATCCAGTCGGTCGAAGAGTTCGGGAAGATCTGCGCGGAAGCTGACGTCTACTTTCATACAGACGCCGTGCAGGCGGCCTCAAAGATTCCGATTCGGGTAAAGGAAATCGGTTGCGACCTGCTTTCGATTTCAGGACATAAGTTTAACGCGCCGCAGGGCGTTGGCGCGCTCTACGTGCGCAAGGGAACTACACTCGATCCGCTTTTTTTCGGCGGCAGCCACGAGCGCTCGCGCCGGGCGGGTACCGAGAACGTTCCGGGCATTGTGGGGCTCGGAAAAGCCGCAGAGTTGGCTGTGAAAGCGCTGGCTAACGGCGAAGACACCGAGATGGCGTCGCTGCGCGATCGTCTGGAAAGAGCGATTCTGGGCAGTGTGGAGAGCGCAGGCGTGAACGGCGCGGGAGCGCCCCGCGTGCCGAATACGACTAATATTTATTTCGACTACATCGAAGGTGAGGCACTGGTTATTACGCTCGACTTAAAAGGGCTGGCGGTTTCAACCGGGGCGGCGTGCTCCTCAGGCGCGATTGAGCCATCGCACGTACTGACCGCCATGGGATTACTTCCAGACCGGGCACGCGCCAGCATCCGCTTCAGCCTGGGAAAGCAAAACACCTCTGGC
>DATJHT010000021.1:0-40039 GCA_035493765.1 Terriglobales bacterium
AGACATCATCGACGGACTTCGGCAGGACTACGCCAACTGGGATTTGTCGATAGTTGGACGAGTCGACACCGTATAACGCCTTGCTACCGGGGTCAAAACGTACCTCGCCTTCCACACTGGCCTCAAGTCTGGTCTGCAAATTGCGGAGAGTAGTTGCATCCGTAACAGTGCGCCGGTGGTGTGTGTCAGCTTCTGAAGGGGTAATTACTCGCAATGCACCCATTTTTCGTATGCCTCTCGATTTTCGATGTGACCGCTACGTTGGAGTTTGCATTCTGTGGAGCGAAAAGCGCAGACGGAATTCAGCATCGAATAAGAGGAAGGTAAGCTCGACTACAGGAAGTACTCTCGACCTTGTGCGAACTTGACAACCTGTAGAGGGGAAGCTCCACGTCTTGCGTCAGCCAAGTCCGTGGTCTCCAACCGCAGGCTGGGCGGAAAGAGTTAAAGACGCGATGTTCAGCTTGATACCCAAAGGTTAGTCCTCGGGAGTTCCCTGATTGGGTGTTGAGGTCAACTTTGGACTTCCACGCGACGGTGTCGATGGAATGTTTGAAGCTCCTCCGCACTCATTCCGACAAGCTGAGTTTCAAGTAAGCCACGAAGAGCCGAAGTTTCCGCGTAGTCGTTGATCCTTGAGTCGAAGGTTAGTTCGGCAGAGCAAACGCCACAACTTCGTCGGAAGTCTGTCCTTGAAAGAAGCCGCCACCTCCTGCGGCAATGACAACAAATTGTTTGTGAGTCTTTTTTCCTATATAGGTGACGGGAGCAGCGTGTGCGCTCGCCGCCAACTCTGCCACCCACAGTTGCTTTCCAGTTCGCGAGTCGAATGCCCGGAATTTGCTATCTGTCGTCGCCCCGATAAATACCAGGCCCCCGGCCGTGACAACGGAGGCGCCTAAGTTTGGCGCTCCCGTAACGCTGTTAAGTCCAGCGAGGCTACCAAGCGGCACTTTCCAAACGATCTCTCCCTTATTCACATCAATGGCATTCAATGTTCCCCATGGAGGCTTCTGGCAAGGCCACTGATTCTGGTCCCAGAACCGGGCATATTCGCCTCTGTTAGAGCCACGCCGGTATGGCAGGGGCGATCCCGCTGGCTGCGGCTCCATTGCGCCTACTGCTCCCAACTCATTGACATTCACGAATAAGTAACCCAACTTGGGGTCAAACGACCCACCCGACCATGTCGCTCCCCCCAACGTTCCCGGAACCACGAGCGTCTGCTTCAGGCCGTACGGCGTGTAAATACCACGACTCTCGAGCGAATGAAATAGTTCCGCACAATAACGATGAAACTCCGGAGTAACCGTAGTGATATCGGCTTCACTCAACCGTTGGCGCACGAGTGGCGGAGGTTTGCTCGGAAATGGCTGGGTCGGCCAAGCCGCCTCCCCCGGCACATCGCTCTCTGGAACCGGGTGCTCCTCCACTGGAAACAGAGGCCTTCCCGTGACCCGGTCGAAAATGAAAACGAATCCCATTTTAGTAACCTCGGCCACGGCAGCCACAGACCGGCCATTCTGGTGCACAGTGATGAGCGTGGGTTGTGCCGGCATGTCGTAATCCCAAAGGTCGTGGTGCACCATTTGGAAGTACCAAACCAATTTGCCTGTCGAGGCTTGCAATACCACCAACGAGTTCGCAAACAAATTCTGGCCCTTGCGATCACCGCCATAGAAATCGTAGGAAGGTGAACCAATCGGCAAAAAAACCAAGTCCCGCTCGACGTCGACGCTCATGCTGGACCAGACATTAACGCCCGTTCTACTTTTCGACGCTTCCTTTGCCCAAGTCTCGTGTCCTGTTTCTCCGAGATCCGGAACGGTGTGAAAAGTCCATACCAGTTTCCCGGTGTGAACATCGAACGCGCGTACCGCCCCGCTTGGCCCCTTCGATGGGTATTCCGGAACCGCTGCGCCCGTAATCACCAGGTCTTTGAAGATCGCGGGGGGTGACGTCACAGCGTACTCGGCGTCGGGGAATTCATCCGCGACTCCCGCACGGAGATTCACTACGCCATTGGTGCCAAACCCCCCGCAAGTCTTTCCATTTTTCGCATCCAAACAGATCATCCGTCCGTCGAACGTCCCATACAAGATGCGACGATCATCGCCTGTCTTGCTCTGCCAATAGGCAACACCGCGGTGCTGGAAAAACTTTCGCGTGGCGCGACCAGCTTGTGGGTCGAACTGCCAGATTTCCCTCCCGGTTTCGGCATCCAATGCGATCACCCGGTTTGAGGGTGTTGAAAGATAAAGCGTCCCATCCACGACCAGCGGTGTCGTTTCAAATGGCGCAACTTGATGGCGGTCAGTTTCGTTCTGACGATTGACTTCGCCGGTGTGGTACGTCCATGCGCGTTTCAGAGCGCCAACATTTTTACGATTGATCTGTTGCAGGGAAGAGAAGCGCGTCCCCCCGGGATTACCTCCATAGAATCGCCACTCCTGAGCCCATCCGCCGGCGGAAATCCAAAAAAGAAGCAAGAACGCTGCTAATCTTTTCGTCATTATGGAGGGGTATTCTGTCACACAGCGTCTAACTCGTAAAGGTCAGGTCTGAGATCGCGTGCAAGTGTAAGTCCAAGTCCAAGTCCAAGGGTTGGTCTTCCAGTTCGAACCGCTTAGGGCAACAGGTTGGTGATACATCCGAGGTTTCGTCCTGCCCGCTTTGCCAGAGAAATTTCACGCTGACCCACCACTTAGCTCGGAAAGCCGTTCGGCTCGCCGGTCTGCTCAGGTGCGCGCCGATTCTCTACTGTTCACAATGCTGACTGCCAACAACATGATCGCATTGTCGTCTATCACCGGGCCATAATGATCGGTGTAATCTGCGTCGGCGCCGCGAAAGCCACGTGTCCCGCTCAATCTAAGCTCTGTAACAATTTTCCCCGGCCTGGGATTCAGCCATTCATAGGCGAACATTGTGATGGAATTTGCTGTCTGCCGGCTCACAGTGATTGGATCCGCTCCGTAACAATATTGACGGTCCTCTCTACGTGACTGCCAATCCCACTGGGCAATATTAATGCCGTAATGAATCGGAATCGTTTCCGTATATCCGTCTTCATAGCGGAGTTCATACCAGCCAAGCACGTCGGCGGAATCAAAAACGTCCCACAACAGACGGTCAGGTTCGCGATTTGCCGCCGGCTTTGCGCAGGCATGTAAGAACAAAATGCTGGAGAAGTCTGAGTCAACTCGGATTCCGTCCACTGAGGAGGGCAGACTGGTTGACTTACTGCCGATAGTCGCCACCGCAATCCCGGCCTTCGACTTCACTCGGCCTACGCGGAAGGGAACTTTCCCTTGGTAGATTGTCTGTTGCTGAATCGAATCGAGATCGCAATCAATGATTCCGGCATGGCCTCCGAGGTTGAAGCGGGAAGAGATGTCAATTGGAGAGAACGCCGACTCGGTCGCGCTGGGAGGAAGCTTGCCGCGAAACCGGCTTCGAAAGAATGGCATCCGAGCCTGTGCGATGTCCGCGAGGCGCTTTCGATCTATGACATCTCCGTGCCACAAGATATTGCTGCATCCCATGACGTCAGCGATCATGGTTCGCCCGAAATTAGATTCGTTCGTCGCAAACCACGCTGAGGGCGCTCCACCGAGGATAGTCCGTCTGGCGCTTCGCGCTGGATAGTTCTCGATTGTTGGATTGAAGTTTCCATAAACTTGCTTGAAACCGATTTCCTCGAGAATCTCCTCATTCTTCTCCGCCTGCTCTTCAGACCATTCGCCCTCAGCTTTGGCCCAGAACCAGTTGAAGATAAGAATGTCCTTGGGAATGAGCCGTCCAACCTGTTCGCGGCTCAACGCGCCGGCGGCTTTATAGTTCCAGCCGTCCGGTGCCCGCTTCTGGCGAAGACCTTTGCCGCGGACAGTTTCCAGAAGCATGTCCCCCCACATTGCCATGCCAATGTTCTTCTTGCGCAGGTACGAATGAATCCGCGAAACATCCTCACCGTACCGTTCTCCGATATCGCGGTCGCCGCATTTTGGACACAGTCCTATTGGAGCGAACAATTCATCATGCCCCACATGCAGAGTCTTTGGTTTCAGCAGGTCCAAGTATTCGTCGTAGACGTCAAAAAGCAGCTCGTATGTCTTGGGATTCGAGGGGCAGTACGTATCCGGCCACTTGTCTCCTGGCACCTCCGACAGATCTTTATGCCGGGTCAGAAGATAGTAGCTATGGGTGAAAGACGGCAGCTCCGGAATCAGTTCGATCCCTTGTGAGCGGATGAAGTCAGCTAATTCCGCGACTTCTTGCTTGTCGAGAAAATCGCCGTCGGCAGTGTCCTGGTGGCAGGAATTCTGCTCGCGTCCGTGCAGAGCACCGGGTGGGTAATTGCGCCGCGAATAGTTGGTGTCAAGCAGCATCTCTCGCCAACCTGCATTCATTTCCGGATGGCTCTCCAGCCGCATGCCTGCGTTGAGCTCCATAATTAATGTGTTGCATTTATGTGCCACTACGAAATCTCGAATGAAGCGCTTGAAGAAGGGAATATTGTGCGGGCCGGGAAGATACAACTTCATGCCGCGAAACGGCTTTTGTGGATGGTCAACCACATCAAGACATGGCACGGCGAGTCCGGCATCGTCGGAGGTGATTAACTGCTTGAATGATTGCAATCCATAACGGACGCCCCCAGAATCCGCGCCCGCTATTACGGCGAGGTCAGTTCGGATCTGCAACGTGTACGACTCTGGCAGGGAACTGCCTTGCAATGGTTGCGTGCCTACCTGCCCGATAGCGCTGCGAGTCAATGGATGTTCTGATGTTGCGATCACAATCGCACGTTTGCCCGCCGGCAGCGCAGAACCTGATTTGATCGTCAGGACAAGGCCGAACCAATCCGCTAGTTCGTCCCGCAATGCTGTGGCGACAGCCAGTTCATCATTTGAGCCATCCGCAGGAGTAACGATGACGACATCGTCCGCGATAGCGAAGCCGCCCTCCCGCATCGAGACAGAAAAAGGAATAGGAAAAATTCCCGTCTCCGCACCGACAAGAGTCGATTGAGCGGTATTGGGATGAGATCCCACTTGTCCAGACATCTTCGTCGCCAGCAGGCCTGCGGCCGAGCCGAGCAGGAACTCGCGTCTCATCATGAGGGAAACCTTGGTGGCCTCGCTCTTTGTGGTCTCAATCTAAGATCGGCTATGCGCAAAAACCAAACTCCTGATTTGATATTCCGGGAAGAAGACGCCATATTAGCGGAAACAAATCAAAAAAATAAACACAAAATCGAGGTTTTCCTCGCCATCCAGCGTCCCTGTAATCTCGAACCACGAAGTGGGCTAAGCGATCAACGCGGTCTCCCAAAGTCGGCGCTCGCATTTGGTCTTTTGTTTCACTGAATACTTTGGAGTACGCAACCGCCGCGGCGTGAAAACCCGGTAAAGCCTCAGGACCGGAGCGTATAATCCCCGAACACTTACTGCCTGGTTTGGTGGTGGAAGGATCAGTATGCAATCGGTTCTGATCACGGGTACGAGCAAAGGGATAGGGTTTGAGACCGCAATTGCATTCGGCCGTGCGAAGTACCGCGTGCACGCCACAATGCGCAAACCATCACAATCGCCCGCACTGGCCGAAGTCGCGGGTAAAGAAAAGCTCCCAATCGCCGTAAGCACCATGGACGTAGACGATGACGAGTCAGTACATGCCTGTGTGGCGGCGATTCAGTCTGAGCATGGTCCAATCGATGTCTTGGTTAATAACGCCGGAGTCGAGCGTGCAGGCTCGATTGAAGAGCAGTCGCTCGATGATTTTCGAGCGGTGATGGAGACCAACTATTTTGGTACATTGCGATGCATCAAGTCTGTGATCCCACAGATGCGGCAGCGCCGCGCCGGAACCATCATCAGCATCAGTTCCGTCGCTGGTTCTTTCTCGCACCCGCCGATGTCCGCCTATTGTGCGTCCAAGTGGGCGTTAGAAGCGCTGAGCGAATCGCTGGCCTGCGAGATGAAGGCTTTTGGTGTTCGAGTCGTGCTGGTGAAGCCCGGCATAATCGACACGTCAATGGCGCAAAGAATCAGCACAACCAAGAGTTCAGATTATCCTCACGCGGCGCGTATCGCCTCATTGTTCACGACTACATTACAGAATGCGCCTGTATCTCCGGCTGTAGTGGCACAAAAGGTCCTCGAAATCGCGCAGAGCAACAGCTGGCAGCTACGCTATCCTGTCGGACCCGATGCGGTTCCACTGATCGCATGGCGGAGCGGAATGACGGACGAGCAGTGGGTCGACCTTCATTCCGCAGACGACGACACCTTTCAGAACCTGATGAAAAAGACAGCCAGAGATTGAACTCTGGTTTGATTCTGCGCTTACCAGCCGACTCACGTTTTGAAATTTTGCGATACCGGCTTCATAGTCTACTCGGGCCTGGAGCCGACATTTTTAAGGAATGGGTACACTCATTCAGGAGCCTCTCCGGTGTTGAAGGTCAATACTGAAAGACTTATACGCAAGATCATTTCGGTATCCTCCGTTTCCCTTCTGTTACTCGCACCCTCCGCGTGGCCGCAAGCCACTAAAACGCCAGCAGTACGGCGCGGGCCAAGTGTCGCCACCGGCGGCCGGGGCGTGGTCGTTTCCGGCAGGCCTGCTGCCACGGCTGCCGGTATCAGGATTCTGGAACAGGGCGGAAACGCCGCGGATGCCGGCGCGGCGACTCTGCTGGCGCTGTCCGTAACTTATGTAGGCGCGTTCTGCGTGGGAGGCGAAGTCCCCATTCTGGTTTACAGCGCCGACCAGAAAAACGTGAAGCTGATTGAGGGAATAGGAGAGGCGCCTCGCGATCCCAAAGCCATCGCTTGGTATATGAAGCACGGAATCCCGGACGGTGAGGTCAAGGCCGCCGCAGTACCAAGCACGATAGCGGCGGTTGTCACCCTGCTGGAATTCTATGGAACCAAAAGCTTCGAGGAGGTCGTGCAGCCGACGCTTGCCATTCTCGATGCTGGCGGCCCCACTTGGTATATCGATACCGGCAGCGATCAGAAGATTGAAACCGGCGTGCACTGGCAGGCAGATTTGGCCGTCACCTTTCGCAAATTGGTGGAGTCCGAAAAACTAACGAAGGGGACACGGCAGCAGAAACTGCAAGCTGTCTCGGACCGCTTTTATCGCGGCGACATCGCTGACGCTCTCGAAGCCTGGTATATCGAGAAGGGCGGGTTCCTTCGCAAGGCAGATTTAGACGCGCATAAGACTCCCGTGGTCGATCCTCTCACTGGCACATATCGCGGCTACACCGTCTATAAAACCGGGCCTCTGACTCAGGGTCCTTATCTGTTACAAACGCTGCGTCTGCTCGAAGGCCTCGATCTGAAGCAAATGGGGTTCAATTCGGCCGATTACATTCACACGGTGATTGAAGCCGAGAAACTGGCGCTCGCGGATCGCGACGAGTATTACGGCGATCCGAATTTTGCGAAAGTACCGATGCAACAGCTGCTCTCCGATCAGTACACCGAGATGCGACGGAAGCTGATTGACCCGAAGAAGGCATCGCTTGAGCTTCGCCCCGGCGACCCGTACAACATGAAACCGACTAAGCCAGCGACTATCACCGGCCCATGGCATGGCGGAACCACGGTCATGTGTGTGACGGATAAGTTTGGCAATGTCATAGCCGCGACTCCCAGCGGGCTGTCGAGTACAGCCGGAGTGGCCGGACGCACAGGCATTATCCACGGAGCACGACTGACCAGCCTGAACACGTTTGCGGGAACTCCCGATGTGATCGAGCCCGGTAAGCGACCGCGAATCACGCTGAGCCCTACGCTGCTTTTCCATGACAAGCAGCCGGTGATGGCGATCTCAGTAGCCGGGGGCGACCAACAGGACCAGGCAGCCATTCAGGTCATCCTCAATTATGTGGATTTCGGTATGAGTCCCGTGGAGGCGTTCAAAGCGCCGCGCTTCTCCACCGAGCATTTCGTCGGTTCCTTCGGCCAGGACCGCCCCCGATTGGGCAGCTTGTCTGTGCCGAACACCCTCCCAGAAAAAGTGCAGGCTGAATTAAAGGCTCGTGGACACTTGGTTACAGTCAGCCGCGAGGGAGTAGGCGGAGTGGGGCTCATCGGCATCGACCCCAAAACCAAGCAGGCGACCGCCGTGGGTCCGGCGGCCGGCAAGGTGGAATGAGCTTCTTTTTTTTTCGTGGATCGTTGGCGCACTTGTTGGACGCGGCGTCTTTGAACTGTCCAGTACTTCCTATTTCAGAGAGACCTGCGGATAACTCAGGCAAATCACCCGCGGAGCGAGCTGACCTGCCGCATTAATGACTTTGCCGACCGTCTTATTCTTGGGTGGCCATGGGTTCGGAGATTTTTGAATTGCGCTGCTCGCCGGAAACGAACAGGCCAAAACCGCAGGATTCGCGTATGCGAAGTTCAGGTTGCAGCTTCCTGAGAACGGGACCGCTGCTGTCCCCTTCGATCCGCCGGATAAGAAGTTCCGCTGCTTCGCTACCCAGTTGATGCTTGGGCAATTCAACCGTCGTCAAGCGCGGCCGAAACACTCCCAGCCAGGGATAATCGTCGAAGCTGACCAGACCAAAATCTTCAGGGCACTTCAACCCCATTTCTTCAGCGGCTTTGAGAAGACCGATGGTCATGAGGTGATTGGCGACGTAGATTCCGTCTGGCCGGTAAGAAAGCATGGAGTGTCCAGCCCGGAATCCGGATTCGATACGGTAATCGCCTTCTACCACCAACTCGGGTTCATAAGGAAGATTTTCCGCCTCCAGAGCGTCGCGAAACCCGCGCCAGCGCTCTTTGGCGTTGCTGACTTTCATGGGGCCGCTGATCAGGCCGATACGGCGGCGGCCAGAACGGGCTAGGTGCCGCACCGCCTCATAGGCGCCTTGATAATCGTCAGTTATCACAGCATCTTTGGTCAGTTCGGGGTAGGTACGCATTACGAGGACAAAAGGGATATTGACCTCTTTAATCATCTGGCGCAATGACGGCCGCAGGTCCCCTGAAGCCTTCGTCAGCAAAATTCCATCCACACGCTTGGAAAGCAACAGCTCCAACTCTCGCTCTTCTTTTTCCAGAATGTCATCGCTGTTGCAGAGCAGCAGATTGTAGCCGTGCCGCTGCGCGGCATCCTCGGCGCCCCGAACTACCATCGGGAAAAAAGGGTTGGCGATGTCGGTCACGATCATGCCGATGGTCTGCGTCTTTTGCTTGATAAGGCTGCGGGCGATGAGATTAGGGCGGTAATTGAGCTTGCGAATCGCCTCTTCGACTCGTTGTCGGCGGGCCTTGCCAACATGCGCTTTATTGTTGATAACCGCGGAGACAGTGAATATTGATACGCCGGATTCGCGGGCAACGTCGGAGATGCTGGCGGCTTTCTTAATCTTCTTTTTGGAACTTCGGGGCGCCATATATTCTGAACGGCAACATAACAGAACTGAGCAAGATATTCAAAACGTTTAGCAGAGCACCCGATCAGACCTAGTCGGGATTTGGCACCACACAATCCAGTACTAGGGCGTCGAGCTCATAACATGCATGGATGAACTGGCGCAGAGTTCGCCGGGTGGGAGCGAAGGAATCGAACTCATCAAGCGACAGACCATTTTCGTTGTAGGCACGTCCAAAATCGGGAAATTTTGCCAGCAAAGTTTCCACAATGTCCATGGGTACTGCAGCGTCGATCCGCGGACGTACTTGTATGTCGCTGCTGTTAAAGCGAATCTGCCAAGAATAGGGAGGGGAAATGACGACGTCTCCACCGATGAATTCGCTCCAGTGCATGTGGTTCCTGAAGGCAGCCGAGAGAAGACGCAGCCGATAGCCGCGTTCCTGGAAAAGTTGATAGGTTTTCTTAAATACCGCTACTCCGGCCCATTCCAGATAGCCAGGGTCGACGGCGATACTGTTTTTTTCCAGCAGAACCTTGAGCCAATCATCGAGTCGTCCGACCATGATCGTGCACACCGGTCCCAGGGTGGAAATGTCTTGGCCCTCACGCTCGCGACGATTGAGGCCACGCTCCACGGCTTGCGCAACGGCCACGCACTGCGGCAATGTGAAACACACCGTAGCGTTGATGCTGATGCCGCGATATGTAGCTTCTTCGATGGCAGCGATTCCAGCGCGCGTTACAGGAATCTTGACGATCATATTCGGTGCGAGCGCATTGAACTCGATCGCCTGCTTGACGATGGCTTGGCTATCACGAAAGAAACGTGGGTCCGTCTGTATGGAAAGCCTACCGTTTTTGCCGTGTTGCCGGTCGAAAATGGGTTTCAGCAATGACGCGGCTTTCACTGAAATTTCGCGCACCAGTTGCCAGGCGATGACATCTTCAGTAGCAGAAGGGAACTCTTGAATCAGCTCGCAAATACGCGGCTTCCACGCCGCAATTTCCTTTTTCAAGACGCCGAGGACAATGACTGGATTGCAGGTAGCTCCCACGGCGCCATGTTCAATCGAATACGAGAGTTCCTGCACCGAGGCGGAGTCATTCCACAGGCACGTCCGCGTGGTCTGCGTCATCTCGTGCAGCGGACTTTTGTAGGACGATTCAACTGCCTGGGACACAAATCCTTTCTCAAACCATTTAAACGCGTGTTGAACTCCCAATCGATACTTTTACGGGCCTGCATTCGAGATGAGACTGTTCGGAGGCAGCGGCGATTGCTAATGCCTGAAGGCCGTCTTCTCCGGTTACGCGAAGCGGTTGGTCGTTAAGAATGCGATCGCTGAAATCGCGAATCTCCGCAAGATAAGCATCGGAAAAGGTGCTCAGGAAGTGATCTGCGGTAGGCTGCAACCCTCCGTGGCTTGCCAGGAAAGTCACGGGAGTGCGATGTAGGCTGCCCACAAAAATGGAACCCTTCGAGCCGACAATCTCGGTGCGCACATCGTATCCATATACGGCTTGCGCATGGGATTCGATATTGCCGATGCCGCCTTGCTCGAATCTCACGTTAACGACGCTGGCGACCACATCGCCGAACTCGGTCACCTCCGGACGGATTGCGGACGTTGTGTAGGCGTGCACCTCGGAAACCTCATCCCGCATCATCCAGCGCGCCAGATCAAAGTCGTGAATGCTGTTGGTGTAAAAAAGCATTCCGTTGATGTTTGGCTGGTAGGCGGAAAGTGGAGGTCCGTCTTTGTCGCGGCCGAGAGACTTAAAGATGACAGGCGTTCCGATCTCGCCGGCCTCGATACGTTTCATCGCGGCGCCATACGCAGGGTCGTACCGCCGCATGAATCCAACCTGCATTCGCACGCCGGCTTTAGAAACAGCCTCCAAGCATGCCCGTGCGTCGGAAATATTCAGAGCCAGCGGCTTTTCGCAAAGCATGTCTTTGCCGGCTGCTGCCACTGCGTTGACCGCAGGCGCATGGAACTTGTCAGGAGTGGCGATAATCACTGCGTGCAGCCCTTTGCACTCCAGCATCGCTTCCAGGCTGCCGTAAGACTTGTCGATCTCGAGGTCCGCAGCGGTCTGGCGAGCGCGCTCCGCATTTACATCGGCGACCGCAACCAGCTCCGCCTGCGGCACAAGCCGACGCAGATTCTCGGCGTGACGCCGCCCCATCTCACCGACTCCGAGCACGCCTACTCCAAGTTTCCGCATCTATCCTCTTATTGTTGATTTCGGATTTTTCCGCGCTTCGTCAGGAGCTTGCACCGTTCAATTTGCCTACTACGCCGCGCAGGTATTTGAGGCTCGCAGCTACACTTACCGCTGGCGGAATTTTAGTTTCGCCAAATTTTACGTCCTGCTCTACAACCGACCACCCCGAATACCCGTTTCTCGCCAGCGTGCGAAAGAAGGCTGGGAAATCGATGTCGCCTTCGCCAATCACAGTGAACACCTGGTGCTCTATTGCCTCTTCGAAGGTCCACTTATTGCGCCGAGCTTCTTCGAGAACCTGCGCGTTGCAGTCCTTTATGTGTACAAAACGCAACTTGCTCTTGTACTTTTCAGCTTCCTTGACGGAATCTCCTTGCCCGTAAACACAATGGCCGGTATCGAGACATAAGCCCACATTGCTGCGGGAGGTTGCATCAAAAAACTTTTCACACTCTTCAGGCGTCTCGACGTAAGTAGCAACGTGAGGGTGGAAAACAAGATCCAGTCCAAACTCGTTCGCTACTTTCTCCGCATCGGCCACGATCTTGCCGACATGCTTCCATTGATCTGCGGTCAATACCGGACAATCCTTGTCATGGGCACGCCCTGAAAATCGGTTTCGCTCATCGGATTGGTCATCGGCCATAACAAGGAAGGGAGCCCCTAATGTCGCCAGCAGCTTACCGACTTTTCGGATCCGTTCAATGACGGCGGCACCTGACGCAGGGTCGCCCATCTTCACCGGAACAAATGAACCCAGGAGTTTCATGCTGCGCTTGGCCAGTTGTGGCTCAAGAATATTGGGATCAGTGGGGAAGAATCCGTAGGGGCCGAGTTCGGTTCCGGCGTATCCGGCTTCCATCATCTCGTCGAGCATCCTTTCGTAGGGCTGCTCCCACGAGGGGCCGGGATAATCCAGCACGCCCCAGCTGTCCGGGGCGGAAGCGAATAAAAACCGCTGATTCATCTCAGGCATGTTCTACGTTCCTCAAAATTCTAAACGATTATAAATGGTCGATTGCGCCGCTTGTCAAGGTTTTGCGCTCGAAACCAGATAACTCTTCCACCCATGCGCGCAAGAATGCTGTTACGTCCGCTTACGTTTCGCTGAAATCAATAAGTTTGGCGCGGAGCGTAAACATCCGCGTGCGATAAGCGGCATACAGTAGACCGACGATCAACCATGCAAGTCCGGCGTATTTGGTCCACGGTTGCAAACCCAGGAGCAGGGCGAAACAGAAGACGCAGCCGAATCCGGGAATGAAGGCATCCCGCAGAAAGTTCTTTTTTGTCTCCGCTGAGCGAAGAAACCAGAAGTGCATGAGGGCAGCGAAATTCACCGCAGTAAAAGCCAGCAGGGCGCCAAAGGTCACAATCTCGGCAGACCTCTCCCACGGAACGGTGAGCACTGCGACGTATGCAACGACTCCGACGATCCACTCGTTATAAACAGGATTGCCTCGCTTCAAGCTGAGGTGGCCGAAAATCCTCCGCGGAATAACGTCGTCGCGCCCCATGCTGTAGAGCAATCGTGCAGCGCCGATGTGGCCAGCTAATCCGCAGGCCAGGCTGGAAACGAGGAGCACGACTCCGTAAAGAGCGAACAAGATCGGGCCGCCGACTATCCGCGCGACGTCCATGAATGCGGTTTCGTGATTTACCAGATTGGTGTAGTCGGGCCAGACACGTTGCGCGAGATAAACCTGTAAGCCGCTGAACAGTCCAGTAAAAACGCAGACCAGCACCGCCGCCAGCATGACGTTGCGTTTGGGATTCTTTACTTCTTCGGCCAGGATAGAGACACCGTCGAAGCCTATGAATACGAGAGCGGCAAACGAGGTGCCGGCAGCCAACGCCCGCAGGTTGAATGTCGCCGGATTGTATGCGGGCTGGATTGAAAACAAAGAGCCGAAGCTCTGGTGGAACACGATGTAACGAAATCCCTGCACCAGAAATCCGGCCGTGACCAGCATCATGAATCCCAGAAGTATTTCATTGGTGCGCGCGTTGAACTTGATGCCGCGAGTGGCCAGCAACGTGATGAACGCGACAATTGCAGCCGAAAGCACTGCAAATGGAATCTGGGGGACCAACCGATGGATGGTCAGGACAGCATAAAGTGCGTTCTGTATGGGCTGGAACAAGTACTCCAAAAACATCGCCCATCCCAGAATGAATCCGACGTGGGGATTCAGGGTGCGGCTGATGTAGGAATAAACGGAGCCCGATGCCGGATACACATTTGCCATGCGTCCAAAACTGATAGCAGTGACCGACATCGCGATCATGGCCAGGAGGAGCGTTGTGACTGCATGACCGCGAGATAGAACTTGCGCTTCGCCGAACAGCGGGACGGCGGCAATCGGTGAAGTGAGAATGATTCCGTAGTAAACCAGGTCCCACAAGCTCAGAACGCGCTTCAGATGAGGCGCTTCGGTGGCCGAAAGTGGGGTGGCGGTTTGCACTCTGTCCTTTTGTTGTTAACGGAGGTTACTTAAAAGAAGTAGCGTTCCTTCTTGCGTGCTTCATCGTATTTTTTTCGCGCGGCTTTGACAGTTTCGCGCTCGGAGACTTCGGCGATGGGAACATCCCACCAGGATTCGTATCCCGGAACCCGATTGTCGAATGCGGTTTCAATCACGATCACTGAAGTTCGGGGCTGCCGCCGGGCATCAGCCAGGGCGATTTTGAGTTCTTCGCCGGTGCGAACGCGGGTGCTCCACGCGCCAAGACTGGCGGAGTTAGCCGTGAAATCGACAGGCATCGGATCACCCTTATATTGATCTCCCTCGCGGTAGCGATATTCGGTGCCCATTCCGTCGTTGCCGCAACTCTTACTGAGTCCGCCGATACTCGAGAAGCCATGATTGTCGAGCAGAACGATGTTGAGCTTGTAGCCTTCCTGCAACGAAGTGACGATTTCTTGCGCCATCATGAGATAAGATCCGTCGCCGACCAGGACGTAAACTTCGCGCTTTGGGTCCGCCATCTTTACCCCCACGCCGCCGGCAATTTCATAACCCATGCAAGAGTAGCCGTACTCCATGTGATAGCCGCCCGGCCGCCGAGTGCGCCAGAGTTTGTGCAGGTCTCCGGGCATGCTACCCGCGGCGCAAACCATAATGTCGGAAGCCTCAGTGAACTCGTTGACGATACCTATGATTTCGCCTTGCGTGATCGGGGGATCTTTGCGGATGGCGTGAATGCGATCGACCTCTTTTTCCCAAGCCGAGCGAAAATCTGAAATCCTGGCACCATAGCCCGCATTCACTTTGTATCCGGACACCGCCTGCTGCAGTTCTTCGATCGTGACGCGCGCATCCCCAGTTAGCGCCACCGCCGCATGCTTGTACGCGTCGAATTCCGATACGTTTATGTTGATGAAGCGGACCGAGGGATCTTGAAACGCGGTTTTCGATGCACTAGTGAAATCGCTGTAGCGAGTTCCGATGCCGACGATCAGGTCAGCCTCTCGGGCCATTATGTTCGCGCCGGGAGTTCCTGTGACGCCGACCGCGCCTAGTTGTTCCGGGTGATCAAACGGCAGAGAACCCTTGCCGGCTTGCGTCTCGGAGACGGGAATCCCCGTGGCCCGCGCAAACTTCGATAATACTTCCGAGGCTTCGGAATAGAGCACGCCCCCGCCGGCGATGATCAACGGTCGCTCTGCAGCACGCACCCATTCCGCGGCATGACCCAATGACGTCGCATCGCACCGGTTGCGTGGAATGTGCCACACGCGCTTATGCAGGAACTCCTCCGGAAAATCAAATGCTTCTGCTTGCACATCCTGCGGAAGGCAAACTGTCACCGTTCCCGTTTCCGCGGGCGAGGTCAGCACGCGAACGGCTTCGGGGAGGGAAGTCAATATCTGCTCTGCACGCTCAATCCGATCCCAGTAACGCGAGACAGGCCTCAAGCAATCGTTGACCGAAATGTCCTGAGTGATTGGCGACTCCAGTTGCTGTAGAACGGGCGCAACGTTTCGCCGAGCGAAGATATCTCCGGGGAGCAAAAGCACGGGCAAACGGTTTATGGTTGCCAAGGCAGCGCCAGTTACCATGTTGGTCGCGCCGGGGCCGATTGAGCTTGTGCAGACCAGCGTTCTTAGGCGGAAACTGGTTTTGGCAAAAGCTGCTGCCGCGTGCACCATGGCTTGCTCATTACGGAAGAGGTAGTAACGAAGGCCGGGATCTTGTTCGAGCGCCTGCCCGATCCCGGCGACATTGCCGTGGCCAAAAATCCCGAGACATCCTTCGAAGAAGCGATACTCGCGACCATCGCGTTCGACGAACTGATTCTTGAGAAAGGCGATGATGGCTTGAGCGACCGTCAGCCGTTTTGTCATAGGCTTGCCATCACCAGAATACCTGTCATCTGGTTTTCTCCGAGAGGGAAGCTACGAAGCAACGCTTCGCCAGAAGCGTTTACTTCCAGACGAGAGGCAGCCGCGGGTCTGGGCCATTCCATGTTGAGCGAACCCAGGCATGGTTCTGGTCTTCGGTAACGGCCAATGCGCGCGAGGTCCCCGCCAGAAAATTCAGGTAGTACACGTCGTACCCGGGCCCTGCAACCACTGCATGATATCCGCTATGGACGAGGACGGCATCGCCGTCCCGGGCTCTCACCGTTTGCCCGTTGATATCTTTATCCGAATACAGATATTGAAAGGCGAAGCCTTCGGGTCGCGCCGTGCGGTAATAGTAAATCTCATCCTGATCGACTTCTTTCGGCGGATTATGAGTATCGTGCTTATGGGGAGGATAGCTCGACCAGTTTCCTCCAGGCGTATAAACCTCAATAACGACTAGTTTGTCGGCTGGGAAAGATGGGGGAAGCACGTCAACGATCTGTCGGGAAGCATTTCCGCCGCCTCGGAGGCTGCTGGCCACATCTTCTGGCGTGATCAAGCGCGGCTCCAGAATGGCTTGTGAAGGTACGCGGCATTCCGCAATTTCACACATTGTTTCCGCGGTGAATGAGGCCGCATTATGTGGCGCCAGGTATAGAGTGTAAGGCAGACCATCGAAAACATTCTTCCGCTTTCCGATCTTGTGCTTACCCTTTCCCCAGTCCGCCATGCACGTTCCACTGAGAAGCACGAAGGCTGCTTCCTCGCCATCGCTTGTGGCGCGAAGAACCTCACCCGGTTGCAGGCGAGTAACAAAAAAACTCATCCACTCCCATCCCGCTTTCTGGCGCGGCAGGTCAAGCAGCCTTCCTGCGGCGTGAGGCGGCAGGTTCGAGGAAGAGAAGACGATAGATGGTTCGCTCAAGTTATCTCCGACTGGGAGTGCATTATTAATCTAATCGTTTTGAAAATATGACAAAAAGCACAGGCCCTTGTCAACAATCATTTTCGTTAAATCTTGACTAGGGCGGGCAACGATTGATATAAGGCAGCGTATAAACGTTTTTATATACTTCTAGCGGGAGTGGAGTGATGAGAACTGTTGCTGGAGTAATTCTGGTTTGTCTGTTTGCTGCTCCCACCTTTTATGCACAGGATGCAGCAGGTGCCGCCAGTCCCTACAAAGCAGTGACCGATCGGCTCCAATCGATCGTCAAGGTGCCGCTCTCCGGCTGCCGTTCTCATCAGGACGTGCCACATCCGGAAGATGCCGCCGTGGACGATTCAACGTGGACGCCGATCAAACTCGGTGCGACTTTTACCAGCGGCGTACAGGTCTTCCGTTGCTGGTACACGGTCCCAGAAAAGCTGAACGGATATGAAACTCGTGCTGCCACCTTGAAAGTTGCTTTTGAACTGGAAGGCGATGGAATGACCATGCTGTCGGTCTTTTCCAACAACACCAGCATTTATCGGGGCACGTCAGACACGCTCGAACCGATTCTTCTGACCAGCAAAGCCCGGCCAGGTGAGCGCTTTCTGGTAGCGATGCGGATGGAGGTTGGAGATCAGCCCAGGAAACTTTCTAGAAGCGAAATTCTTTTGGCGGCTTCTCCCAGCCGTCCGGACCCTGAACTTTTGCGGATAGAAATTCTTTCGTTGCAACCGATTCTCAATGCCTATCCCGACGGGGATCGCCAGCAACGGTTCGACTCTGCGGTAAAGACGATTGACTTTTCCAAACTAGACGCCGGAGACCAGGTTGGTTTTGATGGTTCGCTGAAATCTGCGCAGGAAAAACTGCAAGTTCTGCAGCCTTGGATCAAGCAGTTTCGCATTCGGGCAGTGGGCAACTCTCATATTGACATGGCATGGCTGTGGCCGTGGACCGAGACTGTCGAAATTGTTCGCAACACATATCGTAGCGCTCTCAACATGATGGACGAGTACCCGGGCTTCACCTTCGCAGGCTCGTCCGCCCGTACCTACGAATGGATGGAGGAAAAATATCCGGAATTGTTCCAGGAGATCCAGCAGCGCGTGAAGGAGGGCCGGTGGGAAATCGTCGGCGGCATGTGGGTGGAGCCTGACTTGAACATGCCGGGCGGAGAGTCCCTTACCCGCCAGATTCTGGTCGGCAAACAGTACTTCAAAAGAAAATTCGGCGTCGACGTAAGAGTCGGCTGGAACCCGGATTCATTTGGATACACCTGGCAGCTGCCTCAGATCTACAAGAAGTCTGGTATCGACTACTTCGTTACGCAGAAGCTTTTGTGGGCGCACGAATTCACCACGTTTCCTTACAAACTCTTCTGGTGGGAGAGCCCCGACGGCAGCCGTTTGCTTACCTACTTCCCGCACGATTATGGAAGCATGATGGAGCCGGTCTCGATGGCGGAAGACGTTTCCGTGTGGATGCCGTCGATTTACCACCAGAATTTGAAAGATCCCGAAATGATGTACCTCTATGGCGTGGGCGACCATGGCGGCGGCCCTACACGTACCATGCTCGATAGCGCCACCCAGCTGATGTCGCCTGAGGTTGTATTTCCGAAACTTGAATTCAGCACAGCGAGCAGCTTTCTTGACGAAATCTCAAGGCGGAACGACCTGGAAATTCCAGTCTGGAAAAATGAACTCTATTTTCAATACCACCGTGGCGTTTTCACCACCCAATCAGAAACCAAAAAGCTGATTCGTCAAACCGAAGAAAAGCTGTTGGATGCAGAAAAGTACGCATCACTGGCCCAGATTTACCAGCGGCGGCCGTATCCGCGGGCGCAGTTCACAGATGCATGGAAGGGACTACTCTTCGACGATTTTCACGACATCATGCCTGGCTCCGGCATCGCCGTGAACTATCTTGACGCCAAAAGAAATCTTGAAGAGGTGGGCCGAGTAAGCGATGACGTTCTCGATAACTCGGTGGATGAACTTTCAGCCCGAATTGATACCCATCAGAACGGTGCCGCGATCGTGGTTTATAACTCGCTATCTTGGGATCGAAGCGACGTCATGGAAGTGGAGGCTCAGTTGCCACAGGCGGCCGCCAACATTGCGGTCTTCGATGCAACCAACAAGCCTGTACCGTTTCAGATTCTAGCCAATGATTCGCTGACTCATCGCGTTCGTTTTCTGCTTCAGGCCGGAGCTCCGGCCCTAGGATACGCGACTTACTATGTGCGGCCGGCAGCAAAGGCTGCGCCGGCTACTTCTTCGCTGAGAGCTTCCCAGACCCAGCTTGAAAATGAGTTTCTCCGAGTCACAGTTGATCCTCGAACCGGATGCATTACCAGTTTGTTCGATAAACGCACGAATCAAGAATCAATCGCAAAATCTGAAACCGACACGGGCGGCCCCAAGGATCGCCCTTGCGGTAATCTGCTGCAGACTTTCGTCGATAAACCCAAAGAATACGACGCCTGGAACATAGACGCCGACTTTGAAGACAAATATTGGAATCTGGACAAAGCTGATGAAGTGAAACTGACGGAGTCCGGACCCTTGCGTGCCGTGATCCAGGTCAAACACCACTTTCAAGATTCGTCATTCGTGCAGAACGTCACCCTATATCCATCGGCCACACGCGTCGATGTGAAAATGCAGGTCGACTGGAAAGAGAAACACATTCTTTTGAAAGTTGGATTTCCTGTCACAGTGCATTCCGACAAGGCCACCTACGAGGTGCCATTTGGTTCGATTGAACGGCCGACTACTCGCAACACACCTGAGGAAAAAGCGCAGTTCGAAGTCCCGGCTCTGCACTGGGCGGATCTCTCCGATGCGCAGCACGGTCTCAGCATTTTGAACGACAGCAAGTACGGATACGACGCGAAGGGCAACGTCTTACGATTGACACTGTTGCGGTCGCCAACCTGGCCTGATCCGCACGCGGATGAAGGGCATCACGAATTCACCTATTCCCTTTACCCGCACCGCGGAACTTGGCGCGACGCGGATACGGTGCAACGCGGCTATGAAATTAATTACAAGTTGCGGGCAGTACAGGTTCCAAACCACACTGGCACGCTTCCGCCGGTGCACTCATTTGTCAAGATCGGAGCCGACAACGTTGTGCTCACTGCGATGAAGTGGGCGGAGGATGAAAACGCGATGGTGCTGCGGTTTTACGAATGGGCCGGCAAAGAATCAGACGTGACAGTTGACTTGCCTGCGGGAGCACAGCAAGCCTGGGAGACAAATTTGATCGAGCAGCCATCGGATGAATTGCGGGTGACGAAAGACAGCGTCACTGTTCACACCAAGCCGTATGAAATCAAAACGATATCGGTGAAATTTACGGACGGGCGGCGTTAGGGGTCGCGGCAGGAAAGGATACCGAGTACATCCTTGCAACTGCAGAATATGGATCCGACCGCCGGGGAATGAAACGTTTCCGCGTGCTGCATTTGAGCTTCCTACAGCCGTTCTAAACGTTTCGACAGTATTGCAAATGCAGCCCTTTATTCTCCACATACGGGTGTTCCAGGCTTTAGACCACACGCCCAGGTTGCTAATGGTTCTGAGAAATATTCATATAGCATTAATAATTGTTTTCTACGCCTGTCACCGTATGACTGACAAACCGCAATTTTTTGCAAAATCTTAAATTTGGGCTTGACTCCGGCCTTCATTCGTTGCTATAAGCACAAATTATAAACGTTTTGAAAACTTAAAAACTTACTGCAACAGAAAGCCCAAAGCTGGAGCAGCCCTCGGGAGGGGATTATGCGTTCGCGTCAACGAAAGGCTTTAATGCTCGAGGTAGTGTCCGATCCAGGTAAGTGGATATGTCGGCAGCTCTCCTTGGCTTGGATTGTACTGGCGATGGTCTGTGTCCTTAACGGGCTTGCGTATGCCAAAGTCGCCGCCGGTGTTTCTGGAATCGTCACTGACAGCAGCGGCGCAGTAGTCTCCGGCGCGACCATTCAGATGAAAGATCTGGCGACCGGAGTCGTGGAGACGCGGCAGGCAAACTCTGAGGGCTTTTACGCGTTCATTGATTTGCAGCCCGGACGCTACGACCTGGAGGTGAGCCAATCCGGCTTCACCACTTATCGCCAGACCGGCATCGTGTTGGATGTCGATTCCGCCAAAGTTCTGAACGTTGCATTGACGGTCGGCCAGGTGAACGAAAAAGTTGAAGTTTCTGGCCAGGCCGTGCAGATAGACACGGCCAGTACACAAAACGGTGAGGTCATCACCGAGCGAACCATCGTATCTGTGCCCCTGGTGACGCGCAGTTATACCGATCTGTTGGCGCTGCAACCCGGCGTGGCGCCGGTATCGTCAGGTCTCGCTGGGGGGCAGGGAGGCCAGTTCAGCGCCACCGGATTTCAATTCAACAGCGTTTCAGGCGATCTAAACGCGGGCAATTTGTCCGTCAATGGGCAGCGTGAGTCTGCGAATGGATTTTTGTTGAATGGAACCACGGTACAGGAGTTCGCTTTCTCGGGGACCGCGATCATTCCGAACCTCGATTCGATCGCAGAGTTCCGCATCGTTACCAACAACTTTGATGCCGAGTATGGCAACTACCCCGGCGGCCAGGTGAACGTTATCACCAAGAGTGGAACCAACAGCTTGCACGGAAGCGCATTTGAATTTCTGCGGAACCGGTCGTTCGATGCGACTCGCTATTTCAATACGACCAAAGATGATCACAAGCAGAATCAGTTTGGGGTAACTCTCGGCGGACCGATCAAGAAGGACAAACTGTTTTTCTTTGGCGACTACCAGGGTAATCGCGTTGTTATAGGACAGGCCGGGGATTTCGGTCCAAGACCTGTTCCGACGACAGCCGAGCGCAGCGGCGACTTTTCTGCAATCGGCAGTTCCTTCAACTCAGGCTTCACTGCAATGCCCCAAAACCTTCCAATCGCAGCACTGGTTAAAGGAGGAGCGTGGGCAAGCGATCTGGCAACCAGTCTGGGATATTCGGTGAATGCCGGTGAGCCTTACTACTTTACGGCGACAACTATCAACCCGGCTACGATCAATCCCAGTACCGGCCTAGGAACGCCATATGGGGTGAACTGTACGAGCAATGCGGCGTGTGTTTTCCCAAACGCTCAGATCCCATCGACCGCATTCACAACGCCCTCCAACAATCTCCTGCAATTCGTGCCACCGGGAAACGCTGGGGATGGCATCTTTTTACCCCAGGCCGCCCCCACGCGTCTCAACGACGATAAAGCCAGCGGACGCATTGATTTCAACTCCCATCTTGGACAGCTTTCCGGCTACTACTTTTACGATAGCTATCGCCAGAGCGTGCCTAACGTATTCCTGCCGGGCTTTGGTAGCGATTTCACTGGGCGTTCACAGGTTGTAAATATCGGAGATTCCAAGACGATGGGCTCGGCCTCGGTGAACGAACTTCGCGCCGGATTCACTCGCATTCGATACCTCATTCACAAACCGACCGGCGGCGACAACACCACGCCAGCATCGCTGGGCTTTGTTGAGGGCCCGGGTACGCTTGGAATTTCACCTTCACTTCCGCAATACGCCCACGTACCGAATATTCACTTGAGTGGGTTTTCTTTCGGAGCCTCCGGCGGTCCGCTCGGAGTTACGGAAACCACTTATCAGGTGATGGACAATTTCACGCGTGTCGTCCGGACCCACACAATTACTGTTGGCGGGCAGTTCCGCTATAACCAACTGACTGAGTACAACGGCGGCTCGAATGGAGACTTCTTTTTCAACAACGGCGCCAACGGCGAGACTGGAATCGATTTTGCTGACTTCCTGATCGGCGCGCCGTCTGGCTATTCGCAAGGCCAGGGATTTCCCTCTTATGGTCGCTCGCGCTATATCGGCCTGTTTGGGCAAGACAGCTGGCGAGTCCGGCCGAATCTGACCTTCAACTACGGGCTGCGTTGGGACGTCAGCAGGCCGTGGTCGGAGAAAAACGGCCAACTCGAAACTCTTGTACTCGGCTTAGACTCGACGCGTTTCCCAGGTTCGCCGACCGGGTGGGTCTTCCCTGGCGATCCCGGAATCCCAAGCACTCTTGCGCCAACTCGCTACAACAATTTCGCGCCGCGTTTCGGAGTCGCCTATTCTCCGTCTTCGGACAGCGGAATCATAAAGTCATTGACGGGCGGTCCCGGCAAGACCAGCATTCGCGCCGGGTGGGGCAAGTTCTACAGCACATTTGAAGGCGCGACTAACTTCAATGAAATCGGCGACGCTCCCTTCGGCGCGTTCTATGGAAGTCCGGTGCCACCGCAGTTCGTGACACCGTTCGTAGATCGCGCTACTGGCAACATTGAAGGCCAGCGTTTCCCGGTTGCCCTGCCGACCACCGGCACACCGATCAATTGGGCGAACTTCCTGCCCATCGGAACTTCACCCGCGTTTTACTACAAGAATGTCGTGCCTTACACCGAGGAATATCAACTCTCAGTCGAACGGCAACTGGGGTCCGCGACACTCCTCACTGCCAGCTACGTGGGAACGCAGGGACACCACTTGTTATCGTCTTTGGAGGCCAACCCGGGAAATCCGGCGCTTTGCTTGAGCGTTCATGACGATAATCAGATTGTTGGCGGCGCCAATGGCAACCATTGTGGCCCAGGCGGAGAGAACGGGACATATTTTCCAATCGGCGGGGGGACGATCAACAGCACGCGCGGTCCGTTTGGCGGTTCATTCAGCAGTGACGGCTACTTCATCACCATTGGGCAGTCAAACTACAACTCACTGCAATTGAGCCTGCGGCAACGGATCTCGCGACTGGAATTTCTCGCGGGCTACACGTACGGAAAGTCGCTGGACAATGGTTCTGGATATGGCGAGCAGATCAATCTGCTTGATCTGAATCAGAAATCATTGTCGTCCTTCGACGTGCGTCATAATTTCGTCGTCAGCTACGACTACCGGCTGCCTATTGATCTCCTTCATGGCCCAAGCCGGCTGGTGAAAGGATGGCGTTTGAGCGGCATCACCCGCTTCTCAACTGGCCAACCTGTGACCCTGGTGGAAACTGATGACAACTCATTGCTCGGTACCAGCAGCGCTGGTGCAATCGGCCTGCCGGTGGATACGCCGAACTATACGCCAGGCTCGCTCGCTATCAGCGATCCTCGTTCAAGAAAGCCATACTTCAACACCACTCTGTTTTCGCCGGAGGCGTTGGGCACACTGGGAACGTCTCGGCGGCGGTTCTTTTCCGGCCCCGGTCTCAACAACTGGGACGTCGCGCTTCTGAAAGATACGGCGGTAACGGAACGCGTGAATGCCGAATTCCGCGTGGAACTGTTCAACGCTTTCAATCACGCGCAGTTTGGCCAGCCCGATGGAAATGTGAATGATCCCTTGACTCTTCAACCGAATGGACAGCTCACCGGATTTGGGGTAGTCAGCACCGCCAATCCGCCGCGAATTATGCAGCTCTCGCTGAAGCTGCTCTTTTAAGCGTGACTGCCATCGATTTCTCTCCAGCCATTCAGCTGGTCGGCCACAACCGTGGCGGCCAGTTGAATGGTGCTTTTTCGGCTATTGATAGAGAATGCTCTGGCGGAACAATCATGAAATCTACCAACCAAAGTTCCAGGCGAGCCTTCATCAAGAGTTCAGCAATGGGAGTTGGTGCGGTCGGAATGGCTTCTGCGGCTCCGAGATCCTTTGCATCGTCTGCCGTGGTGCCGTCAAATATGGCTGCCCCGGCTTCAGACATCGCGGTCTGGTACACGAATGCAAAGCAACGCTTCGCAGCGGGACAGCCGATTCATTGGCAGGCGTTATCTGCAGCGGCCACGCCGGATTCAATTCAACTCGTCCCTACAAACAAATTTCAGGACATTCTCGGCTTCGGCGGCTGCTTTACAGATGCATCGTGCTATCTGATTAGCCAATTGCGCCAGCCTTTGCGTGACGAGCTATTGCATGCAATGTTTCATCCATTGGAGATGAGATTGAGCGTTAATCGCACCTGTATCGGCTCTGCTGATTCCGCAGCGACTCTCTACAGCTATGACGATGGCGACGCCCCTGATCCCGATCTCAAGCGGTTCACGATTGATCATGATCGCGCGTATATTTTGCCGTTGCTGCGCCAGGTCCGCGAAATCAATCCTGATATGTTTTACTTCTCCTCGCCCTGGAGTCCACCCGGCTGGATGAAGTGGAGCAAGTCGATGTTGGGCGGCGCCATGAGCCGGCAATATCTTGCTTCCTATGCCCAATATCTTTTGAAATTTGTGCAGGCTTATGCCGCGGAAGGCGTGCCCGTCCAGGCGATCTCGATCCAAAATGAAATTGATACTGACCAGCATGGACAGATGCCGGCCTGCATCTGGTCGCAGGAGTCCGAGACAGAGTTCATTATCGAACATCTCGGGCCGCTGTTCGAGAAGACAGATACCACTACCAAGATTTGGATCCTCGACCACAATTATGTCTATTGGGGACGCGTGATTTCCGAGCTCGACGATCCCGATTTTCGCCGTTATGCCAATTCAGTTGCGTGGCATGGCTATACCGGCGAGCCCGGCATGATGAGCAAAGTTCACGCTGCGCATCCTGAGGCCGAGATGTACTACACCGAAGGCAGCACCGATTACAACGATCCTCACTATCAGGACGACTGGACCAAGTGGAGCAAGACGTACACCGACGTGCTCGGGAACTGGTGCCGCGCAGCACTGGCGTGGAACGTGGCCACCGATGAACATGGCGGCCCGAATATCGGACCTTATCCTTGTGGCGGAATTGTGAACATCAATATTCACACGCAAGAGGTGATTAAAAGTGGCCAATATTGGGCGCTGGCGCACTTCTCGCGCGCGATGACGCGAGGGGCACGGCGTTTTGAGACCCAGAGTCAGGCGTCCAATCTTGCTCATATAGCTGTAGAAAATCCGGATGGACAAAAGGCGCTGATCCTAACCAATCTCGGACCTTCCCGGACAATTCAAGTGAATCAGGGGCTGCATTCAGCTAGCGTCGCATTAAAAGAGAATTCGATTGCAACACTGACATGGAAGTGACGATCCCTGCAAAATTGAAATGCCTCCGTGGGAAGAAACAATTGAAAATCCCGGTCACTGTCGCGCGCATGCTGTTCTCCATCGTTTTGATGATCGGCGCAGCGCCGGGCACTTTGGACGCCGCAACCACGCCACGCAAAAAGCGCACCGTAGTGGTCATTAGCCTGGATGGTTTCCCCGCATATGCGCTCGAAGATCCCCGGTTGCCCATTCCGACTCTGCGCAAGCTGGCACGCGAAGGTGCGGCGGCGGCATCCATGAAGCCGATTAATCCGACTGTCACCTGGCCGAACCACACCGCAATGGTCACCGGAGTGAACGCCTCTCAGCATCAAGTGTTGTTCAATGGCCTTCTAATTCGCCCTAAAGACGGCGCGAAACCGACGGTCGAGCCATGGCACGACAAGGAACAACTCGTCCACGCACCAACGATTTATGACGTGGCCTACGAAGCCGGACTTACTACCGCCCAAGTTGATTGGGTAGCGATTTATGGAGCGAAAACCATCACCTGGCAATTTCCAGAATTACCTGATCCCAACGGCAAGATCGAGCACGAACTGATCGACGCGGGCCTGGTCACCCCTGAGCAGTTGCGAGCTTTCGAAGACAGCAGCCAGGCCTGGCAAGACGAAATCTGGACCGCAGCAGCAGTCGATATCCTGCAAAAGCACCATCCAAATCTCCTGCTTTTTCATCTGCTGACCCTTGATGACACGAACCACGAATATGGCCCGATGAGCCCCGCCAGTTACACCGCAATGGCTTTCCTGGATGCGAAAGTAAAACAGATTCTGGATGCAATTGAGCAGAGTGGCCACTCGAAGAACACGACCGTGATCGTGGTTTCCGACCACGGTTTTAGAAGCTACAAACACAAAATTCATCCGAACGTGCTGCTCAAACAGAAAGATCTGCTGAATGACGAGCCGGGGCACTCAAAAGGCGACGCGTGGATCTTGCCTGATGGCGGCACTGCTGGTGTTTACGTCACAGATCCGGATCGCAAGGCTGAGCTTATCCCGCAACTTTGCCGAATGTTTACGGACCTCGAAGGCATCGAGAAAGTGTACGGAGTCGATCAATTTGGCGAACTTGGTTTTCCGCTGCCTGAGGCCAGTGAGCAGGCGCCCGACATTCTCCTCGCAGCAAAGCCGGATTATGTTTTTAGCGGCGAGTCAGAAGGGGATTTGATAACAGGCGCCGAAGGAGGTACGCACGGTTACATCAATACCGATCCCAACATGCAGGCGATCTTCATGGCGTGGGGGGCGGGTATTCCCAAGGGTGTTCGACTGGCCAAAATCTCCAATCTCGATGTTGCACCGACGATTGCGGCGCTCCTGGGAGTTGAGATGAAGCACATCACCGGACATGTGATATCCGAAATCGTTGACGTGTCGGGCGCCAAAAAGACCGGGCACCGGTAATTTTAACTTCGTTGCAAGTTCAGCTTGCTTGCGCACTGTGTAATCCCGACTTTCGCCGGATTTGGAAAATAGGTCCGAAGAGTTCTGCCTATCGTGCGTGCTCTTTCACTCCGGCTTCTTGAAATATTTGCTGAGTTCTTCCCTCAGTTCGCGCCGCGCTCTTGAAAGCCGAGACTTCACCGCGTTCTCGCTGATATTTAAGAAATCTGAGGTCTCAAGTATCGAGTGCTCTTCAATGTCGCGCAGCACGAAAACCACGCGCAGAGCCGGCGACAGCTTTTGCAGGCTCATGGTCAGTATTTGCCGGAATTCCGAAGCTCCGTAGAGCGCCTCCGGATCCGGCGACCAATCGGCTAAATTCGATTCCGCCGGCCTGAGATCATGGTCGCTCTCGGATTCAATGTTCACGGTGTGTTCCTGCGCGCCACGCTGCTTTCTTAATTTCATCAGCGATTCGTTGACGGCAATGCGGAAAAGCCAAGTCGAGAATTTTGCATCCGCACGGAATTTATCCAGGTTACGATAGGCCTTTAAAAACGCGTCTTGCACTGCGTCTTCGGCGTCGTCACGGTTGTGCGTCACATTGAGAGCGATGCGAAGAAGTCTCCGGTCATATCGCTTGACCAGTTCTTCAAAAGCGCACGTATCGCCACGTTTGCTGGCTTCAACCAACGGCAGGTCCGGGTCTAGGACACAAGCCATGGAGATAGCCATAGGTTCGATTGCCGCGATCTGCACACGCACCTCCAATTCTTTTAGTTCCGGACTTCAGGAATGAACTTGTAGCCGATGCCGTGCACGGTCCGGAAATGCGCCGGACGGGCGATGTCGGACTCCAGCTTGTGCCGCAGCTTCATCACATGGTTGTCAACCGTGCGTGTGCAGGGATAATTGTCGTAACCCCATACCTGGTTCAAAAGCTCATCTCGCGAGATCACACGGTGGGGATTCATCACAAAGAACTTGAGGACCTTAAATTCCATCGTGGTCAGGACCACAGGACGCTCCGCCCGCAAGACTTCCATGGACAATAGATCGATGCGAACATCGGCGAACTCCAGCACATGAGTCTTGTCGGCGGAAATCGGACGCCCAACCTCCCAGCGAACCTTTTTAACTAATTCTTTCCATGTCAGCGGCAGAAGCAGAAACTTCCCCGCACCGCCCACGGTTGCCTGGTCTCTACCCCCTTTACTCTCGAGCCGATCATGCGGGACCAGTGCGATGCGGTAGCTCTCCAGTTCAAGCTGCGTGATCCGCTCATACGCCGCCGATGGTTCCTTGTCGTCATCCAGTGGCAAATCCCAGTCATACGCGGACGGGTTGAAGGCAATCTCTGCGTTGTCAGTTCTACCTGTAGGACCTGCGACTGCCAGATTCATTTGCTGGAGTTTCATATTTCCTCCTTTGAAGATCGAGCCACTTTGTGTACCCACGAACTGCCAAACTCAAACTCCATACACATCGGTCTGCTGCGAGTCTTTCAACATCTGCCGCAGCAACTCGGGTAAGTCATTTATCGACTCAAAAATCGCCGTATTGCCCGAGGCTACGTGCTCAATCCGGCCGGCCAGTTTGACCGCACCGGAATTCGAATCTGTCCGGAACTGAATGATGAATGCGTTGCCTGGATGTAGTGCGTTCATTGCAGGATGAGAATAGCGATCCGTGGAGCACGAAGTCATAAAAGAATCGTCAGTTTGTGGTGGTGTTTGTGTGTATGAAGCAATGAGGGTGCTGTATTCGAGAACTAAAGGAAACAGCCCCGAATTGATTCGGGGCTGAGTCTCAAAAGTTCAGTTACTTGGTCTGGAGGCTCCGCAAAGGCCCACTATCGTTGGAGAAATTCCTGGTGCTGAGGGCCTGGATACCGGCACTGTGATCTCCGTTGAATGGCGTCGCGGTGGCCGGGCATCCCGCCGCTGCAGCTGCTTCCGGAGAACCGAACCATAGTCCAATGTGGAAGGTGTGGACTGGGGCGGTAGCAGGATTGACATTTGCATCTGGAAAAGGAGCGCCACTGTGAACCACAGGCGCAGGGCCGCTTCCCGGAGCCACAATAAAAGTTTCGATGCTGAAACGACCGATGAAATCGGCAACGCCGGTGCCTCTTTCGTCAGTGGTGAGATCGCCCTGATACCAGGAAAGACCAAACGGCGAGTTTGGCAGTTGGATTACGAAGGCGTCGAATTCGGTTTTGGGCGGTAGGCCACTAGCTTCCACGTGCATGACTTCCACGTTGCCCAGTGAGTTAACGGTCACGCGTCCGCGGGCGTTCGGAATGCAGTTTCCATTTGTAGCGCCGGCTGAGCGTACCATGCTGAATGTGATGTTTTGCGCGGCTGCGGTCATGCTTGCAAACGCAAGCAGGAGTCCGGCGGCCAGTGTGCGGCTTACCTTCTTCATTTCGTTACTCCTTCAGAGTTTTAGTTGTACGCACCGGCCGCAAAAAAAGCGCGCCTTTGTGAGCACGGGCTGAGAATAGCCGTGGCCCGCTTTGTCAGTCATGACGCGATCGTATTGTTCGGGTGTTGTTTAGGTGTGGCATTGATCTATCGTCTTTATTGGACAAACAGCTGATTTGTTACGACGTATTGAGCATAAAAAACATGCACGCGAAAACCGCTTCGCGTGCACGTCCCAAATTCCTTGACGCTGAGTGAAAAGCCTACTCAGCGGCGCGGAAGAAGAAGTAGTCGGCCGTATAAGGCACGAGCTGTGTCTGCCCCGCAGTGCAGGCGGTGGTAGGAACCGCTCCGCCATTGGTGTTCAGACGTTGGATGAAGGTGGTATCCGCCAAAAGGTTACCTCCCGTGGGCCCTTTCAAGTTCCCGACCGACTGCAACAAGAGGCATTGGATTGAGCCGGTGTGGCGGCAACTCGCGATGTTGGCACTTGGGTCGATTCCTTTCACCTTCACCATCCATACCCTGCTGCTATCGAGAGAACCCTGCCATGTCGCGTTGCCACTCAACGGGGGAACGATGCCTGGCTTGGGGTTTTCATTAATGCTTTGGAAATGCGTGATGATCTGGAACTGCTGCCCGAAGAATTCCGTAAACAGGGTGGCTTCAGGGCGGGCGGTAGGGTTCCAGCCAGTGCCGCCAGTGGTCGTCGGCAGGCAGGTGTAGCCCTGGCTGCCGCGAGCATGCCCGACTAAGTAAGCAGCGTTTCCTGAGGGCACGGTAATCGTGTCAGGGGTGGGTGGAGGGGAGACTTGCGCCGAAGCACTACTGATTGCGAGGAATGCGCATGCGACCACGAGAGCAGGTAAGAACTGAATCCGAATTCTTCCCGCATGTCTAGGTTGCTTACCGAAATTGTAGTTCATCTTTATTAGTCTCCAAAATTCTGAGTGTGATTTCAGGGATGTAAGGTTGATGTAATCCGGACACTTCTTACTGAAGATCCGGAATTCCGGCGGCGAACCAGACTCCAGATCCCGCTGCGTTCCGGATAAGCAGTACCGGAGCTTCGCAGTTAGCCGGAGGAAGAGGGGACAAGAAGCCTTGAATTCTGAAGTCACCGTCCAGTTCGAGAGCCACCCTGGTTGAGTTGAAGGCTGCGGGTGCGGCTGCACCGCAGAACAGAGTAGCAAAGACGCTCGCTCCGGCGTTGGTTCCGATACCGTTACCTGCGGCCAGAAGCAAACCGCGCCCCTTGACGAGGATGCTCCCATCAGAACTCACATCCGCTTTTAGGTCAGCAATCCTCCAGGGCCCGGCTGGGTTGACGCCGCGTACGACATTGAGAGCGCCCACGCCGGTCGCGGACACCCCGGTCACCGGAATAACCCCGATTCCGCCCCTAAATCTCAGATCTATTGTTGTTTGAGCCGACGCCACGCTGGCGACAGCAAGTACCAGCAGTCCACAGACTGCAGCCTGAACCGCAATGCCATTCCGAACTTTTCCGTTTTTCACGTCATTCTCCTGGTTGAATTTGTTTGCCGCCAAAGCCACTGCTCTGTGCAGCACTGGATCGAGAGTAGCGTCGAAGCAGGAAGCAGTCATCACGGCTGCGTCTTGTCTCGGTAATCTTTTGGTCTTGTATTCTTAACGTTTAGTAGCGACACAGGCTGAACGCTATGGCCAATTACTATGAAAAAAATATTTTTGCAACATTGTGACAAGGTATATAATCTAATCGTTTAGTATTTCTGGGGCCCCGACAGCTTCCGCTATGGTGGGTGACTGAATGCAAGCCCAAAAAGAAATCTTGTTCGGGCAGTTTCGGCTGGACCTGACAAACGAATGCTTGTGGCAGGGAACACGCGCTATATCTTTGCGCCCGAAGGCGTTTGCAGTACTCAAAGTTCTTATCGATAACCCCGGTCGGCTGGTCAACAAAAACCAAGTCCTCGATTCCGTCTGGCCGGGCACATTTGTAGGTGACGCCGTCCTGAAGGACAACATCCGTCAGCTGCGGGAGGCGCTGCACGACGATGCAACCTCTCCTACTTACATCGAAACTGCCCATCGCCGCGGCTACCGTTTCATTGGAAAGCTTTTCGATCCGGTGGTGACCCCCGATTCGCTTTCCTACGCGCCTGCTGAATCAGTTAACGAAGTGGCATCTTCCGCCTGGCAACACTCGCAGGTGCTTGGCCGACAAGCAGACCTACTACAGATGCGTACCTGGCTGAACCGCGTGCTCGCCGGAGAACGGCGCACCGTGTTTGTTACGGGCGAGCCTGGAATCGGAAAGACGACCATCGTCAACGCGTTTCTTGAAGAGGCCGCCCGAACTCCCGGTATCCATGTCGCCCGCGGGCAATGCCTCGAGCACTATGGCGCGGGCGAAGCTTATTTGCCGGTGCTGGATGGATTTTCGCGACTGTGCCGCTCTGAGAGTGGTGCTCACGTGCTGGAACTGCTGCGGCATCAAGCGCCAACCTGGCTTGCTCAGATGCCATCTCTGGTTCCTCAGTCCGAAAGGAGGGACTTACAGTCTCAAACAGCCGGAGTAACACGCGAACGAATGCTGCGCGAAATGGCCGAATGTATAGAAACGCTGACCGCTGAGTCTCCGTTGCTGCTCGTCTTGGAAGACTTGCACTGGGCCGACTACTCGACCCTTGATTTGATCTCGTATCTGGCGCGCCGCCACGATCCGGCCCGCCTCATGATCATCGGAACCTATAGGCCTGTGGATGTCATCCTGGGCGACCACCCGATCAAAGGCGTCAAACGAGAGCTGCAGGCGCATGACTTGTGCCAGGAGCTGTCACTCGAATATCTCTCCGAAGGTGCAGTTGCCGGCTATCTGGCTAATCGGTTTCCCGTTCATCACTTTCCCGCCCGATTGAAACGCAGCATTTACCAGCGCACTGAAGGCAATCCGCTTTTCATGGTCAATCTCGTCGAGTATCTGATTGATCACAAAATCATTATTGAGGAGCAAGGGACCTGGAAACTCGGGGTTGAGTTATCTGAGGTCGAAAACGGAGTTCCAACCAATCTGCGACAGCTGATTGAAAAACAAATCGAACGCTTGAGCCCTGATGAGCGCTCCGTGCTCGAAGCCGCCAGTATTGCGGGAATGGAGTGTTCTACTGTAGCGATTGCCGCGGGGCTGGATATGGAAATGGAGAAAGTCGAACGGCATTGCGAAGAGCTGGCACAACGGCATCAGTTTTTGTCACCGGCATGGCTTTTCGAGTTGCCGGACGGCACCGTTACTCCCCGTCATCGCTTTATTCACATTTTGTACCGCGACGTACTCTATCGTCTGATGCCTCCGATGCGGCGTGCCCTGATTCACCAGCGAATCGCGGAGCGTGGAATCGCAATCTATGGCGATCGCAAGAATGAAATTGCCGCTGAGCTGGCTATGCACTTTGAGCAAAGCCGAGACTGGCCGCGGGCCCTTGAGTACCTTTTATCGGCAGCAGAAAACGCTGCGACCTGTTCCGCCCATCATGAGGCAATCGACCTGGCGAACCGTGGGCTGGAGGCGCTGAAGCTGGTTCCCGACACCGCCGAGTACGCGAAGAGAGAAATGAGATTACGCATGATCTTGAGCGCCTCCCTGATGGCAACAAAGGGATTTGCGTCGGCGGAAGTTGAAAAGGTCAATGCGGCCGGGCGTGAGCTGTTCTGGCGGCATGGTCCGTCTTCCGAATTGTTCTACATGCTGTGGTCGTTAAATATGTACCAGCAGTTCAGCGGAAAGATGCGTACCTCGTTGGAGATTTCACATCAACTCATGCACTTGGCTGAGGATCTCGAGGACGGCGCGCTGATCATGGAAGCTCGACGCTCGCTGGCGGCAGTGCTCGTGCTGTCAGGGCAATGCTTCGAAGCGCTCGAGCACCTTGAAAAGGGGGCCGCACTTTATGCCTGGCATCATGACCACAGCAACATGGTTTTCACAGGTGGATTCGATAACCAAGTGATGGTCGAGGGCTTTGCCGCCCTGGCACTTTTTCCGCTTGGCTACCCAGATCAATCGGCTGCACGACTGGAAGGATCCTTGCGGCTGGCGCGAGAGCTTAATCATCCGCAAACTTTGGTGGTGGCCGGGCACATGGCAGCGCAACTCCATCAACTGAGAGGCGAAGCACCTCTTGTGCAAATATTGGCAAAAGAGGCGCTGGAACTAGCGGACGAGTATGGCTTGTCCCTCTGGGTGACGTATGGCCTCATCGAACTCGGCTGGGCGGAAGCTGAATTGGGGGATGTGGAAGGTGGAATCGAAAAAATGGAACGGGGCTTAGCCCAGTACGAAATGTCAGGCGCAAAACTCCGGTCCCCGTACTTTTTGGGCCTACTGGCCGATCAACTGTGCAAAGCAGGCCGGCTACAACAAGGCTTTGAAGCGATCACAAAAGGTATAGCACTCGCCGAGGAAAGCGGTGAGGGATATGCCCTTTCGGAGTTGCACCGCATCAAAGGCGAATTATTTCTGAGAAACAGCGAAGGCAGCCCGCAAATTCAGGCGGCGAAACATCAGAATGACTTATCTGAGGCCTCGCATTTGTCGCAAGCGCGTACTTGTTTTGTCCAGGCAATCGCTGTGGCCAGAGCGCAGGGAGCGAGATTTTGGGAACTGAAAGCTGCCCTGAGCATGTACCATCTTGATCTGAAGCTTGGAAATTCAGATCCCTCTGGAATCGCAGAGATATATTCCTCCTTCACCGAAGGTTTCGAAACCGCAGAGCTCAAGTACGCCGAAAATCTATTCAATTGTTCTGCCCGCGTCATGCCTCAAATCCATGACGCCGTACCAGCAAGTCTATGTTGACGGGAGATTTTTTGCGCCTCTGTTGATTTGCGATGTCGGTCAAGTAAGCCACTTCCGTGTTTGCAGTGGTGATCGACGGGTCAGATTTGGGGAGAATATAACTGGTTCTTGGGAAGAGAGGAGACAGCTCTCGATGCCGTCAAAGAACGGGCTACGAACTGACGCAGGAGCAATGTACTAATCATCTTGACGGAGGCTACTCACCTCACATAGCATCCTCCTCGTTATGCCTCCCTATCGCCGAATTATTATCATGGCCGGTTCCACTGGAATCGTTGCCGGCTTAGCCGCGAGTTTGGGCATCGAGTGGATGCGTTACCTGGTCGTCGTTTTGATCGGGGTTGTTGGGGCTTTGTTTTGGCAAGTGAATGAAGTTCGCGACGAGGCGGAAAGGCGTGTAGTTCGAGCCATGTCGCATCACCTCAACAACGGATTAAGTATTGTCATGAACCGGCAGCATCTCGACCCCAACGCGCGCGAGCAAATTGTGGACGAGCAGGTTCTGCGATGCATTTGGGCTATCCAGACTATTCTGCCTGCGCTCAACATTGGCTTACCAGAGCTTCTCAATATCAAACGGCATTCCCATCCAACCGAGTGGACACAGCCCGATATCGAGCAGTTGAAGCGCCAACAGGGATCGACCATCCACTAGGCACTACCCCTGAGGTTCAAGGCGACTCATGGGGTTCGTGAAATTGTTGTGGATCACGTCGTTCGAGCACTTCATTCACTTTCCGCATATTCCGTGTGTTTGACCGGAAAACTCTCACCGGATGTTTTTGTCCGGCTCGATGCACTCGGATTCCACGTATGTTTTCGATGTTTTGCCTGCACGTGACCCAACACAACTCGGAAGAGCTCCGAATAACTCAGCGGTCCTTCCTGGGCTGACTCGAAGGCCCACGCTCAGCATGACCGAGTCATTAAGAACGCTCCCCGGCTGCAGGGCAGGGGACTGCCGTCTTCCTGCCATACACGACACAACCCCCCACGTGTCCTCAGAGCGTCAGGATTCGTATTAATAGGTAGCAGGAATTGAGAGAGAGGGATGTGCGGTCGGGCAAAAAATATAGCAGCCAGATGAGGACTGACATCCATTTTCCAGGAGCGTAAATCCACCGTATTGGCCGGTGAAAGGATCGGAAGCAGGTTTTCGCCCAAACACACGCGAGGCGCGACGCAAGTTGGCCTGCGACCCTCGGGAGTTGGTGCCGTGAGCGTCATCGGCAAATTTCGTGAGGGGAATGCCGACATCGGACTCGACGCCACAAGATACAAGATAACGGCATACTCTTACTTTTTCCGTACCCCTATGCGGCTAGCCCGATGGCCCCGATCCTCGGCTGCGAACGAACCACAACGCTGGTTTAACTCGTAAAATATCCCGATGAATAAAAAGCCTGACCCATTGCTGGGAATGGATGCGTCCATCACTCGCCGCGACTTCCTCGGTTCGACACTCTTAGCCTCCGGATCAGTCTTGCTCAAGGGCATGACTCCCGCTGAATTGCTGGCCGCTCGCGACGAGTTTACCGGCTATGGGGGCGTGGGCGAATACAGTTCATCCAACGGTAATACTTTCGATGTCTTGCGGGCTGGTCATACCATCCGCGACGGCACCTACGATCCGCTTCCAAAGCAAATTGTCGAAACCGGCGAGAGCTACGATTGCGTCATCATCGGCGGCGGAATCAGCGGTCTCGCCGCGGCGCTTTTCTTTCAGCGGCAGGCGGGACCTGAAACGAAATGCCTGATTCTCGAGAATCACCCGATTTTCGGCGGCGAGGCCAAACGAAACGAGTTTCTGGTGGATGGCAAGCGCTTGATCGCACATCAAGGTTCGGCCATTTATCAGATTCAATACCCGCACAGTTTCCTTGCAGGGTTCTACGATTCAATCGGTCTGAAAACACCCAAACTAACTTATCAGAAATGGGCGGGCGCTGACCCCGAGTTCCCGCTGTCGAGGACTCCCTACGAAGCAACCGGCTTGCAACATGGCCAGTACGGGTTCTGGTTCGGTGTGAAGTTCGGACACAAGCCCGGAATGTGGTTGACAGATCCCATAGGGAAGAGTCTGGAAGGCGCTCCCGTTTCTGATGAATCGCGGGCCGAGTGGTTACGCTGGCTGAAAGGTGAAGCGGTCGAGAAGATCAAGTTCGAGCGGCCCAAAGCCGAAGGTGATCCCATCTCGCGCTATCTCGATTCCATCACCCTGGAACAGCATTACATGGAACGCTTTGGTCTGAGCCGGGATACGGTACGGACTTTTCTTTCGCCAGTCGAAGGCGGTGGTTCCGGTCTGGGCCCCGATGCATTGTCCGCCTATTCGGATTATGCCTTCGAAATGCTGCGTCCGCTGCCCGAAGAACAAGGCGGTTCCGATCAGATGTTTCCGGGTGGGAATACAACGATTGCTCGACTGATGTTGAAAAGTTTAATTCCTACCGCAATCGACGGCCCTGACACGGTGGAAAGTGTCAGCCGCAATCCGGTGAATTTTTCCGCGCTGGAGAGCCCGCACTCTTCCACTCGAGTGCGAGTGTCATCAACTGCGATTCATGTGCAACACGACGGAGATCCCAGCAAAGCGCAATCAGTTACGATCACCTATCTAAAGGAAGGCAAGCTGTATCAAGTCAAAGCGCGATCGGTGGTCACGGCAGGTGGATGTTGGACTGCGAAACACATTATCAGGGACCTGCCGGAAACTCATCGCAATGCGTATGCAGAGTTCTACCGTTCTCCTTGCATGATGGCCAATGTTGCGGTCAGGAACTGGCGCTTCCTTTACAAAATGGGAATGAGTGGATGTCGCTGGTTTGAGGGTTTCGGGAACTATATGGAGGTGTGCAAGCTGGCGCTGACCGGCATCGACGACCCGACGATCAGCCCCGACTCTCCAATCGTGCTCAGTTTGAAAGTCTTGTACTCATATCCCGGACTCTCCACCCAGGATCAGGGAAACCGGGGCCGCGGCGAGATGATACGGACATCGTTCGTTGATTACGAAAAGCAGATTCGGGAGCAGTTCACGGAAATGTTTGGCAGCGCCGGGTTTGACGCAAAGCGCGACATAGCGGGGATCGTCTTGAACCGCTGGGGCCACGCCTATTTAAGTCCGCAGCCCGGATTCTTTTTTGGCCGCGATGGTAAGCCCGCGGCGCGCGAGACCTTGCGCCGGGCGCCATTTGGCCGAATAGCATTTGCCAACACTGATTTGGCCGGCGCAATGGACCATCGCTACTCTATTCTCGAGGCACGGCGAGCCGTAGACCAACTGCTCGACGGAGTGTTGACCTGAAAGTGGAGAGCATATTCCTTCTGATACTTACGCTGAATAAAGCTTAGCTGAATTGATGGCGGCGATTCGTAAAGGGCTGCCTGACGAGGGTGAGGTTTTTCGTGCTCCGTCGCGAACCTCAGCAACTAGCGATCCTAGTTTTCACTCCAATGCTCTGCTTCAATTCCACTAAGCGGCTTCTCGAGATGGAGACTCGAACTCAATCGTGGCCGACTTGTCGTGTGCCGGCCGGTGAATTTCCTGACCCAGTTTCGGACGCCGATTCTTAACTCAGTGAGGAACCTTGACTTTTCCACTTCGAGCAGACTTATAGACGGCCTCAATAATGTTCATTCGGCATCATGGATTTGAGTGTGACTGCGACTTCTCACCATGTGACGTGCGCTTCTCAATGTTCGCCGAATCCTAAAGTTCTTGTGAACGGCGAGAGTGCCTGATGTTTACGGCGTCGTCTTCATCCTTTATGCAGCACATCTCGGGTTGACGGTCTGTTAACATGTTTGCTCAAAATGAGCGACCCGAAAGCCAGCACGCGGATTACACTCCTCCGATTTTCAATAGGCCTGAATTCACTGTGTGGCTTCACAGACACAGCGGTCATGCAGCGTTTGTTCAGAGTTTCGCGTGGCCTGGAGTATGCAGTCATGCTTCTCGCATTATCCGTGGTGCTACAATCTGCCACGCTCGCGTCGCCTTCCCAAGAGCAGCCCAAGCGCCCGCGCATCACCGGCATTGATCACGTATCTGTCTACGTCAGCAACATTAACAAATCTCGCAAGTTCTATTCCGATGTTCTCGGGCTGACGCTTTCCTGTCCGCAGTACCCAGGTTCAGAAACTTGTTTTCTTGTGCGACCTCCGTACCAACGATTGATTCTGAAATCAGCGCCGCCTCCAGTAAGAAATGCAGCCCTTAAGGACTGGCTCGCAGAAGTTGCGTTCTCAACTGATAACCTCACGGAAATGCGCCGTTACCTTCTCGCGCATGGTCGAGTGCCAGGCGCGATTCACCGAGACCCCGATGGCTCACGATACTTCCGAGTTCGTGACCCTGAAGGAAATTTGATTGCTTTTGTTCATAGGCCCTCACCTGAAGTTGGACAAGCGGCTGCCCTCAAGCAGATAAGTTCGCATCTGATCCATGCAGGTTTCGTCGTCAAAGACATGAGCGCCGAGAATCGTTTTTACGTTGACCTGCTCGGGTTTCGCCTTTACTGGTTTGGTGGATTCAAAGATGCCGGCACCGATTGGTATGAACTCCAGGTTCCCGACGGCTCCGATTGGATCGAATACATGCTAAACATTCCTCCAAATGCCGACCACCAAGAGCTCGGGGTGCAAAACCATTTCGCCTTAGGCGTGAAAGATGTTCACGCTGCCGCGAGCCAGCTTCGTTTGAACGGTTTGAAAACCTTCGACGGCCCCGAAGTCGGTCGCGACGGCAAAGACAGCTTGGATGCCTACGACCCGGACGGCACTCGCGTCGAGATTATGGAGTTCACGCCTGTACAGAAACCCTGCTGTCACTCTTATAGCGCGGATCATCCCAAACAGTGACCGATATCGTTTTAGGTGACTGGTTTCCATCCAAGCTTAGAGGCACTTCGCCAGCACTTCGCCAGGCCGACATCGTGCGAACATGTTCTTCGCCTGCTCCGGCTGAAACTCTGCGTCCCGTTCATCGATCTGCCCTAGCCGCCGCTTGCCGTACTAATAGTCGGCGTTTTCACTGCGATCGCAGCCCACGCCACCACCTCCATCACGGCGGGGCGTCCCATGCGGATTAGAAACTCGTGCTCATCTTTGGGGCGCTGCAGCCCGCTCGACTGTAGTTCTTGCGTCGCGTCGCGAACTCGTCCGCTCGTGGTTTTTTCGTAGAGCCTTCCCGCATCTCGTGGTCTTCTCAGCGCGAATCCAGTGGGTGCACTCCTGTTGTAAGCAGGCGGGCTCACTCATTGACCTGACGCTTGCGTGCGACTTTTGTGCCAAAATCGCATCACCGTCTATTTTCTACAATCGCGTCCGCTTCGATTTCGACCAGCCAATAGGGATCGATAAAACGCACAACTTGCATGATC
>DATJHT010000022.1:0-22745 GCA_035493765.1 Terriglobales bacterium
CTCTGGGAAGTAGTCGGACAACCGGGGCCCCAATGCAATAAGCTGATTTTTCGAAGAAATTAGATGGAGCCGACGAGCGGACTTGAACCGCTGACCTGCCGATTACGAATCGGCTGCTCTACCAACTGAGCTACGTCGGCTCAATAAGTTACGGACACCTTTTGTTCCGAGTGTCCCAACTTCTGAGAAAATCGGCACGTCAACGGCTTCTGGCGCTCCGTGCCGACAGCCATCTTGAGAATATCATTCACACAATACTGACGGGAAGAACGGAGGTCAGTTTCGTCTTCTATCATTTGCAAAACCAAAGCTTCTTTACCCGTTTCAACCGAACGCTCTCTGGCATGTTCCAATCGTCAATTCTTATCTGGCCTCGAAACGAGGTCGCATCCAAAGTTCCGTCTATCTTGACAGGATGGGTCTGTACGACTTCCCTCTTCGAGGGATACTCCACGAGGTGCTCAACCCAATTGCCCTGAACGGTCAGTTGCTTCCCCAAAATGCGGCCAGAAAGCGGTATGCCTTCGTCATCGGGCGCTCCTTCATAGACATACAGCAAAATGTCGGCACTAGAATTCTTGTTCTCTTTAATCGCCAATTCGAATCCAAGAACATCACCAGTTTCTTCATGGGCGAATGCGCTTGAATACACTCTCATCTGGGCAGTTTGAAGGCACGAAGAGGAGTTAGGGCCGACCGTCGGCTCTTGTTGTGCTCGCAACAATGTTGAGAAACCAGCTATGCAGACGAATGCGGCTGCGTTTCGTGCCTTCTTCACAGCGTTACCTCGTTGCAGTTTGATTCTACGCAAAACCAACAGGAACAACAGCATCCACTCTCGACACCTTCGCCCTGTTAGGCACGCCTTCCGTCGTGACCGACTGCACGGGCTTTCGAATTTCCGATTCGAGCCTGTCCATCGCCTCGATAGATTTCTCGTCAACCCGCTTGATGTAGCTTGCACGAGTGACTGAGACATCGCTATGCCGCAAAATTTCTTTGATAGTCAAATCATCGACCCCGAGAGCCCTCAGATTCGTCGCCAGTCCACGACGAAACGCATGGAATCCGTACCACACAATTTTGGCCTTCTAACGCGGGTGCGATGAAATCACGTAAAACATTTTGTGGTGATGACGGCGTCAATTTCGCAGCATCGAGCAGGCTCTCGGGATGCTGCTTGCGAGTGAAGCACGCCTGAAAAATCCAGCAACCATCAGTGACCCCACCGTCAGATTGTTCTGCTCTTCTCTTCCATCCATCGAGGATGTCCCGCAATGGCGCGATGACAGGAACCCAAGCCTCAGACGCGTCGGTCTTCGGAAGCTCGACACTCATCTCCCCCTTCTCTCCGAAGCAAATGTTCCGTCTGACGTGAATTGCTTTGCCGTCGTAGTCCTCCCACTTCAGGCCGACAATCTCACCGCCGCAGACCTGTGTAAGCTGCGGCAGTTGTGTATCCTGGCGAGGTAATCGAACTTTTCGTGGGCCATATCATCGTTCACGCTCTATTCCATCACCCGCCGATAAAATTCAAAATCTTTGCTGAAGGTATGCTTCCCGTTGAAGGTGAGACCTTATAACGACGTGCGTCTTTCTTACGTGGTGACTAGGGCGGCAAACAGACGAGCACTTGTCCCAGAACAATTCTGTCCCATGAAAGTGCAAGTGATTGATTTCAGGGATCTCGCCCGTAATCGTCAGGTCTCGAAAGTGCCTGAAAAGAATGGACTATGCAGCCATTACGAATCGGCTGCTCTACCAACTGAGCTACGTCGGCATGGACTTGGGATTGAACCTGTTGCGATTCTAAATGCCCTGTCGAAGTGCGTAAAGCCGCACCACGATGTCCGAGTGGCGCTTGCCGATCATTTGAACAGTCATCGCAGCGGCATTTTCTCGAAATATTACTCGCATTTTTTGCATTCAGGGCACCCACCTTTTTCCGTCAAAGTATGCGATTCCGGACGTCCTGCCTTGTCGCACACGCTTTTTCCCCATGGCGCGATCTGCGTGCGATGAAATGATTCAGGATTGCGGAAGATTACTTCGTGGAGTGAGGTTCACGAGTCTGCCGGGCAGTCTCCACCCAGGATTGAACCGACCCGGCGTGGATGCGGCGCGAACTGAGTCTCACGCGTTCCGCGAGGAGCCATCCATGCAGGCGCGGCAGGTGGCGGTCCCAATCTTTGAGGGCGGCCCGATACTCCGTCAAGCATCGAGTCAGCGTTGCTCCAGTCTGCGCAGCGGGACGGTTCGCCGTCAGCGCAGAGGTTCGCAATTCGATTACGCGACGCACTTCAATAAAGGCAGCGAATACGTCGTCCACCGCAGGCCGCGTACCTGGTTGCAATCCGCTTAGCGCGCGGCGGATCGCCATGGTTGCTCTCTCAACGTGCTGGTATTCAATCGGCGCTTGCATGTTCGACAACACCACTCAGGCGCTGACCTGGTCGGAGTCGGCTTCAACTTTCAGCCAGGCCTCGCGTACTTCGATCATGTTTTCGCGCAACCGGTCAAAAATCTCACGCGAGCAGCGCACTTGAGCTTCCATCAGCTGTTCGCGCAGCATGGTGTAGAAATTTGACAAGTTCCGGGCAACGGCTCCGCCTTTCTCGCGTTGAAGTGTCGCCTGCAAATATCCGATCACCCCGGTAGCATGACTGACTTCACCGGCAACAGCTTCGAAGTTACGTGCAGAAATAGCGTCGGCCGCGCGGTTCACGTCCTGAATGATCTGCTCGTAAAGAAGGATGGTCAGGCGCACGGGCTTCGCACCGTGAACAGCCGATTCCTGATAAGCTCGCCGGGCCTGGTTCATGTCAGATCACCTGCCCCTACCCGCCGGCCGTTGAATTACCGGAGCTAGACGGAGCGATGCCCAGCTCCAACTGTATCGCGCGCAGTTGGGAAGGAAAGGCCTGAAGCAGGGCATTCACGCGGCTGAATTGAGTCTGCAGCTGTTGCTGCTCGGCCGTGAGCCGGTCCTGAATGTCGGAAATGGAGTTGGTCAATTCCTGCTGCCGGGTGCGGTTCTCGTTCAGGTCAAGACTTATAACGCCTCGCGTAGGATCGGTGAGGTTCTGCAAATCCTTGGCAAAGTTATTAGCGAACCCGGTGGCTGTCGAGTTCTGAAAAAAATTGAGCACCGAAGCTGGATCGGAAGAAATCGCACTGTTCAACTGACTCGCGTTGACGCTCAGCCTGCCATCGTCATTGGTAGTGATGCCAAGCGAATCGAGGCTGATAAAAGTGCCGCTGCTTAGCGAGTAGGTCGCGTCACTCAACAGACTTGACTGCAGTGAGCGCAGAGAACTGTCGCCGCCAAGCGGGCCTTCGGCATTCGTGCCGGCATTCACGGTGAACTGCTGGTTGATATCGGCGATGACGGCGTTGTATGCGGAAACAAAGCCGGTAACGGCCTGCGCAATCTGGTTCGAATCTGAAGCTACCGAGACCTGCACCTGCACTCCAGGGTAGGCCCCCAGCAAGTTCAGGGTCACTCCCGGAATGGCGCCGGCAACCGTATTGCTGGTGCTGCTGAAGGGGATGCCATCAACCGTGAAGTTGGCGTCGGTCCCGCCGACTGCAGGATTGAAAGTCAAGCTGCTGCTGTTGTTAGTAATCGCGAGTGCCCCGGTACTCCCAGGGCTGTTGGCGTATATTGCCAGCCGCGCACCACTCGCATCACTCAACACGCTGGCTGTAACACCCCAGTTCTGACTATTGATGTAACTGACCAGGGAATTCAGGGTGTCATTTGATCCGGCAGAAATAGGAATGTCGCGGGTTGGGCCACTCGGGCCGCCAAGCTGAAATTTAATGTCCGCGCTAGCCGCATTTTGAGGAAGAATCGAAGTGTTCGCGTCCGCGACCGAATCAGTGTAGAGGGTGCTCTGCGAGGCCAGAGTGCTCACGACCAGCGTATGCGTCCCCGGCAAAGCCGACGGTTGTGCTGACGCGGTAAGGATGCTTGTCTGTGACGACTGCGCCGATACCGAAGATAGTGGGCCCAACACATCGGTTAACACGTTGACTGCGGACGAGAGACTCGACAAATCGCCGTTGAATCCGGTCAGCAGGTTGGCCTTTGTCTGCAAGTCCGTCTGCTGCTGTTGCAAGAGCTGCAGACCGCCGCTCTGGGCCGATAACACCTGGCTCACTAGCGAGGCCACGTCAATGCCACTCCCGTTCAGCAGCGTAGAAGGATTCAGACTGACCATAAGCTCTCTTTAATCTCGCGTATGTCTCGGAATTGTTATCACCATGCTCGAGCAATCAAACCCGCATGCGTGTGGCTGTGAGACGCTTTTAATGCTGCGCTATGCGCGCTTGCTTATGCTGACGGCAATTTCAGAATCAGTTGAAGGAGCCTGGCGGGCAAGGATCAGGGGGAAGCCCCTGCCCGCCTGACTTTACTTCAGCAGCGAAAGCACCAGTTGCTGGGTTTGATTGGCCTGGGCCAGCGCGGCGATGCCGGTCTGTTCCAGGATGGAGTACTTAGTGAGATTGGCTACAGTCGAGGGAATGTCCGCGGCGCGGATTCCATCTTCCGCACTGGTCAGATTTTGCACCTGGCTGTTGATGACCGTACTCGCGCTTTGCAGCCGGTTGATTCCAGCTCCGATCTGGCCGCGCTGTGCCGCGACGTTTTGAATCGCCGTGTTGATGGCTGTCAGTGCGGTTTGCGCATTCTGCGATGTGGTCAGCGAGGTCGATGACCCGGAAGCAAACGGTGTGGTATCGAGGAATACCTCCGCGGTTCCCGTGTCTACCGACGCTGCAATGGTGCCGCCACCCGCAATCAACGCGTTTCCGGCTGGGGTCGCCTCAAAGGTGACCGATGAACCCTGCGAGCTTGCGGTTGCGTCTGCATTTGCGACCGTACCCGCGCCGTAGAGTGTTCCCGCTCCGGGTCCGCCGTTCACGGCCGCAACCAAATTGCTGAGCGTATTCTGCAGCGCCGTGACTGGATTCGCGTTCGCATCGATCAGCACCTGATTGGCCGTGGTACCAGTAAAATTGGCGGCGGTTTCAAAGGTATATTGCGTTCCGCCGATGGTGATCTGGTCGCCGGTCGCCGGAGTTCCGCTAAAGGCCAAAGTTGCATTCGCCGAGCCGCCTAGCAGTCCCGCTGCCGACAATGTTCCGGTAAAGACTTGAATGGTGCTGCTGATTCCGGAATCACTGAGGAACAGGCTGTTTGGGCTGGATGTAAATACCTGGGTTCCGTTGTAAGTGGTGGTGGAACCGATGCGGTCAATTTCATTCTGGATGGCAGTGTACTCGGTGTTCAGTGCCGTCCGTTGGTTGTTCGAAACCGTGCCGTTGGCGGACTCAGTTGCCAGGGTGACCGCGCGGTCGAGCAGGGTTGTGACCTGCGCCAGTGCGCCATCGGCAACTTGCAACTGTCCCACGCCATCGTTGGCATTACGGGCCGATTGCGTAAGGGCGGTGACGTTGGCGTGCAACCCGTCGGCAATAGCCAGGCCGGCGGCATCATCAGCGCCGCTGTTGATTCGCGACCCCGAAGACAATTGGAACAGCGTGTTCTGCAAACTGGTGCTGGTGATGCCCAACTCGTTTTGTGCGGCAAGGGATGCCGGGTTGTTCAGGATGCTAAGCGACATTTTTTCTCCTCAGAACGAAAATGGTTCCCGAAAGAATTCCCCCTTTTGCGAACGGCCAGTCGGAGGTAACTCAGTTCCAATCTGCGGAACCTTGATTCATTTCTCAGGTCATATCGGCGCGAAAAGTCGCCGGCTTTAACAACGCGCGGGCGACCAGCTGGAACTTCTGTAACCAAAGACCATGACCACACAGAACCGCCTTGCTATCTATTTGCTGCCGATGGTCAATTGAGCAAACAATCGGCAGCGGCGCCTCATGATCCAGCTCACTCGGCTGAACAACACGAGCATCACCATCAACTCCGACCTGATCAAGTTTGTGGAGCAGAGTCCCGACACCGTGATCACTCTACTGAACGGAGAAAAAATCCTGGTGCGCGAATCGGTCGAACAGATCCTCGATCGCATCGTCGATTTTCGCCGCCGCTTGCTTGCCGGAAGTGGCGCCTGGCACCTGGCAAACGCCAGCATGCTTCCTATGAACCACGCGTCCGCTGGCGAGAATGAAGGCTAGCGTGGACAAGGCGAGCATCGCCGGCCTGCTGCTTGGTTTGATCGGCATCATTGGCGGCCTGATGCTTGAGGGCGGCAAACTGTCCCAAATCCTGCAGCCGACGGCGGCCATGATTGTATTCGGCGGAACTGCTGGTGCGGTGTTGCTGCAGTTTCCACTGCCGGTGGTAACCGGCGCGGTGCGCAATCTTGCCCGCGTCTTCATTGACCGGGGCGAGGACGTCGAAGTCGGAATCAAACTGTTGGTGCATTTGGCAAACCGCGCCCGGCGCGAAGGCATTGTCCGCCTGGATTCTGAACTTGACCAAATCAGCGATCCCTTTCTGAGAAAAGCCCTGATGCTGGCCGTGGACGGCACCGAGCCCCAGGAGTTGCGCTCGATCATGGAGCTGGAACTCGACAACCACTCTGAACGCGGAGAACAGATGCACGGGGTCTTCGAATCGGCGGGAGGATTCTCCCCTACGGTGGGAATCATCGGCGCAGTGCTGGGATTGATTCAGGTGATGCAGCACCTCGACAAAATTGATGAAGTCGGGCGCGGCATTGCGGTCGCATTTGTCGCCACCATTTACGGCGTGGCCGCCGCCAATCTGGTCTTCCTGCCCGCAGGCGGCAAGTTGCGCATCCGTTTGCGCGAAGAAGAAGTGCACCGCGAAATGATGCTGGAAGGGGTCATCTCCATCCTTGAGGGCATGAACCCGCGCATGCTGGAAACCAAGCTGCGCAGCTTCGCTTCTGAAAACCATGCGCACGTGCCGCAGGCCAAGGCTGCCGGAGCCGGGGCTTGAGGCGGCGCCGGCGGATCCAACGGCATACCAATCACGAGCGCTGGCTCGTCTCCTATGCCGATTTCATCACCTTACTTTTCGCGTTTTTTGTGGTGATGTATTCAGCCGCGCAACTTGATAAGCGCCGCGCCGGACAACTCGCAACTGCCATTCAAACCGCCTTTCAGCAGTATGGCTCGCTGCCGCCTCATCCCGCCGACGTTGGCGGGCTCGCCGCCCATGGAGTTCCCTCGAACCTTCCCGTCGGCAACACCGAACCTGACGATTTCAACCTGCTGCGCAAACGAGTTGAAGATGCTCTCGCAGAAGAGATTGCTACCGGCGAGGTTGGGGTGCGCGTGACTAGCGAAGGCCTGGTCATCAGTTTGCGGGAGGTCGGCTTTTTTGATACGGGGTCGGCCGAGCTTCGTCCCAGTTCACGCCCTGCGTTCGACCGGCTGGCCGCAGTGCTGCGAAGCGCAAACAGTGAGCTTCGCATCGAGGGACATACCGACAATGTTCCCATCCACAACGCGCGTTTCAGTTCCAACTGGGACCTCTCTACGGCTCGCGCCACTGCCACCATTCGTCTGCTGATGACGAAATACAATTTCGCGCCAGAACGTCTGGCAGCCTCCGGCTACGCCGAATTTCGCCCTATTGCGAACAATGCAACCGCCGAAGGCCGCTCAACCAATCGCCGTGTAGACATCGTCGTTCCCCGCAAACCACTTTCGAGGTAGCTGGTCAGACCTAACTTCCAGGACCAACTTGGCGACGTTGTCGTCCGCTACAATGATCGCGTGTCCCGGATGGCTCGCAATAAATCGCGTAATGCACTTCAAGCACGCGGCCATAGGTTTGAGACTCTCGGGCTGATAATAATCGTTGTCCTTATTATCGCCCTCATCATCGTCCGTTCCTGGCACCATATCTCGTGGAGTGCACGCTGATTGTCCCGCGATCCTCTGCTGGTCGTAATTGTGGGCCCGACTGCAAGCGGCAAGACGCCGCTTTCGGTTGAAGTTGCTAATCGCTTTCATGGAGAGATCGTCAACTGCGATTCAGTTGCGATCTATCGCGATTTCATAATCGGAACCGCGAAGCCTTCCCCGGAAGAACAGGCCCGCGCTCCCCATCATTTATTCGACATTCTCGAACCGTCGGATTACCCGACCGCAGGACAATACAGCCGCCAGGCCCGGCTTGTGCTCGGCGACATCAACTGCCGTGGCCATCTTCCCATCGTTGTCGGCGGAAGCGGATTGTACTTGCGGGCATTGCTGGAAGGGCTCTTCACCGGCCCGGAGCGTTCTGAGCAATTAAGGGAACGGCTACGAGCCCGCGCGACCGAGAAGGGTTCCAATCATCTACACCGCATGTTGCGCCGAATGGATGTGGCGGCGGCTGCGAAGATCCACGCCAATGATCTTCCCAAACTGATTCGCGCCATCGAAGTTTGCCTTGCCGCTCGTCGTCCGCTGACCGAACAATGGAAGGCCGGACGCGATGCGCTGCGAGGTTTTCGTATCTTGCAAATCGGCCTTGACCCAAGCCGCCCGGAACTATACCAGCGCATCAATCAGCGGGTGCACGCGATGTTTGACGCTGGCCTGGTGAACGAAACTGAAGCGCTCCTGAAAAAATACGGGGTCTCAGCACGCCCGCTGAGTTCGATCGGATACAAGCAGGTGTTGCAGCTTCTCAAAGGCGAAGTTTCTCGCGATACCGCAATTGTTGCCGTACAGCAGGCGCATCGCAATTATGCCAAGCGCCAGATGACATGGTTCCGGCGAGAGCCGGAAATCAATTGGCTCTGCGGGTTTGGCGATCAGCCTGAGATCCAGACTCGCGCTCTGGCCCTTGTTCAGGACGCACTCTAGTTCACTTCGATTTGCTGGTTGATAAATTCTTCACCTCTTGCGGCGTCAACTCCCGCCCCGTTCCCTTGGCGAGGTCGCCCAGTCTGAGTTCTCCGATCGCGACTCGGATCAGGCGCAACACCTCTATCCCAAGCGCGGCAAACATTCGGCGGATATGCCGGTTCTTCCCCTCATCGAGAACGACTTCAATCCAACAATTTTTTTGGCCTTCCCGCAACAGGCGCACACGCTTCGCCTTCAGCAATTCTCCGGATTCACGGACGCCCGCGGTCAACCTGGCTAACATTTCATCATCGACACGCGATCTAATGTGCACGTGATAGGTCTTGTCGAGATGCGACTCTGGCGTTGTGATTTGGGCTGCCCACCCGGAGTCATTGGTGAGCAGCAACAGGCCTTCACTGGCCTTGTCCAGTCGCCCTACCGGAGCCAGCCACCGGTCTTGCTGTTTGAGAAGCGAATAAACTGTGTCTCGTCCCTTTTCGTCGCGGACCGTGGTCACAACGCCTCGCGGCTTATTCAGCATCAAGTAGATTTTTCTCGCGGCAGTGATTTCTTTGCCGTCCACCTGCAGGCGGTCTTTTGTGATTTGCAGAGGGGCTTCCGGGTCGCGCTCAACCCTGCCGTTGAGCCGCACCCGCCCCTCGATGATCAACCTCCGCGCAGCCGATCGAGAACAGTAGCCAAGTTTCGACAAGGCCCGAGCCATCCCTGTGGGCGCGATTTCCCGTCTGCTAGATATGTGTTCCCAACTTGAGTTAGTCAATCGCACGATTGTACGCACCCGAGTTGCACCGTTTTGTGTGCACTTATAGGGGATGACCTCTGCAATCCTGGCCAAAAATTGCTTAATTAAAAAATTCTACTGTTCAATGCCTCAGCGATGGGGCATAATGCGTGGTCTTAAAATTGCAGGTAGATTCCCTGTTCAAACTCTAATAATTCTGTGGGCGAAATGCATGTGGCTTGAAAAGCTTTGTTCAGGTGTGCTGCGAGTATTGACTCCGCTCGGGCCGCGTTATCTTAAGCCGTCACTGGCGCAGAGAATTTATCTTCTTTGGGTCTTCCGCAACTTCCAGACTTTGCCGCTAAAAGTGCTGAGCTCGCGTCAGCAACATCTCATCGAATCCATGTGCGAGGAGAACCGTTTCGTCTCGATGGGTATTGGGGTAGATGATGCTCCGCTGATCGGCACACTCGAGCAGCGTCCGCCAGTTCCTTCGGGCAAAACTCCGGCGCGGCGCCCCAGCACTTCGGTGCAGGACGCAGTCGCTCCCTTTGCCACGGAAGTACGAAGACAATAAATTCAGGTCTCGAGTTTGCGATTCTGCCTGCTTGGGGATAGCTGTTCCTATCTGTCTTTTCTCGTCGCGATTTCTTCTTTGCGAACTTTTGCGTTCTCTGCGGCGAGCGATTCCCCGTTGAAGTCTCTCCTTGACCACTGACCCGCTTACCTGATGCTCCTGATATACTGACAATCGCCGAAAAAATGCCGCACCGGATCGCGCGGCATTGCAACTCGATGTCCGCCCTGGACGAATTTCCTCTCCTGGTGGGCCATCCCGAGTCCAACCTGGCGGGCGCGTAGCTCAATTGGCAGAGCAACTGACTCTTAATCAGTAGGTTGTAGGTTCGATTCCTACCGCGCTCACCACCTTCTCCGCGAAAAATTCGCCGCTTCCCATCCAATGAACACCATGTTTCACTCTCGCGAGTGGCACACGACGCCGAATCGTGATATGAAACTTGGTCGGTTCTCTGAAACGACAGGGCAATCGTCAATCCGACCACTCTTTCTAAAGGACGCTTGATGCGCAACCGCACAGCATTTTTGATTTTGTCATTCCTCTCGATTTCTGGCTGCTTCACGATTTCGAGCACGGCTCAAACCACTGCGCAGCCGCAACATGAGATTGCGGCAAACGGTCTCCAACTTCGAGACGGCTGGGCCTTGCAGTCTTCCTGCAAAGTGGAGAAGAAAGGCGAAGTCATTTCCACCTCCCGGTTTACACCAACCGGATGGTACGCAGTCTCGGTTCCGACGACTGTGGTCGCGGCGTTAGTTAAGCACAAGGTCTACCCCGATCCGATGTTCGGGATAAATTTGCGCAGCTTTCCAGGGATGGACTATCCGATTGGAAGCAATTTCTCGGACCTGCCCATGCACCAGGACAGTCCCTTCATGGTGCCGTGGTGGTATCGCAAGACATTCGTACTTCCCGAAAATTACAAAGGCAAAACCATCTGGCTGGATTTCGCAGGAATTAATTATCGCGCCAATATTTTTCTCAATGGGAAACAGATTGCCGGGTACGACGACGTTGCCGGCGCGTGGCGCACCTATGAATTCAACATTACCGATGCGGCTCTGCCCGGCAAAACCAATGTCCTCGCAGTAGAGGTCTTTTCTCCCACCGAAAAAGATCTCGCCATAACATTCGTCGATTGGTATCCCTCGCCCCCCGACAAGAACATGGGCCTGTTTCGGGATGTCACAATCCGGACCAGCGGGCCAGTGGCGGTGCGCTATCCAACGGTGGTTTCGAAAGTGGACTCCGATGGCACGGCTCATCTGACCGTGACGGCGCTTCTGAAAAACATTTCGAATCAGCCCATTAAAGGCGTTTTGAAAGGGCAAATCGAAAAGACAGAGTTCTCTCAAGACGTGGAGCTGGGCGCCAACGAGCAGAAAGATATCACCTTCGATCCCGCTCAAGTGCAACAACTGAACGCTGATCATCCTCGGCTATGGTGGCCTGTGCAGATGGGCAAGCCCGACCTCTACCCGCTCAAGTTGACGTTCGAGACCGGCGGCAAAGCGTCAGACTCTGCCGAAACAAAATTCGGTATCCGCGAGATCACGTCCAAGCTGAACGAAAATGGCAAGCGCGTTTTCGCCATTAACGGAAAAAATATTCTGATTCGCGGCGGCGGCTGGGGGCCGGACATGATGCTCCGGGAAAACTCGCAGCGGCTTCACGAAGAATTCGCTTACGTGCAGGACATGGGGCTGAACACGATCCGTCTGGAAGGAAAGCTCGAGAACAAGGAATTTTTCGATCTGGCCGACGAACGCGGAATTCTCGTGCTCGCGGGATGGTGCTGCTGTGATTTCTGGGAGCATTGGCAGGACTGGAAACCGGCAGATCACAAGATTGCGGAACAATCTTTGCGGGACCAGATATATCGCCTGCGCAGTCATCCAAGCCTGCTCGGCTGGCTGAACGGCAGCGACAATCCTCCTCCCGCCGATGTCGAACAGACATATTTGCGAGTAGAAAAGGAATTGTTGTGGCCGAATCCAGTAATCTCATCGGCTACAGGAAAGCCGACAACGGTCAGCGGCGACAGCGGCGTAAAAATGAGCGGGCCGTATGAATATGTAGCCCCGTCCTATTGGGAAGAGGATTCGCTCGGAGCAAGTCATCCGCAAGATTGCAACCCCGGCGGATGCGGGGGAGGGTACGGATTCAATACCGAAACCAGTCCCGGCCCTGCTGTGCCTCCGATCGAGAGCATCAAGGCGATGCTGCCGAAGGAACATCAGTGGCCAATTGATGACTGGTGGAACTTTCACGCCGGCGGCGGCGAATTCAAGGACCTTCACGTCTTCACTGACGCGCTCAACGCTCGCTACGGCGCGGCGACTGGCCTTGAGGATTACACCACCAAGTCGCAGCTCCAGGCGTACGAAGGCATTCGCGCGATGTTCGAAGCATACAGCCGCAATAAGTACACGTCGGGCGGCGTGATTCAGTGGATGCTCAACAACGGCTGGCCTTCGATGATCTGGCACCTTTACGACTATTACCTGCGCCCTGGTGGAGGGTACTTTGGCGCGAAGACTGCGCTGCAATCACTCGATCCGATTTACGGATACGACGACCGATCAATCTCTGTCGTGAATAGCCGGTATGAAGATGCGAAGGGCCTGCACCTGCTTACCAAAGTTCTGAATCTTGATATGACCGAGAAGTTCTCCAGCGAGAATACAATCGACGTACCCGCTGATGGCGTCATCAAGGCTCTGACCTTGCCCGATCTCGATGGTCTGAGCCCAACGTATTTCGTGGCGCTGCGTATTTCAGATCCGGACGGGAAACTGCTCGGAGAGAATTTCTACTGGCTTTCAACCAAGCCTGAAACCATCGATTGGACGAAATCAACGTGGTACACAACGCCAACGCTTTCCTATGCTGACTTCACCGCGCTGTCGCAACTGCCGAAAGTTAAGCTCAACGTTACGACACGTACAGACAGAGAGGGTGCTAACCAAATCACTCACGTGACCCTGGAGAATCCCTCGAAAAATCTGGCGTTCTTTGTGCGGCTCAAGGTGGACAAAGGCAAAGCTGGCGAGGAAATTTTACCTGTGCTCTGGCAGGACAATTACGTTTCGCTCCTGCCAGGAGAGAAGCGTGAAATAACCGCCACTTATCGCGCGAGCGAACTTGGGGGCGCTAGTCCTTATGTTGAGGTCAAAGGATGGAATACCGAGTAGTTACGACTCTGTCTGCCGGCACACGTGAATAGAAATACTTGGCGCAGGTATAAAACGGGATGGCGATGCCTGGCATCTTTAATACAGCGCCACCCAAAACTCAACATAATTCTTCGGAGTGGCGCCGGAGCATCGTGCAAACTGAAACAGTTGTCGTGACAGGAGCCTCTGCTGGTCTGGGCCGGGCAATCGCGCGCGAATTTGGCCGGCACAAGGCAAATGTTGGATTAATAGCCCGTGGCCTCGACGGGCTCAATGCCGCGAGGGCAGAAATTGAATCCGCTGGCGGACGCGCACTTGTACTCCAGGCGGACGTGGCGGATGGCGAGGCCGTTGAGCAAGCGGCAGCAAAGGTCGAAGAACAATTCGGCCCGATTGATATCTGGATCAATAACGCCATGACCTCGGTCTTTTCTCCGGTAAAGGAGATGCTGCCGGAGGAATACAAGCGGGTCACCGAGGTGACCTATCTTGGTGTGGTCAACGGAACCCTCGCAGCCCTCAAGCGGATGCTGGCGCGTGACCGTGGCACAATCGTGCAAGTGGGTTCGGCGCTGGCCTACAGAAGTATTCCGCTGCAATCGGCATATTGTGGAGCTAAACATGCCATTGCAGGATTCACGGATTCGCTGCGTTGCGAGCTCATCCACGACCGCAGCAATATACACGTCAGTATGGTCAACATGCCTGCACTGAACACTCCTCAGTTCGGGTGGGTGAAAAGCCGCTTGAAGCGGAAGGCGCAGCCGGTGCCTCCGATTTATCAGCCGGAAGTGGGAGCTCGCGCTGTGTATTGGGCGGCCCACCATCGACGCCGCGAAATCTACGTTGGATTGCCCACCGTCGAAGCCATCGTCGGAAACAAGGTCGCGCCCGCACTGCTGGATCATTATCTTGGCCGTACCGGTTACAACTCCCAGCAGACACAGGAGCCGGAAGACCCCAATCGTCCAAACAATTTGTGGGAGGCCGTTGGCGGAGATCATGGAGCCCATGGCGCTTTCGACGGGCGCGCACACGCGCACAGTCTGGAAACTTGGGCTGATTTGCATCGAGCAAAACTTGTCGCGGGAGCGATAGCGTTAGCAGGATTGGGAACGGTAGCCGCTGCCGGGGTAGGAATCGCGCTGGCGAGAAAGGGCACGCGCGCAATCAAGCGTGACTTGCGCGTCTGGAGCCACAGGCTATTGCGAGCGGCTTAGCGACAATTTTGGGGCCTTAACTAAGACTCTTCGGGCAAGTCAAAATTAATCAAATTTCCGCGGAAGCCGCGGGTCTTGATCGCGCCGAAGGCGATTCCTACGATCATCCATATCCCGCCGACAATCCAAGCCTTCCAACTCAGGTTCTTCCACAGGAAGAAGCAGATGGCAAAGCCTGCCAGGGGAGGCGTCCACACCGCAAGTATTACTAACCCGAGCCCCGCCGCCACGAGCAATGCCACGTTTTGAATAGGCAACAACACCAAACCGATTACAAGCGCGGTTATCACCAGAGGCGGTACTGCGCTATGGCCCCCTTCACGCACGTGGTAACGAACAAAAGCGGCGAGGTTCACGCCCATAAAAGCGATAAGCGCGCCAAAGTTAAGCATCTCCGCGCCGAGTCCATAACTGATGACGAAAGCTCCACCGAGAGCGATCAGTCCCACGAAGATTACGTTGTTGCGCGGCACGTGCCGTTTCGCATCCACCACACCGAAAAATGATTGCGGCAGCGCTTTGCTGCGCCCCATTCCATAAAGCAGGCGGGCCGCTCCGATTTGCGCTCCCATGCCCGACCCGAAATTCGCCACCAGCAATGTGAATCCGACGATTGCAAACAGCGGCGCCCACGCACGTCCGGCAACGTAAGTAAATGCCGTATCAGAATTCGGGAAAGGTTGCGTAGCTGGCCAGATGAGCTGCGCGGCATAGACTTCAAAGGCGGAAAGGATACCGATTACAAGGCACGTAAGTACTGTGGCCAGCAGAATGTTGCGGCGAGGGTTTTCGGCCTCCTCGGAAAGAGTCGAGATGCCGTCGAAACCGATATAGCTGAGCACTGCAATTGAAGTTGCGCCCAACACCGACTTCATGTCCCACATCTGCGGATCGTAAAACGGGCGAGTAAAGAAAGCCGCGCCGTCATGCGGGTTTCCGAAAATATAACGCGCGGCGGCAACAAAAAAGATCGCCACCACCGCTCCCATCCCCGCAGCCAGCACTGTGTTTACGCGGGCCGAGGTCTTGATTCCCTGAATATTTAGCCCAGTAAATACTGCACCAAAAAAGATCGCCCAAACCGCATAGGGCACACCCGGCGCAAAAACGTGTGCCTGCTGGCTACACCAGATAATGCAGATCATCGGATTGAGCATGTAATCCATGACCATGCTCCAACCGGTGACGTAGCCAACTGCGGGATTGATCTCCTGTCCAACATAGGTGAACGCCGAACCAGCGCTGGGATAGGCCCGCGCCATGCGTCCGTAGCTGAACGCTGTAAAAAGCATTGCCACCATGGCAATCAGCAACGTGGTCACGACATGACCACGACCGCGATCACTGAGCACACCGAACACCGACATCGGCGCGACTGGCTGGATGACGATAATTCCGTACAAAATCAAATCACTCAGCTTGAGTGAACGCTTTAAGCGCGGCGCAGAAGCGACAGAGGTATTTTCCATTCTTAGAAAACTCGATTGTGAATTTACTCGATTTCGAAAATGCCGAAATCAATGACTCGTGCATTGAAACCAGTTAGCGTAACCTACTCGGGCAAGTTTTGCGAGACTCGATTGATTCGGGTGCTGCATAAGGCTTCTCACAGCTCGCTCTTAGCAGGAATCCAAATTCGGGTTAGTGGCATCAGACTTGGTTCATTTCTGGAGTGAGCTGTCTCCGGAGCGGCCCATCGCCGGTGGCTTTCTGACTAAGCATCGGACGACCGTCTTAAAATTATGCCTTGTCGAATCGAAGACTACGCTCTTATCGGCGACTGTGAAACCGGTGCCCTGGTAGGCAGAGACGGATCCATTGACTGGCTATGCTGGCCCCGGTTCGACTCGGGCGCCTGCTTTGCCGCTCTGCTTGGAGAACCGGAACACGGTCGCTGGAAAATTGCGCCCCTTGCCAAAGAGAAGCGCATCACTCGCCGATATCGAAAAGACACGCTCATTCTCGAAACTGATTTTGAAACCGACGAAGGTGCGGTCACCATAGTTGACTTCATGCCCATACGCAAGAAACACTCACACCTGGTGCGCCTTGTGTACGGACGCCATGGCCAGGTTCGCATGCAGATGGAACTGGTGCTGAGATTCGACTATGGGCGATCAGTACCCTGGGTCACGAGTACCGACGATGGTTCGCTGCGCGCAATTGCCGGTCCGAACATGGTTATTCTGCGTACCCCGGCACAATTGGCCGGCAGAGATTTCAAGACCTTTTCTGAATTCACCGTGAGCGAGGGTCAGAGCATTCCTTTCGTGCTGAGCTATCGAGCGTCGCATAAAACTCTGCCGAAGCCAGTCGATGCGGAAGGTGCTTTGCAGGAAACTCAGGAATTCTGGCAAGAGTGGATCAGCCACTGCACTTATGTCGGTCCCTGGGGCGATGCCGTTACGCGCTCACTGATAACCCTGAAGGCGCTCACTTATCGTCCTACCGGCGGGATCGTGGCTGCACCCACAACCTCGCTGCCAGAGAATCTCGGCGGAAAGCGAAATTGGGACTATCGATACTGTTGGATTCGCGACGCCACTCTCACCCTGCTCATTCTCATGGATTGCGGATTCTACAACGAAGCCGCAGAGTGGCAGGACTGGTTGCTACGCGCCGTCGCCGGCAGTCCGGACCAGGTACAGATCATGTATGGACTAGCTGGCGAGCGCCAGCTAACTGAATGGGAAGTTGGCTGGCTGCCCGGGTATCAGGGAGCCAAGCCGGTGCGCGTCGGAAACGCTGCCGCGGATCAACTGCAGTTGGATATCTACGGCGAGATCGCGAGCGCCCTGCATCATGCGCGCGAGGGCAACCTGCCGCGCAACGAACCCGGAACGGCGTTGGGATGGACGCTGCTCGATCATCTCGAGAAAATCTGGCGGGAACCCGACGAAGGGATCTGGGAAGTCCGTGGGCCGCGCCAGCACTTCACCCATTCCAAAGCAATGGCCTGGGTTGCCTTCGACCGCGCAATCAAGAGCTGCGAGCGTTTCCACCTGGACGGCCCCGTAGACCACTGGCGCGCGATACGCCAGCAGATTCACGAGGACGTCTGCCGCAATGGTTACAATGAAAAACTCGGCAGCTTCGTGCAGGCATACGGTTCAACCTGTCTGGATGCCAACCTCTTGATGATTGGCACCATGGGATTTCTTCCGCCTTCCGATCCGAGGTTCGTCGGCACCGTTCACGCCATTGAGAAGAACCTCAAGCGCAATGGCTTCGTTCTGCGCTATAACACACACGAAGTCAACGATGGCTTACCGCCCGGCGAAGGCGTGTTCCTGGCCTGCACTTTCTGGCTGGCTGAAACCTATGCTTTGATGGGACGCGAAGCGGACGCGCGGAATCTGATGGAAGAACTGCTCGCGTTGCAGAATGATGTGGGCCTCTTATCCGAGGAGTACGACCTCTCCGCCAAGCGACTGGTGGGAAATTTTCCCCAGGCCTTTTCCCACATCGGGCTCGTCAACACCGCCCTTCGCCTCTCCGATGGAAAGCACCGGGGATGGCGCACCGAACGCGCGGGTCCCTGACTTATCGGAGACCGCTTCAGAACCCGCCAGTGAAACTTAAAATATTTCTGCTCCTCAATCGTCTACATGTCTGTGCCTTCTTGAATTTGACGGCGTCACAGGCCTGATAGCTGTCAACTCAATTACTTCTGGCACATGAAATTAAATTGTTGATATTCGCTTTTTGTTCGCATAATATGTTTTCTCCTGGTGTGGTGGGCTAGTCAACTGCGAAATCTTCCGGAGGAATTCACCGTGCTGACCGTAACCATTCATGACCTGGCCGATACCGTGGTTCTCCGTTGCACCGGCCGAATTGTGCGGGGCGAGGAATCGACGCTCCTGTGCGCGGCCGTCCGTCATCACGAACACGCGGTAATTCTTGATCTGGCTGACGTCAGCGGGATCGATGCAGCGGGTATAGGTGCGTTGGTATCGCTACAAGCTGCCGGAATCTATCTTAAGCTGATGGACCCTACGGAGCCGGTGCTCACAGTGTTGCGCCTCACCGGAATGGATTCGCTGTTCGAAATCTGCGGCAATGTTTCGCTTTCCCAACCAGGGGCTCAAAGGGCGTCGGAAATAGCGCCGCTATTGGCTTAACCCGGTGCGACGAAGCAGGTTCTGGAAGCGAGAATCGTCGCGAAGATTGTCGGTCCGCAGGTCGGACTTCAGAATCCAGCCAACATCCAGCGACTTGTCCCGATAGGCTTGCTCGATGAGTGCGAGGGCCTTGTCCTTTTCTCCGAGTCCGGCATAGACGGTTGCGGGGAGATATGGTGAAGCTTTGCCCTCTCGAGATTTTCGTTCCAGATGCTGAAGAATCTTTTGAGCTTGCCCCCTATTTCCAATCGCCGCATAGGCATGCCCCAGAGAAGCGATTGTGTCGAGGTCACCATTCGATAAGTCACTCGCCTTCTGATACTCCGCAATCGCCTCCGGGAGTTTTCCGACCGCTTCAAAGCCCGCGCCGAGGCGGGCGTGTGCGGGCCAATCGTTCGGATTCGCGGCGACTTCTCTTAGCCCACTTTCGACCAGACGTGGCCAGTCGCGCAGTTGAAAATAAACGGTCGCTTCAAGCCATGTAGCTGTAGGATCAACCTGATTGCTTTTCTCGACCTCGGCCAATGCCTCGGCTCTGCGCCCTAAGACGGCAAGAAATTGTGCGCGGTCTTCGTGTGCGCAGCTATAGCTTGGGGACAAAGCCAGAGACTGATTGAACGAGCGCTCAGCGGCACTCCAGTTAAGATCTACGCGCCAATTCAGTACGCCAAGCACTTCGTGAGCTTCAAAATTGTTCGGGTCCAATTCCAGGGCCTTTCGGTCTGCTTGCTTGGCGAGATTGAATCCCTGTTCTGCCGAAAGCTCCCCCTGTCCGAACCAGACGAGATAAATATAGGCGTTCGCCAAGCCTGAATACGCGCGAGAAAAATTCGGGTCCCTCCGAACAGCTTCTTCGAAGTACTTCTTGGCCTGGCTCAGCGGCCCCGGCACTGTTATCGGCGAGTTATATAGGTAGTAGCTTCCCTTCAGGTAGGCGTCGTAAGCCTCGGGATCCACTGACGACGAAGTCATAAACTGCTGCTTGATTTCAGGGCTCAACTGTGCCCGAACTTGTTGCGCGATCGTCGCAGCGACATCACTTTGTAGCTTGAGAGCATCGCTGAAATCACGCTCATAGGTATCCGCCCAGAGATGCTGGTCGGCCGCTGCGCGAATTAGTTGTGCTGTCACTCGTACGCGCTGGCCTGAGCGCACGACTGACCCTTCGACGATTCCATCCACGTTCAACTCGCGTGCAATCTCCGGGAGACTTTTGCGGGTGTGTTTGTAAAGAGTAACGGTAGTACGAGAGGTCACGCGCAGCGATCCGAACCGAGCAAGATTGGTGATCAGTTCGTCGGTCATGGCATCCGCAAAATAATCCTGCGCTGGATCGCCTGAAAGATTGTCGAGGGGAAGTACGGCAATGGAATGTATGGCAGGCGTCGCGCCGGCTTCCGGTGAGCGTTTTAGCAGAACCCAGTAGGCGAGTGTGACGGCAACGACCAGCACCGAGCCAAGCACGCCAATTGCTTTGATCCAGCTTCGAGACTTGCGTCTGGAAGGGGGGGCTTGTTGCGGGTGAGCCAACTCGATGAGCTGCGGACCTTGGAGATCAAAAGCTGGCTCGGCGACCGGCGCAATAAAACGGTAACCTTTGCCGGTAATGGTCTGGATGAACCGCGGGTTTTCTGGATCGTCCTCGAGCACCTGCCTGATCTTGCGGATGGCGCCATTGATGCTGTTATCGGTGTCAAGAAAAACTCCCTTGCCCCAAATCCGCTCGACAATTTCCTGCCGGCTGACCAGATCGCCCCGTTGCTCGATTAACAGGGCAAGAATGCCGAACGGGGTGGGCTCCAACTTGACGGCCTGACCGGCACGGCGGAGCTCATAGGCTTTCAAGTTTAGCTCGAAGCCCGTTCCAAACTTGACCACCTGATGGACTCGAATCGGTTCGGTCGCCACGCAGACGCTCCCGTACTGGCGCCCGCAATTCTACCTCCAATTAAGACGCTAAGTAACCCTTTGTTTTCGGTCGCTTTCAACGCCCCCATGAAAAATTAAGGCGGCCAACAGGTCATCGCTATTGAGCGTGAATCGCACATCGGGGAGCATGGACCAGATTCGTCCTCTCGGGGATATATTCACGCCAATTCAACCAAGGAGCCTCCATGAAAAAGACCGCCATCAAAATCTCGCTTGTAGCCTGCTGTCTGGTGTTCGCCGGCGCCATCCAGCCGGACGGGCCGAAGCAAATTGCGCAAATTGTTGCACTCGACGAATGCGACCCCACAACGTTCAATGCTGCGATTGGACCTGACTTCTGCAAGAATGTCTCTCTTGCAGTACTGGGTTATGCCACCACGATTCAGGACCTATTCTCCAAAGCCGCAGCGGGAACTCCGGATCCCAAGTGGGACTTTGAGCCCGACACGCTCACCATCAACAAGGGAACCGTCGTCTCCGTTGTGGATCAGGGCGGCGAGCCCCACACCTTTACGGAAGTTAAACAGTTCGGCGGGGGGTTCATTGCCGGCCTCAACAGCGGAGAAGCCCCGGTCCCCGAATGCGCCGCTGGCTTTAACGATGTCGCTGTCGCCAAGACGCGCATCATTCAGGGCAGCACGTCGTTGTTCACCGGGTTATCAAAGGGAACACACTACTTTCAATGCTGCCTGCACCCGTGGATGAGGGTGAAGGTAGAAGTGAAATAGGAAATAAATCAGGCGACAGAAAAAGGGGCGCGATCAACCGCGCCCCGAAATAGTCACGGCCCACGAAACTGGCCGCGTTAATTCCAAACTTGTAGGGCCTTTAGTGAGCGCATCCTCAACAGGGTTTTTACAAGAAATTCTAGACACGCGTTAGTTGGGGAAGCGAATCGAAGTGGGCATCACGATCGCACAGGCTGAGCGAATGCTGCAGGACCAACGCCGCGATCCACATATCATTGGTGGGAACGGGAGTGCCTTGCTTGCGCAATTGCCGATAAACCGTCGCGTAATGATGAGTAGTTTGCTCGTCTGCGTAGAGGATCCCGACGTTAGGTTTCAAAAGAAAGCGGCGCAGAAACGACTCATTGTGAGGTCCATGAGTTCCGAGGGCAAATCCAGCCCGCAATTCTCCAATTACGATGAATGGCAGCCAGACCTCTTCTGCCAATTCCAGAGATTTGACCACCGACGCCTCGCCGCGAGAAAAGTCGGCATATCGGTTTGTATCCACGGCGATCTTCATCGCCATAGTTTCTCGTCAATGACATCCTGATCCGCCAGCGCCCGGTCAAATTCCGGGTCTTCTCGCCAGGTACCCGCGATATCGCTCAGATCGCGCTGCCGGGTTTGTTCTCCACTGACTCCCGCTCCACGGGCCAAAGCTTCGATAGTAACCTCATTAAGGCTCTTGCCCTGCTCGCGTGCCTTGCAGCGGAGAGCCGCGTCCAACTGACCAGGTATGTTGCGAATGGTGTACTGCATGCACTAATTGTAGGCGGCGCATGCATATTATGCAAGCATACGTAGACAAGCCGACATCGCAGCCTCACTTAAGATGCCTTCAAACCCACTGCTTTCGCCAGCCTGGATTGGCGATCGTCGAACGTCCAGAATCGCTCTGCGCTCAGTTCGAGGGCGCAGGCGACATGCAGGCTGTCGAAAGTCCGTGTGCCGAATTTTGCACCATATCTTTGGGCGAGATCAGCGCAAAGATCCCAGGAATTTTCCGGCAGCTCGACTCTTTCCCAGACCCCAGCCTTGAGGTCTCCTTCAAAGTCTTGTTCTATTTTTCTGAAATCTGCGGAGTTCAATTGGCCGCGAAAAACATGCTGCGCCAGAGCATGGGTCCACTCCGCGCGGTGAAGCGGAGTACACCATAAGCGGGCTGCGCCAACGACTCGCGCGCGGGCGTCGGCGGAATGCATGTCTGTCACATAAAGCGAAACGAGAAAGCTGGTATCGGCGTACGGGATCAATAGCGGCCCCGCTCTTCAATGAGCAAGTCGGCTCCCGGGAGAATGCGGCTTCCCAGGATTTTCTTCGCACGCGCTTCGAAATCGGGCCATTCCGCTGACTTCGTAGTGGGATTGTCTGGGACGATCCGCCCGATCCGCTTGTTGCGGTCAACCAGTTCGACGGTCCTGCCCGCGCGCAACCATTTTTTCAACTGCTTGGTGTCCCGCAG
>DATJHT010000023.1:0-5646 GCA_035493765.1 Terriglobales bacterium
AAGAAAGACGTAGCAAGGTGCTATGCACATCCACCTGGAGGGAGTAGCTGGTTCGATGCTACTGATCGCGTTCTTCCGCGAAGTTCAACGTGCGGTCAATCAAAACGGCGCAACGCCAAGCCACCGCAGAGCTTCATCTCGATCTTTGAACACCTCCATCCGCTCCTCGGCGCCATATGCTTCGCGGAACGCGATGATCATGCGCGCCATTCCGTAGGCGAGTGGGGTAGGCGCAAAGCAGGCTCGACGAGATTGTGCGGAGAAGATGTTAGGGCGCGCCAGCTGCTCCACTAGGACTAAACAAAAGTCCACATCTCAATGTCGCGCCTATCCGCAATCGGGCTGGACGCCACGAAATCACATCGGGTTCCGGTCACCGGGAGAAAAATGTTCGTTGACATCCCCCTTCATAGAACTCTCTATCTCAAACTGATATTGTGAGTGGCTCTGCGGGCTTCAGTGTGCTCTTCGGGTGAACTTGCCGACAAGGAACTCCTGCGCGACACTGGCGCCTACGCGTTCAGCAGTGCCGATGGCGAAGTTCCCGAAAACAAGTCCGGCACCGCGGTTGGCTTCAGGATAGTAAAGGTTCGATAGAGCAGAGGATGCGAGATCTCCGCCCAGGCTCGAATAGTTCGGCCCCCAATTTCCATTATCCGATCTGGCAACGAAGGGACTCAACATTGCATGCTGTAACCGGGACTTGGTCGTACCGGTGCCCTGGTAAAAGTAGCGTGGATCTTGGTGCAGCAGCGATGGCAATATTGCGCCACCGATCATAATATCGGAAAGACCGTCGGCTGCAGTTGCACCGACTCGCTTCCCGTAGGCGTCCCAGCCTTGCCCGTATTTCGGAGAGTCCGCAGCCTGCTTCGCGCTGGCAACAAAGGCAACTCCGGCGACAGTAACCGGATCGACCGAGACTTTTAAGGCAAGCGAGAATTTCATTTTCGCCGTCAGTGGCGCAGCATCGCGATCGTAGGCAACGTAGAAATTCGGGATGACTCCGAATACTCGTTGCGTTTCCTCTAGCTTCAGCTGCTCGGTTGCCACCTCAACCGGATCATACTTCACTTGAACGGCGGTCCTTTCCGTCGCAATTCGCAACTGAATATCAGTCACGATCTTGTACTGCGCCGGTTCGAGCGTGATGTTGGGAGATGTCCAGCCTGAGAAGTCGTTCGCGGTAACGCTGACCCGATACGAAACGCCTGTTCTTACGTTACGAAACTGGAAGAATCCGTTTTCCGACGTGACGATTAGTTGACGATCATTTGCATCCGTGCCTTGTAGTGTAGCGGTAGCGCCCGGGATTGGGTCCCCATTTGTATCCAGTACGGTACCCACGATTGTTCCCAGTTTCGCCACCGGGGCGTCAATGGTCTGCCCCGTTGTATGGATCGATGCTCCTAACGAGGCCATGATAGCTAAGAGACCGAGCCGGAAACCTTTCAACATGCGTCTTGTCCTCACATATGGAATAAAGGAAAGATGCCTGACCAAAGCCAAAAGTCACTAAATCATTGATTCACGCGTGAAATGCAGGAGCTATTTTGTTACGTGTCGAAGCGTCGACGCCATGCTCAACCAGCGCGTCTGTTTGGGATGCTCTTCGACTATTGCGGCGGCGGTAGCAGCAGCGGCGCCGAACGACACTATTGAAATTGCCGCGGGTATCTATAAAGAAGACGTCAACGTCGGCAAAGCCATCTCGCTCGTTGGCGCCAATCGCAATAACACGATCATCGATGCCACCGGTCTTGCGAACGGCAGTTACATTGATGGACTCGACAGCCCGAAACTCGCCAATGTTACGGTCACCGGACTGACCGTGCGGAACGCAAACTTCGAAGGCATTCTCGTGACAAATTCCTCGGCGGTAACAATTTGGGGAAACCACGTTACTTGAGAACGACAAGAGTCTGGACGCGAGCACCAGCACTTGCCCGGGGATACCCGCCTTTGAAACCGGAGAGGATCTTGATTTCGGCGAAGGGGTACATCTACTCGGCGTCGATCATTCAATTATCGCGAACAACATTGTTGATCACAACTCGGGAGCATCCTGATAAGCGACGACACCGCTACCGCACACGAGAATCTCGTCACCGGAAATCAGGTAAATAATAACGCGGAAGATTGTGGAATTACGCTGGCTTCGCATCCACCGGCATCGATCAGCGGATCTACCAAGCCGCTTGAGTTGCATTACACAGCCACACGTCTAACCAGGTTCTCAATGACAATGCGATTATCGGAAACCAGATAGCTGCCAATCATGCTGACACGGCTGACGCCGCTACGCCGGGACCAACTGGGAATCAATATTTTCAGCGTCTCTCCGATTACGGGAACGGTGATCGCGGCGAACGTGATCACGGCTGAGGCGGTCAACGTCGCTATCAACACGCCACCGGAGGTGGATCTCCACCTTAATAACTTCAGTGCCCACAGTATGGACGTAAACAATCTGGGAAGTGGAACGGTCAACGCGACCGAAAACTGGTGGGGATGCGCGGCTGGACCCGGAAAGGACAATTGCGCGACGATCAGCGGCTCGGGAGTGACTTTCATCCCATTCCTGACGCAGCCATTCCGATAAGGGAGGATGTAGCTTGGAGCTTAATAGGTGGCCCGTCGGGCTGCGCATTACTTGGACAACTCGCCGCAAACCGGCTACTTCGAGGTTTACGGATATCATTTGCCATCGAGATAGTTTACGCAGCTCGTCTATCACTGTCCGCATTGTGGGTATGACATGCCGGCTGGAGGCTCGCCAATGAGGCGCACCAAAAGAGATAACCTCATTCTTGTGGCGAACCGGCCTTCTTGTGGCGAACCGGCCTATCATTCCGATGGAACAATCAGTAGGAGGTACGGCATGTCTGCGAATCAGGTAGTGTTTACTTCAATAAGCAAGAAGATGCTCTGCTTTTCACCCTAGCTGCCAGTTCGATCATGTCAGCAGAAGGACCCGTCTACCGGAGCGAAGCACTAGTCAAGGTTGCAACAGAGATTTGGAAAGCCAGTCGAATCACGGCTGAGGGCGTTCTGAACACCAAGTTAAGGATGGCACACATAAGATGATCCGAAAAGCTTTGCTACAAATCGGGGCTCCCGCGCTGCTCGCTTTCATGGTGTGGAATGCGTATCTTGCTGTCAGCCATTTGAAACAGATGGAACACATTGCGGCGCGCACACTGGAAAGCTCGACGATCCAGGCGGACATTTCCAGTGTCCTGAAAGACTTGACCGATATGGAAACTGGTCAGCGCGGATATCTGCTCACCGGGAACCCCTCGTACTTGCAGCCCTATACCGAGGCGAAGGGCAGGATCGGAACCGATTTTGCCGGACTTCGCGCGGGGCTCGCTAATCGGGAGGAAAGCGAACGGTCTCAGGAGTCGCAGCTCGAGTCTTTGGCCAGCTCAAAGCAGGCTGAGATGGAGCGGTCCATTACTATGCGCCAACAGGGATACCGCCATCGCGCATTCATGCTGGTGGATTCGAACGAGGGCATGGAGTACATGGATCGAGCTCGCGGGCTTCTGTCTTCGTTGTCGGTAGCGGAGGCAAACAATTCTGCCAGACTCGATAGAGAGAAGAACGCGAGTTTAAGCAAGGCTTTGGTGGAAACCATTGTGGCCAATTTGTGTCTGGTTGTATTGACAGCATGTCTGTTTGGACTCGTCCGCTACCACGGGCAAGTGCTTGAACAGGAAACTGCCGAGAGCAAACAAGCACTGGCCATCCGTGAGCTGCAGCTGGAGAAACTGACGTTTGCGCTTTCGAATCAGGCCCGATCAAAGACCTCCGCCATCGAGGCCAACGCCCGCCTGCTGCTCGATAACTACGGGGGATTTCTACCACGGCAAGGCCACGAATACGCCGAGCAGATAAAGGAAGCCTCCATACAAATGGAGCAGCTTCGGCAAGATTTGGTTGCCAGCCCAGACCGTAACCGTGATGCCAAGGCGGCTTAGCAACTTGTCGCCCAGACCGCCGGCTGCGCAAGCGCTTCAGTTGACGCATTAAGATCGAACAAGTCCAGCTGCCGGGCATACAGGCACCTGGGAAACCAACAAGAGCCAGGGCGCCCTGGCTCTTGCTGTTACTGCTACTCCGTCGCTGGTCCTGATTCAGCACCATTGCTTCCCGACGCAGCCATCTTGCCGTGAGCGATCTTTTTGGCTGTCTGCTCCAGAACGTGAGGTGCGGGAAAAGTGTAAACCCCGAGGTCGGTCGCCACTTCGCTCAGGTAATACGAGTTCCCCGATCGCCTCAGCTTCGCTTGGAGCTGGCCCAGTAAGACGCCTTCGTGCGTGCTGGGAAGAAGGAAGACCGAGGCGCCCGTTTGTTTGCTGCGCAGAATCAGCCACTGACTTGTTTCTGGCGAGCCCCGATACACTTTGTACGTCCCTGCTTCCAATGCTTTCCCGCCTGCGATGAAATCCTGGTTAATGTTGACCGTGACAGCGCCGTCCGTTTGCGCGCGAGCTCCAGAAGCCAGTGCGAACAGGCCGGCGACCATGACAAGTGTGCCCAACAGAAACTTCTTCATAGTTCTCCTTGTGTAATCTGTAATCACTGTTTTCGAGTGCTCCTCGAGCGCTCTGGCCCGCTGCTTTCAGACGGAAATCAGCCGTCCCTCAGGCGACTCTCCCAGGCAACCTGGTTGGCCTGCCCAGTGAACTTCAGTCGCCGCCGGCTCGTGGAAATTCTCTTCAGTGTGTTTTGAGAATTGGATTCTGGCCCAGCGGGAATGGGTGCGCGAGCGGTGTCAATTGTTTGTCAGAAAGATGTCGCCATTTTGTGAGGCAGAACGCGCATGAATCAAGTCGTGGGGCACGCCATTGGACTCGCGAACGATGTCGCCCTTACCCGCAAGGGTAGGCGCCCGCGCGGCTACTGTCCCTGACCTAAGAGAAGAACGCCAGCCGCCCTCTTCGATAGTCTTCTCGACTTCGATGATCATCCAGGAATGCGATCGGAGAGTTGGGCGCGAAACAAACAACGTCATGTGAAGAGGCGAGACAGCTTCAAGGGATTTTGCGTCAACCTTGGTGGTGTCAGCCACAGTCTTGTCATGCGCAGATCATTTTCGATTTTCCAGCGTTCCGCTTCCCCTCGAATTTCAACCGCGCCCCATGGAGATCCGGCTCAGGTTCGCTTCAAGATGGCTGGTTCTGTCGTGGTCACTACTTCCAAGGTGCGGTGGGTTTGTGAAGACCTGCTCGACCGCATTGCCGGAGCGGCGCTCGCGGATCGCGTCAACCGCGGCGACCAGCTCTTGGATCGTGTCTCCCTTATACATTTAGCTCCTCTCAGATTTTCGTGGAATCAGTATGTCTGTCGGATTTTATTCGGCGCAGGTAATACGGATGTGCGGCGGGCGTCACTTATTTGTCAAATAATGTTTACAAGAAGCATCGAGAGACAATTGACTTTCTTTCGTGCGTCACGCCGACCTTCGGTCCCTGGCCCACAATTCCTCGAGTCCCCAGCCCAATAGTGATACAACTTCGTCCGTGGCTGCGATCTCAACCGCGGCGGCGGCGGGGCGGCTGCGTTCCAGGCTCCGTCGAACACCGTCAGCTGGATCAAACACTTTGAGCTGAATGCCGCGATCATGAGTCCACATCTGCA
>DATJHT010000024.1:0-9319 GCA_035493765.1 Terriglobales bacterium
ACCACTGGCTTTGAGGAGTTCGGCTCGTGAATTCGCATCCGCTGAGGCTCCGGAGTTCGTCATATCTGCTATATAGCTGATGAAAATGAAAATGTAAAGGCATTGTGTAGTGAAAGGAAATTTCGATTCGCTCAATCGCGATCTCAGATGCGAATGTGGATCCCGGCAGAGAAATTTTTCTCCCACACCCATGACAGCTATATAGCGGGTACGAACCTCAGTCTGCTTCGGGTAACATCCGCTCGGCCAAGTCGGGATGATTAATTTATGCAGAGGAAAGGCTTTGGGGACTAGATAGGAACTGCTTTTTCGATGTGTCTGCGCGCGTACCAGCAAGGCGGAAATCCGGAGTGCGCAAATAAGGAACTGGCACAGGCTTGCTGCTCGGCAGATTTGTAAACGTATTCAGTGCGGCCATTCTTTTCCTGGATCGCGTAGTACACCTGTACGGTGACGCTGCCAAAAGGATGGTTGTGGCGGAACAGACGATAGCGAAACACGAAAAAGTCTACGGCGAAAGCGACTGACGCCGACAGGCACACGCCGATCACGCACAGAAAAATGGTCCTCTTCATGATCGGAATTAATCCGAGGGTTTGGCATCGGTCTCGATCGACCGGCTAAATAGGTTGTGCGGTTGTATTCCTCGCATCTGTCACGTTCGAGGGCTCCGCATCCAGCGACCTTCCGGGTTCGAAGGCAAGCTTCTCGTGCTTTTCCCCTACTTTGCGGATGATATCGTGCCACCCGTCATCCCACGATATTTGTGCTTCTCCATTCACGACGATCCAGGTTCCGTGGCCGCTGCCCATGCCTTTTCGGGCCTGACCATCGGGTTTCAAGGTTATAAAAAACTTCCCGTTCCCGACGCCCACTTCTGACCTTCCGACGAAACGGTTGCGACCTGCAGAAAGATGTTCGCTGGATCCAAAATCGATCCGGAGCACGTCAGCCATGTTAATGACTTCTTTTCGGCCCGACTGTGTGAGCAGCATCGAGCCGTCCTTAAAATCGATGCGACTAACTTCGGCCATGGAAAAGCTTTTCTGATGACCGTCTTTGAGAACCACAACCAGAGAGTCAGGCTTGGGTCCTTGCGCAACGCAGAGCGACACGGCACCCAGCAACACAACCCCTATGAATCCGATGCGACGCATAATACCTCCCCGGCGGATCATTCTAAAGCACTCATTGGAAATGCGTGGAGGAAGGCCTAAATGTTCCTGCTTTATACTTCGTTACTGCTTGAGGCCTACTGTGCCTGGACGCGGCAAAGCTCTGAAGCCAGGACTTCGCGGCGTGTCATGACGATGCGATCGATTCGAGCGAGAAGAATGAAATACACGATAATCGAAGGCACCCCAAGAACACACAGAATTAAAGTTGAGATCCACAATTTTGAATAATGATATCCGGCAAAAATGGCTAAGGCGCCTAGTCCCATGCCGGTCAACTGAACTGCCAAGCTCACAAAAATCGCCGATTCCGAAGCCCGCTGGCGGCCAAAGGTGGAGTAGTCGATCCTTTTCGGCGAATAGATGGAAAGCAGATTACCCGCGCTGAAATTCAGCGGGGCAGCGACCAGATACCACGCGAAGGTCAGGCTCAAGGAATTCAGGTTAGGGTGCTGGTAGATGAGGCTCACTCCCAGCCACAGGACGCAGAGTTCCGTTATCAACACGGCGAATTGGGCAATGTTTTTGGCCGCCAGAACCAAGCGGAACGGAATGGGACACAGCAGAAAAAATTGGATTCCGCCGCCATCGCCTCCAAAGCTGTTGTACAGGATGTTGTTCATTACCAGCAGGCAATATGCCGCGCCAATGGGAAAAAGAAAACCAGACTGATGATTGAGAAATCCCTTACGCCCTCCCCACAGGATGATGATCATTACGACAGGCATGATCATGGTGAACAGCATGGGACCGCTGCGCAGAAAGTAGTGCAGTTCCTTCTGGAAAATTGCCGAGACCGGTCCCGACAATAGCGGCAATTTCCAGCCGCGTCGCGGTGCTGCATTTTTCCGCCGTACCGGCTGCGAATTCTTATCTCCACTTGAGACGATCTCGCCTGCATATTGACTGCGAAGGCGAAGATGCAGTGGCAGCAACACGGCACCGGCGTAGCCAGTTAGCGCCAGCAAAGAAAGAAAGGCCGAAGATATCGTACCGGCAGCGGCGTTTTCGATCGCACCCGCAGCCACCCCCGGCGGGAGCGCTCGCGTCAGCGGAATAAAGCGTGCCAGCACGTGGAATCTTTGGATGGTGGGAAGACGGCTGTAATGTCCAAGCATCGGACCAACCAGCTGGAAACAGACCATCAACAGCACAAAAAAAAGTGAAATCACTTCACGGCTTCGGCGCAACGAAAGCCAGTGCTCGATCCAGACAAAGATCATTCGCGCCAGCAGAAGATTGAATATGACCATTCCGCCGACCGCCGCCAGTGCCCAGGGCACAAGAGCGGCATTGGCGACGCTTATTCCGACCAACAGACCGATGGACCAACACACGCCGAGCGCTGTAGCAATATCGAGAGCGCCATAGGCCAGGCGAACCAGGAAATAGGAGGAGTAGCTCAGTGGAAAGCGGAGCAGCGCCGAGGCATCCACATTTTGCGTGAATGCCGAGGCCATGACGGGGAAAATCTGCCAAAAAATCGAGATCAGCCAGAACGGGAGGGCTAACCAGACGAACTTGTGTTCGGCGGCGATTCCCCAAGCAGCTGCACCGATGGCAATTCCACCGCCGATGCCAGCTCCGACCACGAGAAGGCCGGCAAATCCACGAGATATCATGTTCATGCGCCCACGAACAGAGCGCATAGAATTGAGAGAGAGCTGCCAGCGCAGAATCGCGATGGCGCGCAGTTGCTCACGCGCGGTGGAGTTCAGCCAAGCCACGACAGCTCCTGATTTTCGTGGCGCGAGCCTCCAACCGTCTGCAAAAAGAATTGCTCAAGAGTGGTCTTTTCGGTTTGCTCTCCAGTACCAGCAGCGACATGGGAGCGAAGCTCGTCAAGTGGCCCCTGAGCGACGAGACGACCGTCATTGATAATTCCCACATGAGTGCAAAGGCGTTCCACGATTTCCAAAACGTGTGACGTTAAAAAAATCGTAACGCCACGCGAGATCATGCGTTGGAGCATGATTTTCAACGTCCCAGAGGCAACCGCATCCACGCCTTCAAAAGGCTCATCCAGAAACAAAACCTTGGGCCCGTGAATCACGGCTGCGGCCAGCGCCAGCTTCTTCTGCATGCCGTGGGAGTAATCCGTGATCAGAGTCTTGGGCTTATCGGCGAGTTCCATGAAGTCGAGGAGTTCCGCCGCCCGCTGTGCGGCTGTACTGCGGCCGAGGCCGTACATGCGTCCAGCAAAATTCAGATACTCGGAGCCGGTGAGCCTGCCGAACAGCGCCATTCCCTCGGGCACCACTCCAATCTGCCGTTTTACTTCGACGAGGTGTGTAGAGAGATCGAGTCCAAGAATCTGCATGCGTCCGGACGTGGGCGCCATGAGACCGGTAAGCATTTTTATGGTTGTGGACTTCCCCGCCCCGTTCGGGCCCAGGAACCCATAAAACTGACCGGGGGCGACAGAAAGATTTACTCCGTCCACGGCGGTGAAGTCGCCGAAACGGCGGGTGAGACCTTCTGTAAGGATCGCCGCATCCACAAGAGTCCGAATGTAACATATGGAGCCGATGGTACGGGTAGTACCGACAGAGCACGGAAGCGAAGTAACAGACAGTCGCAGGGAGTCGATGCCGGGAACAAAGAAGAAGTTAGGGCAGATCTACTTAGGTTTTCTGAACCGCCCGACTCCCAGGCGAACCTCGAAAGTATTGATCCCGGGATTGAAATCGCCAAGCCCGGCATTGGAAATGTGCAGATAACGGGCTTCGATGGTCCAAGCATATTTCGGGCCTAAGAAATGAGTTCCGAAGGCTGCCGAAGGGGTGAAGTTAACCTTTGAAGTGGCGCGCGGAACTTTTTCCGTAGTGAATAGAACACCGCCGCTTAGTTCGAGATAAGGTCGCACGTGGCTGCGGGTGGCGAAATTCCACTTCAAGTTCAGCGGGTTCAAGCCAACGCCGTAAACCGTGTTCGATGGTTGAAAAATCAAATAAGCTGGGACAGCATCAAGGGCGTATTCGAATCTGCCCGCTAGAAACCCCGGGCCGTGAGGCTCAGTCAAAACCCAGCCGTAGCGAAGTCCGGCGTTCCAGATTCCAGTATCGCGACGGCCGCCGGAAACGGAGTGGCCTCCTGAGGTCCACACCTGCACTTCACTTGCGCCCTGTTCGACCAGTTGCGCTTGACTCAACGCGCTGACAAACAGCACCGCGGTTAGGATTCCGTATCGCATCGCATCCTTTCTCTTTCGCTCTCTTGTTGTTTAATTCTTGACCTACAGGCCCAATCCGCCATCGACATACAGAATTTGACCGGTGATAAATTGGGGGGCGCTGGCAAAGAACAAAACTGCCGCGGCGACGTCGTTCCCCTCTCCATTGCGCCGCATAGGAGTTTGCGTTGCCATTCGCCGCATGAAAGCCGCCGCGGATTTTTCGCCCAGGTCGATCATGCCCGGGGCGACACAGTTCACAGCAATCTCAGGGGCGAGCGCCTTGGCCATCACCTTAGTAAGCATGTGTAGCGCGGCCTTGGAAGAACAATAATGCGCGTGGTCAGCCCAGGGCCGCAGGCCGCCGAGCGACCCGAGGTGAACAATTCGGCCTTTTCTTTTCTTCAGAAACGGCAGTGCGCATTTGGAAACTAGAAACGGCCCGCGGACATTGGTCGCGAAGATCGCGTCCCACTGGTTCAAATTCAGAGATTCAAAACTCACGGTTTCATAATTGCCTGCATTATTGACTAACACATCGAGAACACCGAATCGTCGCCCCACTTCCCTGAAGGCGGTCCGCACGCTCTTTTCGTCAGTGACGTCACAGGGCAGAGCGGCCGCGCTCACTCCTAATTTCTCGATTTGCCTGAGCGTCTGACGCGCCTCCCGAGAGGATTGCAGATAAGTGATAACGACAGCTGCACCGGCCTCCGCCAGAGCCAGGGCTGAGGCTCTGCCCAGTCGCTTGGCGCCTCCGGTAATAAGAGCGACCTTGCCCGCCAGCGGCTTAATGTTGGCACCCATCAAGACTGGATTTTAACCTGTACTGCCGTTCCTGCACTAAAGGCCGGGCGGCAGCAAAGTTTCGGTGGAAATTTGTTTGTGCATTTTGCTAGACTCCCGCCGATGTCGTTCCTGCGCGAAGTCGTCGTCTATTCACGCAAAGGATGCCATCTCTGCGAAATCGTGAAGGAGAAGCTCACGAAACTGGAGCGCAGAGGAGGCTTCCGCTGGCGTGAAATAGACGTCGAAACCGACGAATTGCTGAGACGTCAGTTCACGGACGAAGTTCCGGTCGTATTCATCGACGGACGCAAGGCTTTCAAGTACCGTCTCGACGAGCAGGAATTCCTGAAGAAGCTGGCAAGCTAGGCCATTCGTCCCCTTCAATTGCCATAAAACGCATCATCTCTGCGTGTTCCCGCATCCTAAATAACAAGGGTGACCCACCAGTGACTTCGGTTCGATGGTTTGGCTGTAAGCCTTTGTTGTTGTGCATGTTATACTCACGAAATCAGCCTGCCTGGGCGCCTTCGTTGCCCGGGCCGAAGGAAAATTGAAGATGGCCCGTAGTTCTCACCGTGCTTCCATATTGATTGTTTCATTCCTGGCCCTTTGCGGATTTCTGGGAATGGTTTTCGCCCAGAAGAATCCGGCGACGGCACACGACGGCGACTCCGATGTCAGCGACAGCCTGAAGCAATTTACTCAGGTCTATGACGTCGTCGAGCAGAATTACGCCGAACCAGTGAATCCTGATAAGGCCATCTACAATGGCGCGATTCCGGGCATGTTGCACGTGCTGGACCCGCACTCGAATTTTTTCGATCCGAAGTCATATTCGCTTCTGCGCGAAGATCAGCGCGGCAAGTACTACGGCGTTGGAATGACTGTCGGTCCGCGTAACAACAAGGTCATTGTGATCGCTCCGTTCGTCGGCACTCCGGCTTATCGGGCGGGTATTCACCCTGGCGACATCATTATCGCGGTGGACGGCAAGCCTACTGACAATTTGAACACCAGCGATGTCGCCGACCTCCTGAAGGGGCCAAAGGGGACGACGGTTCATATCACTATCCTGCGCGAAGGAACCGATAAGCCGCTCGAATTTGCAGTGGTTCGCGATGAAATACCGCGGTACAGCGTCGATTTGCACTTTCTGATCCGTCCTGGGATTGGCTACATGCACGTCTCAGGCTTTAACGAGACGACAGAAAAAGAGGTTCAAGAAGCTCTTGATTCTTTCAATCAGCAAGGCGAATTGAAGGGACTGATTTTGGATCTGCGCCAGAATCCCGGCGGATTGCTGAACGAAGGTGTGGGCGTTGCCGACAAGTTTTTGCACAAAGGGCAGCTCATCGTTTCGCATCACGGGCGCTCTTCACCAGAACGTCGCTATGTTGCTACCCATGGAAATGGCGGGCGAGATTACCCGCTGGTGGTTCTAGTCAACCGCGGGACCGCATCTGCCGCAGAGATCGTTGCCGGCGCGATTCAGGATCACGACCGCGGATTGATTATCGGCGAGACCACATTCGGTAAGGGCTTGGTGCAGACCGTTTACCCGTTGTCAAACGACACCGGGTTGGCGCTGACCACTGCGAAGTACTACACACCAAGCGGACGACTCATCCAGCGAGACTACAGTAATGTTTCTCTCTACGACTATTATTTTGAACGCGACGACAGCAACAATACCGCTAACAAAGAAGTAAAGCTGACCGACAGCGGCCGCACCGTGTATGGCGGGGGCGGCATTACGCCCGACGTGAAGATTGATCCCATCAAGAGCAATCACTTTCAAGACAGTCTTTTGCAGCACTATGCTTTCTTCAATTTCGCCAAGCACTATGCCAATACTCATCACATAACCAAGGGCTTCCAAGTCGATGATGACGTGTTGCAGGAATTCCGCAAGTCCCTCGACGCCGACAAAATCCCCTATACGGAAGCTGATCTGGTGCAGAACAACGACTGGGTGCGTTCCAATATTAAGAGTGAAATATTCGTCGACGCGTTTGGGCAGGAGGAGGGGTTGAAGGTGAAAGCCGAAACCGACCCTGAGGTCCTGAAGGGACTTGATATGTTGCCGCAGGCGCGGCAACTGGCCGACAATGCAAAGAGGGTGATTGCTGAGCGCAATAGCACTGCCCTGACGCGTTAGGCTACACCGAATTTAATTGGCGCACCCACTGCATTGCCTGCCAGTAAGCTGTCGCTACTACGCTTTCACTAAGCCCCAGACTTTTAGCCTGATCGGACGTGTTTTGCCAATCCCCGCTTTCCCGCGCCAGCATTAACTGGTAAAGCGGACGCAAGCTGCTGGCCCCCCCGAGGAGCACCGCTTTGGTTTCGTGATCCACCGGAATATTCTCCAGGACGGAAACCATCGGAACATCGAGAATAACGTCGATCATGGACAGCAATCCCATAAGGAAGAGATCGGAACTTCCATGCGGCACGTGTTCGGCGATGATTTCACAGAACCTGGCCCTCACCATGGCGCTGTTCACCAGTTCGCTGGATTTATTCTGGCCCACAGTTAATGTAGCTATCAGCCGCACCCAGCGCCGGACTTCGCGTTCACCCAGGAGCGCAATAGCGTGGCGAATGGAATGAACCTCGTTGCGAACACCGACGGCTGCCGAATTTAGATACTGCAAGAGCCGATAACAAACGGCTGCTTCGTTCTTGATTAGAGTTTCAAGTTCGCGAACTTCGAGATCGGTTTTGGACACCGCCTGCAACAGCCGCAAATAATTCAGACGGTTCGCCGGTATTTCCCTGGCATGCATCAACTCCGGCTTGCGGAAGAAAAAGCCTTGAAAATAGATGAAGCCGGCAGCCTTGGCTTCGGCAAAGTGTTCCCGGGTTTCGACTCTCTCGATCAGCATGCGGCAGCGCCAGGGACCGTAGCGCTTAATCAGAGTGGTTCGGTCTTCGATGGTTGTCGTTTGCAGGTCCACTTTCAGGATGTCGGCGAAATCAACTAAATCGGTACGGGCGTCGTCCAGCAGAAAATCGTCCAGAGCAATCATGTAGCCCGCTTGCTTAAGACGCTGGAGGGCAGATTTCACCAGATCGTCAGCTGGAACCGATTCCAGCACCTCAACCACTGTGTGAGTTGAGGGGAATAGAGTGACGTAATCCTTGAGCAGGACTTCACGGGTGCAATTTACGAAAGCGCGTTTGCCGTCACACAGCATCTGCAATCCCATTTGCAATGAGTTGTCGAGGGTCTTGCGAGAGGCCGCATCCGAGTCGGTCTCGCGAAAGTAATCTTCGACCCCGTCGCGAAACAGGAGTTCATAACCAAAGACTTTTTCATCCGTCGTGAAGATGGGCTGGCGAGCCACGTAGCTGTACGGGCTTTGTTGAGGGTCAGGCCGCGCGATGCCCGCAAGAGCAGTCGTGGTCGCATTCACCTTCTCAGCATCGGCAGTAGTCCATGCTGCCTTTAGAAAAAACTGGTTGCCTTTATTGCACGACCAGACTGACGGTTGCGCTATGGGAAAGCGCCCCGCTAGTCCCCGTGACCGTGAGCATATAACTCCCGGCAGGGGTCCCGTGGCTTTGCTGTTTTTGCGTGCTGCTGCTGCTTCCTCCGCAGCCCACGGCAGTAATTACCAACCCTGTGACGATGAGCGAGGAGAGAGTGAGCCAGCGTCTGCGCGATGGCAGGCCACCCAGCAAGACCACGGCGACCAGGCCACCGCTGGTAGCAAACCACAGGCCACGAGAATGCGAACCAGAGGGCGAGCGCAGGTCGGCCACGGTGGCGATACTCAACTGCGCGATGCCGGGCTGGCTGCTGCTGGGGTTAACGCTCGTCGGTGCCACGGTACATGTGATTTGAACAGCGGAATTGCTCGGAGCGCAGGTCAGATCGACGGTGCCTGCGAAGCCATTCAGCGCCGTGACTGTGACGGTTGACGATCCCGTTTGTCCCGCGGAGATTTTCGACACCAGGCCGTCCAGTGAGAAATCAGCAGTGGGGGAAGCCGCAAGCCAGGCATTGACCAGTTTCGTCACATCGAGCGAACCGAGACCTGTGACCTGATCGTATCCCGCCCCTGCGGTAAATCCAATGCTGGTTGTTCCCGCTGGACAATTCGTAGTGCCCGAAGTGCACGGCACTTTGTTAGTCCCCGAAGTGATGTCGTGGAAAACGTTCGTTGCAGCGTTGTTG
>DATJHT010000025.1:0-2812 GCA_035493765.1 Terriglobales bacterium
AAAGGCACGGTTGCCAGGATAAAAAGAAGCGAACCATGATCAACGCCGACGACTCACTCAGGCCGGTATTCAATGGTAAGAGCCAGGTGAGTATGTTCGAGATGACCAAGCTCGTCTCGAAGCATCTGCGGTAGATCGCGAACCCGTTGATAGCCCGGCGTTCGTGCGCCGGGCTATTTGCGGACTGAAAAAATAATTGCTGCGCTGGTCCCGAATGCTTTCGTGGCTCTTGCGCGAGGCAGTATTTCCATCGAAGATTGTGACGTGAAAACGTACCGTTTTTTTCTTTTCGCGGTCGCGGCCTCTATTTTTATCTCCGGGCCGTTCGCCAGCGCAGAGTCTGACTGGCTCACTGATTACAAGAAAGCGCAGCAAGAAGCCAAGGCTGGTAACAAATTTCTGTTGCTCGATTTTACCGGCTCAGATTGGTGCGGCTGGTGCAAAAAGTTTGACAGAGAGGTTCTGTTGAAGCCGGAGTTTAAAGACTACGCGCGCGACAATCTGGTCGTCGTAGAACTGGATTTCCCGCGTGGCAAACCGCAGACCCCCGAACTAAGAAAGCAGAACCGCGAGCTTGCGCAGCAGTACGAGATTGTGGGTTTTCCCACGATTGTAGTGCTCAGCGCCGACGGACAAAAGCTTTGGCGATATGACGGTTACTTTCCCGACGGTCCCGCCGCGTTCATCGCGCAACTACAGAAATTGCGGAAAGGCTGAATGGGCCTTGCTTTCTGCCGCGAATAAAATCGGCTGCGGGTTTGTCGCTCTCGTGAAAGTGAGACAGCTGCGCCTTGCGTAACTGCCAGCTTCTGCCAGATACGCATTCATCTTCGCTACGTTCCCACTTATGTCTGCGTACCGTTTGCTGTTCTTTTGTTTCGCCACATTAAGCTTCACCCTTGGGCTTGGAGCGGAACCCACGCCAGCAAAGCGAGGTGCAGCGCGAGAGACTCGAGCGACGCCGGAGGAACCGGGTACTACATTCAACTCGGTCCATGTCGATGGGCCCTACATCGCGATGACCTTTGACGACGGACCGAGCGCGACGCTGACCCCAAAATTACTCGATTTGCTGGCTGCGCACCACATCAAGGCGACCTTCTTCGTGATCGGGGAAAATGTCGCGGAACACCCTGAGATCGTTGCGCGAGCCGCGCGGGAAGGTCACGAGATTGCGAACCATAGTTGGTCGCATCCCAATTTTGGTAAGATGTCGGACGAAAGCGTTCGCCGCCAACTCCAGCAAACCGATGATGCAATTAAGAACTCCACGGGCAAGCGTCCCACGTTGCTGCGGCCGCCATATGGATCGATCACGGCCCGCCAGAAGCGCTGGATTCACGATGAATTCGGTTACGACATCATTCTTTGGGATGTTGATCCGTATGACTGGAAACGGCCCGGCCCGGCTGTAGTCCGAGCTCGCATTCTAAAGGAGACGCAGCCCGGCTCGATCGTGTTATCTCACGACATTCACCCGGGAACGATCGAGGCGATGCCTTCGACCTTTGATGAGCTCGAGGCAAAAGGGTTCAAATTCGTCACGGTATCTGAATTGATTCGCATGTCGGCGCCTCGACCCTCCCATCCAAGTCCTCAGCCGAGCGGAAGCGTTCCACCGAACGCCACTGGATTTGCTTTTCCGACTCCCTCCCCAACGTCTTCGCAAGGCGGTTAGGCTGGCGCCGAAGATCCCTACTTCTTCGCGGCGCCAAGGGCGCGATCTGCCATCCGTTGCTCGTTCTGGCGGCGCGCAATAACGAAGTGATTATTTTCGCCGTAGCTTCGCCATGGGCCGGGAGGCACGTCCCGGACTTCGACGAATTGCCAATCCGTCACGTCCGTCGGTGCCAATTGCAGATAATCACGCACAGCAGGTGAAACATCCAGACCGGCGCCGTGATTGAGATTCGGCTTCGGGCGCTCGTTGCCAAAGACGTACTGAAAATGGTCTGTGCGAAACGGGCCGCAATCCTCCCATTGTGCATAACAGGTGCGATTGCCTTTGCGAATCGCAATCCAGCGGTCTCGGCATACCGACTGCCCCGGCCCCCTATACTCATGTTTAAACCAGGGAATTACCAAAGCGGCTTCTGGTTTGAACTGACCATGCGTTACATCGTTGTACGGCAAGGCACAGTAAAATGGGTTTTGCTTGGGAATAAAAGCTATTGGAATGAAATTTCGCCGTGCACCGGCATCAGGGCTATCGGTTCCGCCATAATTCTCCGCCCAATTAAAGTCCCAGGAGCTTTTGTAGTTTGGAACTGGGTTGTTGCCGCCCGCTTGTTCTCCGACCCAAAACACCGTAGTCACGATATTGGTCTTCCACGGATAGCGCTGCACCGCAGGACGCGAGCTGGTCGGGATAAAGACCTGCGGTTCTACTTTGAGCAGCGCCTGCTCCCGCAGCTTCATTGCGTACTTCGCAAAGTCGGCCGCCGTCGCATAGGGAGAAGTGGATTGTTCGTCGGCTTTAGCCGTCCAAGCAATCCCCAGACTTAAACAAGCCGCAAGAAGTCTCCTCATTAGCAAACGCCGCCCCTTCTACCCGATTCCCCGTTCCTAGGCACGACGAAATTCCGGGTCCGATACATGACGGATTGTTGCATCATCCAGGCGCGGCGGTGCGCGCAATGCAGAGAGACCGGCATCGACGATGCCGGCTACAGGATTAGCCGCGGCTCAATACCGTGTCGCGTTCGAATCGAGAATCGTCCGCCGTTGGGTAATCCAGCGTGTAATGAAGCCCGCGGCTCTCCTTGCGGCACAACGCCGAATCGACAATCAAAGAGGCTACCGCTGCGAGATT
>DATJHT010000026.1:0-3010 GCA_035493765.1 Terriglobales bacterium
CTTCTCGGCTTCCATATATGGAGTGAGGTGCGCCACCGCCTTTTTCATCACCCGCGCTGACTTCACCACTTGCGGCAAGAACATCTTCCCTGCCCCGAAAAGATCACCTACCACTCCCATACCGTCCATCAATGGTCCTTCAATGACAGCTAATGGGCGGCCCAGCTTAACGCGGGCTTCCTCGGCATCGGCTTCGATATAGGTATCGATTCCTTTCACCAGTGCGTGCGAAAGACGTTCCTCGACTGTGCCGTTGCGCCACTCTTCGGCCTTTTTTTCAGTGGTGGCCTTGCCCGCGCCCTTTAATGCTTCGCCATACTCCACCAGACGTTCGGTCGCATCAGGTCGTCGGTTCAGCAGCACATCTTCAACCAGCACCTTCAGCTCGGGCTCGATCTCTTCGTAAACTTCGAGCATGCCGGCATTCACAATTCCCATGTCCATACCGGCGGTGATGGCGTGATAGAGAAAAGCGGAATGAATCGCTTCGCGAACGACATTGTTGCCGCGAAAACTAAAAGAGATGTTGGAGACCCCGCCGCTCACTTTCGCGTATGGCAGGTTGGCTTTTATCCAACGGGTGGCGTTGATGTAATCAACCGCGTAGTTGTTGTGCTCCTCCATGCCGGTAGCAACAGTGAGGATATTGGGATCGAAGATTATGTCTTCTGGCGGAAACCCGACCTGATCGACCAGGATCCGGTAGGCGCGCTCGCAGACGCGAATCTTGTCTTCATAGTTTGCAGCCTGACCCTGTTCGTCGAAGGCCATTACGACTGCCGCGGCGCCGTATTTCAGAATAGTTGTCGCGTGCTCGCGGAATTTATCTTCCCCTTCCTTCAGCGAAATGGAATTTACGATGCCTTTGCCCTGCAGGCACTTCATGCCTGCCTCGATGACCTCCCATTTGGAGGAGTCGACCATGATCGGGACTTTGGCGACTTCGGGCTCGCTCGCCAACACCTGCAGGAAGCGAGTCATGGCGGTGACACCGTCGATCATGCCTTCGTCCATGCAGACGTCGAGGACGTTCGCACCGTTCTCAATCTGTTGTCGGGCGATGCTTACTGCCTCTTCGTACTTTTCATCTTTGATCAGCCTGGCAAACTTGGGCGAACCAGCAACGTTGGTCCGCTCGCCAATCATGATGTACACGCCTTGCTGTTGAGTGAATGGCTGCGAGCCTGAGAGGCGAAGAGGCTTCCACTTCGGCACTTCGGCGATGGAGTTGCCGGATGCGCTCAAACTCGACTCTCAATCTCGTCGGCACGATCGGAAGATTCTTCGGCGAGTTGCGCGCCGAACTTTCGCGGCGGCTGGCCCTCGAGTGCTTTTGCGATTGCCGCGATGTGCTCAGGAGTGTTTCCGCAACAGCCGCCGGCAATGTTGATCAGCCGGCCGTCTGCAAACTCAGACAGATAGCGCGCCATGTCTTGCGGTCCGAGATCAAACCCCGTCTCTGATAGAGGATTTGGAAGGCCAGCATTGGGATAAACCGAGACCGCAACGTCCGCCTTTTCTGAGAGTTCCTCCAGAAACGGGTACATGAGATCAGGCCCGAGAGAGCAATTGAGCCCGACTGACAAAGGCTTCACGTGCCGCACCGCATTCCAGAAAGCTTCGGGTGTCTGCGCGGAGATCATGGTTTCGCCGCCGCGTCCGACTGCCGCCGAGATCATGACGGGCAATTCTTTGTTCTGGCCATCATGGCCTAGCTCATCAAAAACTTCCCGGATGGCGACGAGTGCGGCCTTCGCATTGAGCGAATCGAAGATGGTTTCGACGAGTAGCAGATCTACGCCGCCAGCGATGAGCGCGCGCACCTGCTGCGCGTAAGCGGCTTTCACCTGATCGAAGGTGACCACGCGAAATCCAGGATCGTCGGCATCGGGCGAATTCGAGAGAGAAACCGTGAGCGGTCCGATGGCTCCGGCTACAAAACGCTGACGGGAGCTCGCGGTTCCGACGCGGTCGGCCCATTCACGGCACTGCCGCGCCGACTGTTCATTAATGTCCCAAGCCAGCTTTTCGAGAAAAGGATCGCCAATGATCTTCGAGTAAAATTCCGGATCCTTGCGGCCGCCACGTTCCCTCGGATCTTCTACAAAAAATTCGCTCTGGGCGATGCTCGTTCCGCTGAACGTATTTGTCTCGATAATGTCCGCCCCAGCTTCCAAAAATCGGCGATGAATGTCGCCAATCATTTCTGGTTGAGTCAGCGTGAACAGGTCACCGTTGTTCAAAAGGCTTTTCTTGGCGTCCTTGAATCGCTCGCCCCGAATATCGGCTTCTTTCATCCCATATGTGCGGATCGTCGTACCCATCGCTCCATCGATGATGGCGATACGCTCTTTGAGAATCTTTTCGACGGGATGATCTTCGGCCTTCATGTCTTTATCTTTATTGATATGGATGAATTCGAGCACCCTTCTTCGCGCGATCTTGCCCCTCAAGAATTCCATTCTGAGCGGCGAACAGCAAAACTTCTGAATACACAAACGCCGGCCCTCACATTGGGGACCGGCGTAAAGATCAAACGGAACTGTTGAACTCTTACTCTCCCGGAGCGGCTTCTGCCGGCGCTCCACCAATCACCTCAGCGGTATTGAACACCGGATTCGATCCCAAATGCGCAGGCTTTGCAGCCAGCAACTGTTCTTTGCGATAGACCAAATTTGTGGCGTTGAAAGTAGCCAACTCGAAGCCGTGGCCGTGTGTAATGGCGTCCGTCGGACACGCTTCAACACAATACCCGCAGAAAATGCAGCGGTTGTAGTCGATGTTATAGACCTTGGCGTAGCGCTCCGCGCCGCTGACCCGATTCTGTGCCGTGTTATCGGCTGCTTCGATGTAAATGCAATTGGACGGGCAGTTGGCCGCGCACAGGAAGCAGGCGACACACTTTTCCAAACCATTTTCATCGCGCTGCAACACGTGCGCGCCGCGGTAACGGGCCTCAATGCGAGCTCCTCGCAAGGGCCCTTTGCCATCAGGATAATTTTCCACGATC
>DATJHT010000027.1:0-49112 GCA_035493765.1 Terriglobales bacterium
ACGCCGCCGCAATGTGTGGCCTGGATCAATCACGTCGCCGGATACACGATGCAACAATGCGTGCTGTTCGAGCCTTACGTTGGAAGCGGAACTAAAGTGACGACTTGGATTGAATTTTCCGACCCCGGGTTGAGCAGCAACGTCGCAAAGATTCGATCCGTATTGAAGGCCTTACTGCACACCTGGTTTAGTAACTTCACCGCAGAATGCGATCACCAGGCACGCGCCATGGGCGTCCGCAGCCTGACAGATTCTGCTTATTCCGACCGGGAATAAACGACAACTGGTTGAAGGGCAATTTACAGTTTAGTTTCCACCCACCAGACTTTGCTGGGCGGAGAGAAAGTACTCGGCTCTCTTTACGACTTCAGGGTCCCGGCTGTTTTGAAGCTGATGCAGCAAGGCCAGTGCCGGACCGTAGTCGCGCACTTTCAGCTCAAGATCAGCAAGATTCAACTTATAGCCTTCCGTGCGTGGGCTTAGGACAATTGCCTGCCTCATAAGACTGGCCGCGCCGTCAAAATCCCCGTGGCGTGCATGCGCCGATGCGCGTAATTGATACGCATCAGCAAAATGCGGCTCCAGCGCGGTACAAGCCGTTGCTTCACGGTCCACCGAAAGGCCACGATCGATGTCCTCCGCCGCACTGGAATCCATCGCCCTCAATAGCTCCGCCAGGGCGTGATGGTTGAGGGCGCTGCCTGGTTCGATTTTCACCGCTCGCCGCAAATACTCCAAAGATTGCGGATAATCTCCTGCCTCCATTAGAGCTAAACCCAAACCGCGCAGTACGCTGCTGTTTGCTGGATCCTGGGCGAGTAGCGCCCTATATTCATTTACGTAGGGCTCGGCGTTGCCTCTGCTGCCCTCGGGCCATGCATGCCAGCGGATCTCCAGCCTGAGGGCTGAAGCAGTGATTTCGTTCATCTGCTCAACCATCGGTGGGGGTTCTTCGGCATGAACCGATGGCAAGGAAAAGAATCGAAATCTTTCACCGCGTGCGTAAGAGAGCAATTCCTGCTCCAGCGCCTCGGTCCTCATTCCGAAAGCATTCATTAAAGCCTGTTCGAGCGAAGTGCCCGCAGCCATTGCCAAAAAGAAAGATTGTGCGCGGTTGATCAGCTGATGATCAAACAGGTAGTGCACCAGCAACCACGACTGAGCGTAGAAGGCCGCCTGCAACGGACCATTCCGGTTGTAGATTTCCGAATTCTGATCCACGCGAACCAGGTCGGCCAGCCGCATCATCTTGCCGTTTTGCCGCAAAAATTGCAGCTCGCCAACTGGAACCTGCCCGATTTCCGTATTCTTTCGATTTGCCGTCAGCGTGGAGAAATATTCGGCAAAGCCTTCCTCGAACCAGGTCTGCACCGCGGCTGAGGTGTTGGCGTGAAGCAGCTCGTGGGCGTACTCGTGAAATACGGTGTGCCACGGATCGCCAGAGACGTCGAGCAAAATAAAGCTTTGATCTGTTCCGGGGAAAAAGATGCCTGAATGCCGGAGCTTCCGTCCCCTACTCTGCGCCAGTTCGTCTACTTCCTGCTGACTCTTCAGCGCAAAAATGAGCAGCGGAGCAGGATCGTCTGCTGTCGACTTGGCCATTAAAAGCGAAAATGCTGCGCGCATCTGCTCACAATGCGCGGCCACCTCAATCCCTCGTTTTTCACTTGCATCGGTAACTACGCGAAAATGCGCGCTGCGGATCTGCAACCACGTACGGTCAGAAGCCGTGACCGTTAAAGACCCAAGCGTGGTCAGCGCAACAACTAATGCGCCGCCCCGAAGTAAAATTCGCATGAGTGGCGAAACTCCAACGCGAGATTGCCGAAGAGTTTCACACGAATTTATAGCGACAGCAATTATTTTTTTAGCGTGGCTGTGAAAAACAGCTATGCCGAGAGTAGCCAGTGAACTCCTTTGGACGCAAGGAATGGCGCAAGCCCGCGCTTGTGAAGATGCGAGCTCAGCTCCCCCGGTGCTCGGCATCTGGCGATTCAGCTTCACGCACGCTCCATCCGAGCTTAGTCGGTACCCATTGCGACCGCGATTTGGCTACGCTCTTCGGAAGTCAATCCCAGAAACTCAAATCCGGACCGTGTGCTCGACGCGTGACGGACAATCGCAACCGCACATAGTGAACTGCGCCGAAGCTGAAGATCGATTTCTACAGCTTCTCCGACCACCAAGTCGCTTGACACCAGCGCCCCAATTCCGCCTACGCTGATGTCGAGACTGACGCCTCGCGAAGTGCGGACTCCACCGGGCATCAAGTAATGGAGTCTGATGGGCACGCTATAGAGCACGCGCTGATGCTGCCGCCGTTCGGCCTTTGACATCGAATTGATTGATGTCTGGCTGTGTAATCTCAAAACTGCCTCCGGGCCGGGAACTCGTATCGTAAAGCCGGATCTAAATGGCACTCCGGCTTACTCTTCTCAACAAGGCAACGGCGTTGCCGGTGGCACCCGCGGCAACGTCGCGCGTATGACCGCCAGCAGTTCCGTATTGTCAGCGGGTTTTTGGAAGAATGCCGCTGCACCGGAACGGACAGCGCGTAACTCGCTGCTCTGCGGATCTCGCGCGGTGAGTACAACAACCGGAATGTTGCTGAGCCGGTCATCGCGCTGCAGACGGTCAAGAACCACATACCCGTCCCCAGCAGGGAGACCGAGATCCAGAATGATCAGGTCGGGCTGCTCCTTGTAGGCCTGAGCAATCGCCGAGTAGCCGTCCACGGCGTGCACTGTGTCAAAGTGATTGGCCCGTAAACGCAGCTTCAAAGCCTGGCGAATATCCGGATCATCGTCCACAATAAGAATTTTCTGCTGCATGGTTTGCTCCTTGGTGTGAAATGTTCATATCCAACTGCGATATTCCTGTGAAACCCTAATTCGCTGCGGCTGTATTTCGTAAGCCGCCGCGCATCATCTCGGCCACGCGGTCCGCTACAACTGTGACTTGCTGCTCCAGCGACTGATTACGATCAGGAGCCGAAACCGAAACCGGCTGGGCGGAGACCGAGAACGTACCTGCCGCCCTCAACTCCGGCAACTTCTCCAGCTGTTCACGAATCCTTGCCATCATCACTTCGGCCCCGCTGAGGTCAGTGGATGCGGCGATGAAAAGCGCCTGCTCAGGGCCAGACGTTGTCATGGGCGGCAACACGAGATCTCTATCGGGCTGGATACAGCGCCCAAGCAATTCCAGGCTTTCTCGGCAGATTTCCTTCCAGCTTGCCCGTGCCGGTTTTGTCTTCGGTTGCAGATCAACTCGCAGCAGCGTGAGGTTTTCACGCAAGCGGCCTTCGTTAGCGATGACCGGCAGGAGCAGTTTGTCCAGTAAGTACAGCGGCAGAGTGAACGAGAACGTGCTGCCCTGCCCGGGTTCGCTCGCCACCCAGATTTGCCCGCCGTGAAGGTTGATCAGCTCTTTAGTGATGTAGAGTCCTAGCCCGAGTCCTTTCCGGCCATCATCAATCGGGGCGTCCGATGCCTGGTACAGGCGCTCAAAGATCAACGCGCGCGCCTCAGGCTCGATGCCGCGTCCGGTGTCGGTCACCGACACACAGATGAAGTCCGGATCGGTCCGCACCCGGTTTGCCTGCAGCGTGATGCTGCCATTTTCCGGTGTGAACTTGATGCCATTGTCAATAAGGTTGATCAGCACTTCGAGGATGCGGTCAGGATCGCCGTGGACAAAAGGTGCATCTGCATCGCCCTTGACCTCAAGCCCGACACCTTTCTCGTTTGCGCTGGCCTGCATCATGGCTGCCGCGATACGAATGAGATCGGAAATCGAGACGCAACGCCGCCCTATGCTGATCTTGCCCGATTCCGCACGAGATGCTTCCAGCAGATCGCGAACCATCGCGCCCAGCTGATTGACGCTGCGAAAAATGGTGCTGAGGTGTTCGCGTTGCTCAGGATTTACTTCCCCCGCGAGGCCGTCGAGAAGAATGGTCACGAACTGGTGAATGCAGGTGAGCGGCGTTCGCAGCTCGTGAGAGACATGGGACAGGAAACGGTTTTTAAACTCGAGCTGCTGTTTTCGGCTCATATCGAGCGACCGCAACAGCGCTTGCCGCTCCATGGCATGGCGCATGGCTCGATCCAACTCGCCATGGCCATAAGCCCCTTTTACAAGGTAGTCCTGCGCTCCCAGGTGGAGGGCTTTGATCGCCATACCCTCGTCATCGTGCCCGGAAAGAATTACGACTGGAACGTCCGGGGCCTTGGCCAGAACTTTTCGGAATGTTTCTGCTCCCTGGCTGTCAGGCAGATTCAAATCGAGCAATACGACTGAAGGTCGCAGTTGGGCGAGAGAATCCAGACCGTCAGATAACCGTCGAGCGCAACTCACATCCACCGGGGACGAGCTTTCGATCAGCCGCAACCGAATCAGGTCCGCGTCACCGGGATTGTCTTCAATCAACAGGACGCGCGTGGAGCGATCGCTCACCGTCATTGCATCTCCTTGTGCGGCAGAGTTACCAGGCTCAGCCAGAAATCCGCCATGGATTGCACCACCGCCGCATACTCCGGGAAGTTACCCGGCTTGCAGATGTAGCAGTTAGCGCCCTGCGCGTAACTATGGTTCACATCCGAACTGGCCTGCGAAGTGGTAAAGATCACCACTGGAATTCGGGTCAAGAATGGATCGCTCTTGAGTTCTGACAAAACCTCACGGCCATCTTTCCGCGGCAGGTTCAGGTCGAGCACGATCAGGTCGGGCTCCGGCGCCTGCACATATTTACCCTGGCGCCGCAGGAATGAGATGGCCTCAGCACCGTCGTTTACAGCATTAACCTGAAAATGATGCCGACTGCGGCCCAATCCCTCCCGCGTAAGGTCCAGATCGGCAGGACTGTCATCCACCAACAGCACTTCGGCTGGGTTAGTCATGGCCGGTCTCCGGATCCTTGCCAGGCAATGTGAAGAAAAAAGTGCACCCTCGTCCGGGGACTGATTCCACCCAAATGCGCCCACCCAGCTGCTCGACTATTTTTTTGCAAATGGAAAGGCCGATGCCGTTCCCGGGGTATTCCGACCGCGTATGCAATCGCTTGAAAATTACAAAAACCAGTTCGGCATGCTCGGGAGCTATTCCGATGCCGCTGTCGGCGAATGAAAACCTCCATTCCCTGCCACTTCTTTCGGCGTTGATACGGATCAGAGGCGGCTCCGCTCCCCGGAACTTGATGGCATTGGCAACTAAGTTTTGGAATAGCTGGATAAGTTGTGTGCCGTCTGCGACAAGCCACGGAAGCTGTCCGGCTTCGACGCTTGCGCCACTCTCCTCAATCGCTGCCTGCAAGTTCTGCAAAGCGACAGCGAGAATTGAGTTGCAATCGACCTGGCGCCGCTCGGCGCCGCTGCGGCCGACTCGGGAGAAGGCCAGCAGATCCTGCACCAGGCGTTGCATCCGAAGCGCCCCGTCCACCGCGTAGCGAATGTACTTGTCAGCATTCTCGTCGAGCTTCCCTTGATAGCGCTCGGCCAGCAATTGCGTATAAGCCGCGACCATGCGCAGCGGCTCCTGTAAGTCATGCGATGCTACGTATGCAAACTGCTCCAGATCGCGATTGGAGCGAGCCAGCTCTTCGAGCGAGCGGCGATGCTCCTCGCGCAATTTCTTTTCCCGCACCGCCCGCCGTACCGCCTCAGGCAGGCGGAGCAACTGGTCCTTCAATACGTAATCCGCTGCTCCCTGCTTGATGCACTCGACCGCCCGGGTTTCGCCCAGCGCGCCCGACACCAGCACAACCGGAATATCCAGGCCTTCGCGGCGCAGAATCTCAACTGTCGCCATCCCATTCCAGGAGGGCAGGTTGTAATCAGCCAGAATCACGTCGTACGGGTCTCTCTGGATCTGCGCAACAAAAGCCTCGGCAGTTTCGGCCACCTCATGGGTCGCCTCGAAACCGCCCTTGCGTAATGCCAGCGTCAGCAGGTCGATGTCTGACGGATCATCCTCGACGAACAGAACGCGCAATCGGGTACAGGTTGGGACGTTTTGCGGCGCGGCTTCAGGATCAACGTTGAAAGGCTTCTCCAAGAGCGCAGAATCGGCTTGCGCTTCGCACGCGAGAGGTTGCGGCCCGGCAAAATCATTGACGAACTCGATAGGACTGGTCGACATGTAGTAAACACCGCGTCACTTGTCCGCTCTGTGGATATCGGCGGACTGACCAAAAGCTTGATTCGCGCGACTCTCCCAGGAAATACAGTTTCTCGGCTGAACCACGCGCGCCGCGGGTGCACGAGGTCGGACATGTACAGCCAGTGCGGCGGAAAAACTCCCACGTCCCAAGGGGAGTGAACTGTTTGTAGATCAGGTAAGGTCCTTGGTTTTTCTCGCACTTTTCATAGTCGAGCAAGAAAACCTATGTTAGATTTAACGATTCCATCATCGCCAATTCCGGAGGGTTTCTGAATTGTCCAAAGCCATGGTCCCCAAGCGGATCTTCTTCACCAAGGGGGTCGGTAAACACAAAGAGCGCCTGACGTCATTCGAATTGGCGCTCCGCGACGCCGGAATCGCCGCCCAAAATCTGGTTCGGGTTTCCTCCATCTTTCCGCCACAATGTAAATTGATATCGCGAGCCCAGGGATTGCCATATCTCGATCCCGGCGAGGTCGTGTTCTCCGTAGTCGCGGAAAATTCGACGCATGAGCCCCACCGGTTGCTGGCGGCCAGCATCGGCGTCGCCATTCCGGCAGACAGAAATACGTACGGATATTTGAGTGAGCACCACTCGTTCGGCGAGACTGAAGATGCCGCCGGAGATTACGCCGAAGAACTCGCAGCTGAAATGCTGGCGACGACGTTGAACGTAGAGTTTGACCCCGACCGGTCGTGGGACGAGAAGAAGGAAATCTACCGGATTTCTAACAAGATCGTCCGCACGGCAAACGTGACGCAATCAGCGGTAGGAGACAAGCGCGGGCTGTGGACAACGGTCATTGCGGCGGCGATTTTTATTTTTGACTAAGCCAGGGCTAGTTTCGCTGCAACGAACTCAGGAGAATCGTTGTTTGAAACAACGCTGTCGTTACTTTGGCTTCTACCCGCTATATGCGCCGCCATTGCTTGGTGGTTTTGGGTTCGAAATCCTACCGCCACGTCACCGGGTTGGCGGAGCAGAGCCTTTATCTTTGGATTGGTATCCGCACCTGTAAACGCTATCCTTTTTGGTTTTTGGGTACTTTGGTTGCACTTCCACGACTACCCCGCGCCCTCGAAAGTCCATGACTTTTGCGGCAACATCGGAGTAGTTTTGTGCATTGCCGCATTTGCCGGCGCATCCGCAGGCGAGGGGGACGGTCGCGCTCAAATTTTTCTCAGCATTTCAGCGGCTGTCGGATTTTTTCTATGGATCCCAATCGGAATATTGTGATCGAGGCAACGGCCTACTTTATTCCTAACAGCACCTCTAGATATGCGCGCACTCGGTCCAGAATCAGCGAGTTGACTTTTGAATGAAAGGTCACGTTGCGTCCCATCCAGTCGAAGCTTTTGATGTGATCAACGAGAACAGCTCCTTCTATATTGCCAACCTTGAGCGGTAATTCGAATGGATAGGATTTCCGTCTGCTTGTAATGGCGCAAACGACTGCGAGTCCGCTCGCCCGATTATAGGTCTCTTCTGTGAGCACAAGCGCGGGACGCCGCTTGGCTTGCTCTCGACCCACTTGCGGATCAAAGTTGATCCATACCACGTCTCCGGCTCGCGGGACGTACCGCGCTACCACTCAACGACCTCTCTCCCGACCTCCGGGCTTGCCAGCGTCTCGCCGTGACGATTTTCGGGAGTTATACGGGCTACGAGTTCCTTGAGGGTTGGGACTTTCTCCCGAAGCTGAAGCGTTATTTCGCCATGCCTGGCTTCCAACTCGATTGGATCACCTTCACTCATTCCAGCTCGCTCGGCAAGGGGTTTTGGGATTCGAATAGCCAGGCTATTCCCCCATTTTGTGATTTGAGCAGTCGGCATATACGTAGTATACACATTTGTAGATACCATGTATAGACTATCTTCTTGCTGCCGCCTTGGATTTGGTACTCCTGTCTGTTGCCACGGCCCGTTTCCCCAGCCGCTCCAGCACCGCGGCCACGATCAACGGCAATCCCACTGTCGCATCCACGAAAGCTTCGCCGAACCTTCCACCTTCAGCCGGAGGCACGAATTTTCCCCAGGAAATGGCTTCGCTATAGGGACTGCCTGACAGCCCTCCCCAATAAACCGGCTCCGGGCAGATGCGCACGCCGTAGTGATAGCGCTTGAGCGGCAGGTTTTCGCCCAGGCGACGATGGCGCAGTTCGATGAACGGTCCAAACTGTTGTGACCAGTTCCGCGGAACCCCGCCCCCAATAGTGAAAATTCCCAGGCGAGTCTGGCGCAGCAGGGTTGATGCGAAATGCTCGAGGTCTTCGAAGGGATCGAAACGAATCTTGTGCCGGCCCGAGCTTTCGCGCATGCGGTTATGCAGGGCGACGTCCAGTCCCAGCTCGGAATCGGTAAACGCAGGAACAAATACCGGCACACCTTTTTCATATGCCGACTTCAAAATCCCGCGCTGCTCTTTCGACCGCTTCGACAGAAATCCGCCGATGGCGTGATTCAGCTTGTACGAACACATAATTTCGGAATGGTCCCAGTTCTCGAGCACCTCAGCCATAACTCTTTCAACATCGTCAAGGTTCTGCTCGGGCTCGAGCGTGTCATAGACGCGGTTATACCCTTGCTCGTAAAGCTCGGTGTCCGGCACGTCGGGGTTGTAGCGGAAATGGGAGCGTCCGGTGGCTTCAACTAATCCATGGGCCATCAGTGCGCCGGTGGAAACAATGGCATTGACGATGCCGCGGTCGATCAACTCAGCGATGATCAGGCCCTGTTTTGCTACCGTCATCGCACCGGCGAGAGTCATGACCACAAAACAATCTTTGTCGCGCGCCATGGCCTCGAGCACATCGGCGGCTTCTCCGATCTGGCGCCCGGTGAACGCAGTATTCGACATGGCGCGAACCAGGTCGTCTACAGAGCGGACCGTAGAAAGATCGAGGGGCTCAAGTGGAACGAGGCGGTCCTCGATGGGATTGTGCAACTTGCGATCAATACCCGAACCGTCATGATTGCCTGGCTTCATCAATGCTCCCAAACTATGTGATTCGAAGGATTACTTTACTAGAGCCAAAGGCAGACGCGCCAGTTTGCAACTTCAAACGTCACGGGATCGCACGGGAAAAAGGTTTTAATTGATCTAACTGACGAGTCATAATGCAACCTTCGTTTGACGCAGGACAATCTATAATACTCAGACCCGTGAGACGCCCTTTGACTGGAACTTCCAGATCCTGGATCGCCGTAGTGGCCGTTATAGCTGCCATGGGCATTCTGATTGTGTTGATCACGCCGGCGCCCGACGAACTGCCGAGCACGGGGCCTCACTCGCTAAACAAGACCTTTGCATTAACACTCACCCACTTCAGTCCGCCAGTTTACGAAATTCTGGGCACGCTGCTGTTACAGTTCGGATTCCATCCTGCGGTACATCGAGGCAATCTACTCGCTTTCACGTGTAGCCGTCTCTGCTAGAGCTGGAGGAATCCCCTCTCTCTCAATGTGGAGTTTCGGCGTCTGATGTTCACGCCTTGACCACTCTGTTTGCTCACCACTCACGCAGGAGTGAATTCATTGATACAGGAAAACAGAAACTCGGAAATCCTGGTGACCGCCGGATTCTATGAACCCTTCACCGCTGCAAATGCCATTCAGGCGTTAAGCAGGATGGGGTTTGAAGATGGCGACATCGGAGTAGTAGGCATGCTCACCGGATCGGTAACCAATCTCACTGGGTTTTGCCAGGCCATCGGCGTGCCGCTGGCGCACGCCTTGTATTACGAGAACAGTTTCGAGGATGGCGGGCTGCTGCTTATTGTTCGGGCTCGCGAATCTTCCATGAAGAAGACCGCCTTAGCGGTACTCAATGAACAGGGCGGAATTCTTCCCCCGAGCATCCAATAAATACACGCATATGATCACGCGGCCTGTACCCAGGCCGCGAGGAGATATTTGGTGAGCGAAATCTCCACAACTCCTGGTTTAGGCGTTTTGGAACTGCTGAACGCTTGGAAGTCCATACTTGGGGGCAGCACTCCCATGCTGTCCATCGAAATTACCCGCGAGTGCCCGCTAAGCTGCCCCGGATGTTACGCATACGGAAGCGACCATCTGGGCGGGGCGGCAACCCTGCGGAGTCTCAGCGATTATCGCGGTAACGACTTGGTGGACGGCGTCATTCGCCTGGTCGAGGAGCATCGCCCGCTTCATGTCTCTCTGGTAGGCGGCGAACCACTGGTGCGCCATCGCGAACTGAGCAGGCTATTGCCGATGCTCGGCGCTCGGAACATTCACACCATGGTTGTCACCAGCGCGGTAATTCCGATTCCTCAGGAATGGATGAGCATCCCTCGTCTCCATGTCGCCGTGTCAGTGGATGGCCTTCCGGAGCATCATGACGTGCGCCGGAAACCGGCCACCTATGACCGGGTTCTCAAAAACATCGCTGGCCGCCATGTCAATATCCATTGGACGATCACGCGCCCCATGCTGCAGCGCCCGGGTTACATCGAGGAATATCTTTCGTTTTGGAGCGCCAGACCGGAAGTTGGCCGCATCTGGATCAGCACCTATACTCCGCAAAAAGGTGAGCGGTCACCCGAAATTTTGACGGCGAGGGACCGGGAATTTGTGGCCAGGCAACTCGTCGAAGCCCGGCCCCGTCATCCGAAACTCCTGGCGGGTGGTGGAATTGCTCGCGCGATACTGAAGCCCCCATCAAATCCTCGAGAATGCATGTTTGCGCGGATGTCCACAAACTATAGTGCCGACCTTAAAACCAGGGTCGAACCGTGTGTCTTCGGCGGCAACCCGGATTGCGACCAATGTGGATGCGCCATCAGCAGCGGATTGCACGCCGTTAAGCAAATTCGCCTCGGCCACCTCGTAAAAGTCGAAAACATCGCTCTGACCTCGGCTGCCATAGGGACCTTCATAGGACAACTTCGAGGCCGAAAGCATCCGCGTTGGGAGTCGGGGCGCAAAGCTGAAGTATTGGAGTTTTCCAAGGCAATATCGGGCGAGCACAAAGCATCCTGACCCATTCACGATCGTCAGCCGTGTCGTTGTTGCTTGCTGTAGCCACTCGGGTTGCGCTGTTATTATGCTAGTTCCTCCTGAGGAGACGAAGCGTGTCTGAAAAGTTTCGGGTGGGGCTGGTGCAGATGTCGGCGACGGCCGATCCCGCGCAGAATCTGGTCCAAGCCATTGATCGACTGAATGAGGCTGCGGCAAAAGGCGCCCAGATCGTCTGCCTGCCGGAATTATTCCAAACTCAATACTTTTGCCAGCGCGAAGATGCCGCACTGTTCGATCTGGCCGAGCCCATTCCCGGACCGACTACTGCCAGACTGTCGGACGTCGCAAGGCAGCTACGCATCGTCCTGATCGCGTCATTGTTCGAAAAACGCGCTCCAGGCGTTTACCACAATACCGCCGTGATGATCGATTCCGACGGCAGCCTGCGCGGCATTTATCGCAAGATGCACATTCCCGACGATCCCCTTTATTACGAAAAGTATTACTTCACTCCCGGCGATCTGGGCTTTAAGGCATTCGATACTTCCATCGGGAGGATTGGGACACTTGTTTGCTGGGATCAGTGGTATCCCGAGGGTGCGCGCCTGACGGCACTCCAGGGTGCACAGGTGCTGTTTTATCCGACCGCAATCGGCTGGCATCCAGACGAAAAAGCCGAGTTCGGCGAAGCCCAATACGACGCGTGGCAAACGATTCAACGCGCGCACGCGATCGCAAATGGCGTCTACGTCGCGGTTGTGAATCGTGTTGGGTTTGAGGAGGGGAACGTTCGTGGAAACAAGGCCCAGGGAAAAGGCCTGGAGTTTTGGGGTGGCTCGTTTATTGCGGATCCCTTTGGTCGGCTGATCGCCAGGGCTTCTCATGATAAAGAAGAGATCCTGATCGCCGAAGTTGATCCCCACGTTCTCGAAGACACCCGGCGTAACTGGCCCTTCCTCCGCGACCGAAGAATTGACGCCTATGGCCCGATCACCAGCCGGCTGATTGACTGAATGCCATGGCTAAGCGCTCCCCTGCTCAGAACCAAGTTTCCTTTCGCATGCCGGCCGAGTGGGAGCCGCACGCAGCCACCTGGCTGGCTTGGCCTCATTACAAACTCGACTGGCCAGGGAAATTCGAGCCGATCCCATGGGTTTATGCTGAGATCATCCGGAACCTGTCTCCGCGCGAGCGCGTTGAATTAATCGTCAAAGACGCGGCGGCTGAGAAGGTTGCGCGCACGACGTTGAAGCGGGCGAATGCCTGGAATGAGAACGTCCGATTTCATCGCTGGCCAACAAATCGAGTGTGGACAAGGGATTCCGGTTGCGCGTTTGTGCTCGACGAAGGAGCTGCAGGGATCTCTGCTATGAAATGGCGGTTCAATGCCTGGGCCAAGTATCCCAACTGGCAGCACGACGAGAAAATCGGCAGCAGGATGGCAGAAGCCGCTGGTGCGTCAGAAATCCAGCCGACCTTCGGCAGCAAACGTGTGGTGCTGGAGGGCGGGTCGATTGAAGTCAACGGCTCTGGAACTTTGATCACCACCGAAGAGTGCCTGCTCAGCCGCGTACAGCAGCGCAATCCCGGAATGAAGAAGAAAGATTACGAAAACGTTTTTGCTCAATACCTCGGCGCCACGAATGTTGTTTGGCTGGGGTCGGGCATTGTAGGCGACGACACCCATGGCCACGTGGACGATGTTACGCGCTTTGTTTCGCCCGACACCGTAGTCACGTGCGTTGATGCCGATCCGTCCAGCGAAAATTACGAGGCATTGCGCGAGAACATTCGGCGATTACGCGACGCCACCACTGAAGATGGCAAGCCTTTGGTCACAATTGATCTGCCAATGCCGGCGCCCGTGTACTTTGAGGGCCGGCGCCTACCCGCGAGTTATGCGAATTTCTATATTGCGAATGAGATCGTCCTGGTGCCGGTGTTCAATGATCCCAATGATCGCGTGGCACTTGATATTCTCGCCGATCTCTTTCCCGATCGCGATGTGGTTCCGATCTACTGCGGAGATTTGATCTGGGGCTTTGGCGCAATTCACTGCATGACTCAGCAGCAGCCGGCGGCGTAGTGGTTTCGTCGAAAAATGTGAGACCGGAGTGTCTGGCCCCCACGGACTCTTGCCCGACGTCACAACGTGATCAACTGGTGGTCCACGCAGTCAGGGTGGATCATCTCAAGCAAGCTGTCGAGTAATTCCCTTCCGTGCTTCGCAATGAGTGAGACGCCACCGACCTCGCGCTCCTGCAGGGTTTTGTCAGGATAGAGCGCGCTGCTGAGCAGTCGCGCCTTGCGCTCAGCCACTTCGCTCTGGCGCAATTCGGCTCTCGCAGCCCGCGAACGCAGGGCCTCTATTTGGTGCATCATTTTTGATTCCGCATTGTTTGCGGATTCAACAAGCGTTTTATCGAGCCGAGCCAGCGCTTCCCGGACCGCACCCATTGATCGTTCGACCGCTGCCACCGCTTGATTAAAAGAAGACTGGAGATTCTGGTCCAGCATGCGCGATCCGATGGTCTCACTCAAGCCCTCGGGCCCGCGAAACAGATCAGAAAATGATAATTTGTAATGCTCAAGTATTGCTTGAGGTTTTGCTTCGATCAACGTGGCTGAAAAACGAGGTAGGATAGGCGTCACTCTACCTGTCAACTTTTGATACAGTGTGCCCAGCTGCGCGAAGTACGCCACTTCAGCCGCTCCTCCGACGTAGGCCAACGTCGGCAATAAGTAGTCTTGCACTACCGGTCGCAACAAAACATTGGGACTGAACGATTGCGGCGCAGATTGGGTCAGTTCCAGCAGTTCTTGCCCCGATAGCTCTCGATTCCCTGCTGAGAACTTGCCCGCGGCCGCTAAATGCAGCGGAACTCTCGCGCCTTCAATCATGAGGAAGAGCGGAGTCGAAGCATCGGTGATGCGTACCTGCTGGTGATATTGCGCCGCCTGCAATTGCTGGTCGCGTTCCCGAAGCGCCTGGTTTAACTCCTGCGCCCGCTCAACGGTTTGGCGATAAAGGGGAGCGGCGACCGAGTCTAGCCCGGGGTCGGAACCGTCGACAATAATCACCCCGAACTCAGCGAACAGGCGGGCAAACAATTTGGCGAAAGCGGTACCGAATGATTCGCCGGGAAGATAGCACTCTTCAAGCAGCTTGCCGGCTTCGGAGTCGGCCAGCAATGCTTGCGCCTGCTGCAACAGTTGCGAAATTTCCGGACCAAAGTGGATTGTGGCGACCGGCGCATCTTCCCCGCCCCGGGCGGTGCTGGCCAGGCGCTCAAGTTTGCCATCCTGGCCTATGAGGCGCACTTGGTTTATTTCTTCCAGATCATGGTCTTCGGTCGCGAGCCAGAAGACAGGCACGCAGTTGATCCCGAGGTTTTGCGCCTCCCGAGCCAACTTCACCGCGCTAAGCGCTTTGTAAAGCGAGAACGCTGGGCCACCGAAAAGTCCCACTTGTTGACCGGTAACCAGCGCCAGGGCTCCGTCACGCAATGCAGCAATGTTTTCGAGCGTCCGTGCTGAGGCACCGAAGCTCTTATTCTGTCTCTCAAGAATCTCGGATACGCGCTTTCGGCGTTCCGGTGGATACACCACCTTCGAAGCTTCTTCTTGTGCCCAATCCAGAAATTTTGCCGAGCGCGGATAGAACGGCTGAACAGCGGGTGCGTGCTCAAGATAATCGAGGAAGAGCGGGGTGCTGTGCGGTATCTGGCGGAACGGAAAGCAATGAGAATTCACGCACAGCCTCTGTTCACGGATTCGATGTGACAGCCCATCCCTGTACACTCCTACCCTTCCGATCAGATGACGAAATCAGGCGCAAGATGCAAAGATAGAAGGATCAAGGCAAAGATAATAATTTCATATAATCGTTGGACGTACAGCCAAGGAGCTGGTTTTGGGGACAAATCCGGTTATTTCACTCTTCACGCTCGAAGGTGAGCACGTGCGTCTTGACCCACTACGGCCTGAGCACGCGGCCACGCTCTGGAACCTGGCAAAAGATCACCTCAAGGACATTTTTCAGTGGATTCCTTACCGTCTGGAGACGCTCGACGATTTCCACAAGTTTAATCAACAAGTGCTCGAAGAACAGAAGCGCGGACTGACGGTTCCGTTCGTGACCATCGAGCACAGCTCTGGCCAGATCGTCGGGACTACCCGCTTTATGAATATGGATCTGGCGAACCGGAAAGTCGAAATTGGCTCGACCTGGGTAGCACCGCCCTGGCAGAGAACAATTATCAACACCGAAGCGAAGTACCTGATGCTCGGTCATGCATTCGACGTCTGGCATTGTCTCCGAGTAGAACTCAAGACGGATGCCCTGAATCAACGCTCGCGAACCGCGATCTTGCGCCTGGGAGCAAAAGAAGAAGGCACGTTGCGCAAGCATATGCTTACCTGGAACGGTCGGCAGCGGGATTCGGTTTATTTCAGCATCCTGGATAACGAATGGCCATCAGTAAAGACCTCTCTCGAAACGAAACTCCGCCGCAGCGATTCGCATCCGGCCTAGCGGGAGGACAGGTCCCAAGCCTCATACAACCATTAACATTCGGTTAAAAACTTCTGCAAATCTCAGCATCCACGGCACTTGTTGACGCTCTCGTAATCGCATGAGATAGTAAGCGTTCTCGCAGCGCGAATCTGACAGGAGCGACCCCCTTGCATGCGATTAATCCCTCGCGAAAAAAAGTTTTACCGCATGTTCGCCGACGTTGCACAGAATCTCACCGATGGCGCCCGAATACTTCACGATATTCTGAAAAATCCGGACGGGCCTGCTGACCGGGTCCCGAAACTGCAGGCGGTAGAGCATCGTGGCGACGAGATGACGCATAACATCATCCGTATGCTCAATCAGACATTCATCACCCCATTCGATCGTGAAGATATTCACCGTCTCAGTTCGTCGCTCGACGACGTACTCGATTTTGTGAATGCGGCCGCCGTCCGCATGACTCTATATCGCATCATCAATCCCCCGCCCGCCGCGGCAGATTTGGCCACGCTGATTGTTACGCAAGCTGAAGAACTCTCCAAGGCAGTCGCCGTCCTGGAGGAAAATCAAAAAGTCCTCGATCATTGCGTGGAAGTCAACCGTCTGGAAAATGAGGCCGACCGCGTTAGCAGAAAAGCTATCGCCGAATTGTTTGAACACGAAAAAGATCCAATCCAGCTGATCAAATTAAAAGAGCTTTATGAAGTCCTTGAAACGGCTACCGATAAGGCTGAGGACGCCGCTAATGTGCTCGAAGCCGTAGCGCTGAAAAGTGCATAGGCTCGAGCGGATGATCACATCTAGAATAAGGGGTCCCCGCGATTGAACACCGCTCTGGTGCTGCTTATCATCACCGTCACAACCGCGCTGGTGTTTGATTTCCTGAACGGCTTTCACGACGCTGCTAACAGCATTGCTACAGTGGTTTCCACTCGTGTGCTTTCCCCCAAGCTGGCCGTCGCCTGGGCCGCATTCTTCAATTTCGTCGCCGCATTTGTGCTGGGCACAGCCGTCGCCAAGACTATCGGCAAAGGCATGATCCGCCTGGATGACGTCACGCAATACGTTGTCATCGCTGGATTGCTGGGCGCAATTGTGTGGGACCTCCTGACCTGGTGGTGGGGACTGCCCACCTCCTCATCGCACGCTTTGATCGGTGGATATGCCGGCGCGGCTATGGCCCGCGCTGCGCTCAATCACGGCATCGCGAATGCCTATGGCGTGATCTTGCCTCAGGGATGGACCAAGACACTGATTTTTATCGTCGTCGCACCGGTAATGGGACTCGTCATCGCGCTGATTTTCAGCATCGCGGGGTACTGGTTGCTGCGAAAGCAGACCCCGCAGAGCGTCGACAAGTGGTTCCGGAAATTGCAACTGCTTTCTGCTGCGGCTTACAGCCTCGGACATGGCGGTAACGACGCGCAAAAGACCATGGGCATCGTGGCCGGCGCTTTATATACCGCCGGCCTGATGAGTAGGGCCGATATGGCAGGCAACTGGGGAAAGTTTCATTACTGGATCATTATCGCGGCGAATGGCGCGATTGCTGCCGGAACCTACCTTGGCGGTTGGCGCATCGTGCATACCATGGGATCGAAGATCACGAAGCTGAAGCCATTCGGAGGCTTTTGCGCCGAAAGTGCGGGCGCGTTGACGCTCTTCGGAACGGCGATGGCTGGAATTCCGGTCAGCACCACGCACACCATCACTGGCGCAATTGTCGGAGTCGGTGCCGTCCATCGCCTTTCAGCCGTGCGCTGGGGCGTGGCGCGACGAATTGTATGGGCCTGGATCCTCACTATCCCGGCTTCGGCGGCTGTCGCCGGCGCCACATTCTGGCTGATGTGGATGTTCGATCGCGGCGCATGAGATCGGGCTCTCGCCACGAAGAAAACCGCCGAAACATGACCCCCTTGTTACAATTCTGACATGAGCCCGCAGGCGCCATTTACGGACGTTCCCACAGCCACCGAAGAAATTCGCCAGGGCCGGATGATCATCATCGTGGACGACGAAGATCGCGAAAACGAAGGCGATCTCATGCTCGCTGCCGAAAAGGTCACTCCCGAAGCCATCAACTTTATGGCCAAATACGGCCGAGGCCTGATCTGCCTGACTTTGACCGAGGAGCGCTTGGAACACCTGCGCATTGGGCCCATGTCGGCTGAAAACACCTCGAATTATGGCACCGCGTTCTGCGAGGCAATTGACGCCCGCGAAGGCGTGACCACCGGTATATCAGCCTACGACCGGGCACGAACCATTCTGGTCGCAATAGATCCCGCCACCCGGCCCTCCGACCTGGCACGTCCAGGTCATGTTTTTCCACTGCGAGCACGTAAAGGCGGCGTCCTGGTTCGGGCTGGGCAGACAGAAGCTTCCGTTGATCTGACGCGAATGGCCGGCCTGGTGCCCGCCGGAATCATCTGCGAAATCATGCGCGAAGACGGCACCATGGCGCGTGTGCCTGACCTGATTGAGTTTTGCAAAACTCATGCAATGAAGATGCTCACCGTAGCGGAAGTCATCCGCTATCGCATGCAGCACGAACGGTATGTCCACCGCGTGGGCGAGGCCCTGGTTAACACACGTTACGGAGAGTTCCGCATTATCGCTTATGCCAGCGAGGTAGAAGGCGGAGATTCGCATCTGGCGCTGGTGCGTGGCGAAATCGACGATGGCAACGAGCCGGTGCTGGTGCGCATGCACGCACATTGCCTGGTCGGTGATGTCTTCGGATCGGCAGGATGCGATTGCCGCGCAACCCTTGAAGGCGCAATGGAGATAATTGCCGCTGAAGGACGAGGCGCGCTCATCTATCTCCATCAGTCCGCGAGGGGATTCTCTGTCGAGAGAGTCGGCGAGCAAACCGCGATCTCGTTCCACAAAGATCGGACTCAACCGTCTTTGCCGGAAAGCGAGCGTAAAACACAACGCGAAATCGGCCTGGGCGCCCAGATTTTGTCGGACCTTGGACTGCGCCGCATCCGACTGCTGACCAACCATCCGCGAAGAGTAGCCGCCCTCGAAGGATTTGATATTGAAATCGTGGAGCAGGTGCCGGTAGCACTGCAGAACACCAAGTGATCAGTGAATGGTTGTCCGTGCTCAGTACTTGCGGTCGCTCTCCGATTTGTTTCTTACCACTGACAAGTGCTTTTCTAAAACGGTTTTCTTATCTGAATCTCGCTGTCGCGGATGAAGAATTGCGCTGAGCACGTTCCAGATCCGCAAATCACCGCCAGCAATCCTGCAATTTGCTTGCGCGTGATCAGGCCAAGTGTGCCGCAGTTGGGGCACGAGAGCACGGCCCAGTAAGGATCTTCCTTCTCGCCGATATGGCCGGCGTTTTCGAGCACGAAAATCGTGCCGGGCTGCATCTGCTCCGGGATCCATTCGCTCAGGATTTCGAGTTCAGCAACCATTTCCCCTCCTCGCGGGCAAATTCACTGCTATGAACCCAATCTCGATTTGCGAATAGCGCGAACTTTTTCTGGAGCACAGCGGCCGGGCCGCTTGCGTCCGCTGACCACTGCCTTCACTTGCCGTACGGTATCGCTGAGGCATATCGCAAACATTGGCTGCCGCGAATTCTTGAGAATGTCCACAATTTGCTGCGGAGAGGTCTCGAGATACAGCGTCCGCCCGTCGGTCAGCAGGTGATAAGTGGAGGAACCGCCAACCGTTTCGGCCAGGCGCTGGTTGAATTCCTTTTGCAGAAAGCGCACCACTTTACGCATCCGCTGTAAGGAGAATCCCTTGCGCCGCAGTTCGCAGATGACCGCCACTTCCGTCAGATCTTCGAACGTGTACACACGCCGGTGTCCCTGCCGCGCTGGGACGACGATTCCGCGCTCGTCCCACCACTGCAACTGACGGGCAGTGATGCCGGTCAGGCGAATAACATCCTGCGATGAGAAGGAATCCTGCATTTCAGCCCGCAAACGTTTTAAACATTCAGTTTACAAAATGTTTGAAACATTGTAGGCCGGAGTTGTGCGTTCACCATCAGGTAAATGGTGGAAAAGAGGTAACTAACGAGCTACTTAGCTTCCGGGTTCCCCGGCTGGATGTTTGGTATCGTCATAGAGCTCGGCCTCACTGGTGGGCGCGGCCTTCGTGTCAGTGCCTCCAGCCCGCAGGCGCGTGCGCGCGGAGAACATAGGTCCGCGGGCCTGCCGCAACGGAGCAAAGGCACCCAATCCGATTCCCTTCGGCATGTCATCGTAGATTGCTTCCATGCCGCCGCGCATGAAGTAGGTTTCATGCCAGAACCCGGTTCCACCGGAATCCCGCAAGAACTCCATCCACCACAACCTGTGCGGTTCGGAACGCGACCAGCGCTCCAGGGAGTCGAAGTCGCGCCAATACTGCCGCATGCCGGCGTGCATGGGGAAGATCGAATAAATGACATTCTCGTGCAGCAGCAATCCTTCCGGCTTTTCCCCGACAGCATTCGTAATCCGAGGTCCGAAACCGAAAACTGTCTTAAGGCCGTAAAGCCTGTTAACCCGCATCCCCAGATAGATCACGACCAGGTCAGGATAGGAAGACAGGTCAACTGTGCGTCGATCCACTTTCATACGGTTCTCACAAGTTCTGCTGCCAAGTGTGACCTGAACCGCCGCCGACAAAATGCACGATTTCCAGCTTGTCTCCATCGCCGAGCTGGGTTGACGGCCAACGGTCCCGCGGAACCAGCTCGCGGTTAAGCTCGACGGCGACGCGATCGGGCTTCATCCCGAGCTGGACCAACAAATCAGAGAGGGTCGAGATGGAGTTAAACTCTCTGTCTTCACCATTGATTATTAGTTTCATGCCTGCGTGCTTCCGCCAGCCGCAATACTTTCCGAAATCCAGTCGCCGACTTCTTTCGTCCCTAACGGTCCACCAATGTCTTGTGTAGTCTTTTTCGAACGTACTGCATCCAGAACGGCGGATTCTATTCTGTTCGCCGCATCTTGGAATCCCAGATGCGCCAGCATCATGGCACTAGTGAGAATTGCACCCATGGGATTGGCAACATTCTTGCCCGCGAGCGGCGGTGCCGAGCCATGAACCGGCTCGAACATCGAAGTCGCGCCTGGGTGGATGTTCCCGCTGGCAGCCATGCCCAGGCCGCCCTGCAAACCTCCGGCCAGATCAGTGATGATGTCGCCAAACATATTATTGGTGACGATGACATCAAACTGTCCGGGGTCGCGGACCATCTGCATGCATAGCGCATCCACGTACATGTGCTCGGATTCGATCTGCGGATACTCGGCTGCAACCAGTTTGAACACCCGCTGCCAAAGACTCCCGGCATAGGTCATGGCGTTTGACTTGTCGCACATCAGGACACGCCTGCGACTGGAGCCGTCGGCCTTCCGCTTCTGCATAGCATATTCGAACGCATAGCGAATCACTCGCTCCACGCCTTTACGCGTGTTGATGTCTTCCTGAACGGCGATCTCGTCAGCAGTTCCCTGCTTGAAGATGCCGCCCGAGTCGGTATAAACGCCTTCGGTGTTTTCGCGGACCACGACGAAATCAACATCTTTGGTTTCGATATTTTTCAGCGGGCAGAGTGAAGCGTCCAGCAGACGCACCGGCCGAACATTGGCATAGAGTTCCATTTTGAAGCGCATACCCAGAAGAATTTCTTTGGCGTGAATGTTCGAGGGCACGCGCGGATCACCAAAGGCACCCACGAGAATGGCATCAAAATCCCTGCCGAGCATCGCAAAACCGTCCGTAGGCACGGTCGTTCCGTCGGCAAGGTAGCGGTCGGCGCCCCAATCGAAGTAAGTCACTTCGACGGGCACGCGGACGGCTTTAATAACTTTAACCGCCGCCGGAATCACATCTTTGCCAATGCCATCGCCGGGGATAACAGCGACCTTCTTTATGGCGCTCACGGAAGAAAGGTAGCACAAGCCGTCCGCAGTCAGCACTGAGCATGCGCGTGCCGTTGCACATGCCACTCGGCGACGGTTCAAGAGCTGCTTATGGACCGGATTTAACTGAATCCTGAATGCGGAGCGCTAATCTACACCCAGACTTGCTCCGTTATAATCGTAGATACGCATGAATCCTGTGGCACAAGCAGAGCAACCTGGGACTGGTTTGGTGGACATCCGCCGCGAATTCCAGGCCGTGACCTCGGAGTGTGGCTTTTATGAGACGGGGCAAACGCTCACTTCCCTGAAAGGCGCTGACCGGGTGCGCTGGCTCAATGGCATGGTTACGAACAACATTCGCGATCTGATGCCAGGAAATGGAGTTTATGCGTTTGTTCTGACTCCCCAGGGACAGATACGAGGCGACCTTTACGCCTTCAACCGCGGCGAGAGCCTGGTTCTCGAAATGGAGCGTGCGCAAACAGAAACCCTGCTGCCGCTTCTGCGCCGCTACATCATCATGGATAAAGTCGAGGTTGAAGACCTGGGCGAGATCACTGTGATCGGCCTTGTGGGACCTAAGTCAAGTCAGGCGCTTGCCGCGATTGGCTTGAATATAGGCGAATTAAGCTCACTGCAATCTACTGAGTTATCTTGGAACGCAAGCTCGATCACGGCATTGCGCAAAGATCATCCGCTGGTTGATAGCTATGAGCTCTGGGCACCGAAGGAAATTGCCCCCGGTCTTCTCGAAGGACTGAGAAACAGCGGCGCATCGGAAATCAGCGATCAAGCCCTCGAGCTCGTTCGAATCGTGTCCGGCATTCCGAAGATAGGCATGGACATCCGCGAGAAGACCTTGCCGCAGGAAACCGGGCAGGACCGGGCGCTCAATTTCAACAAAGGCTGTTACATTGGCCAGGAAATTGTTGAGAGAATTCGAGCTCGTGGTGCGGTCCACCGCGCGCTTGTGGGATTCGAAGTCGAAGGGACGGCGCCAGAACCAGGCGCGAAGATTCACAGCGACGGCAAAGAAGTGGGTGAGATTACCAGCATTGCGACAGTGCCGACCGGGAAGGTCATCGCGTTGGGAGTTTTGCGCAAAGAATATTCGAAAGGCGAAAAGGAATTGCTGGCAGGTGAAGCGAAAGTGCTTGTCACCTCCCTGCCCTTTGCTGAATTTTTCAGAAGTTAATTTTAAGAACGTCGGACAAAATGTCCGACCGAGACGTGCTTTTTATGGCAGAAAAAAAGAAAGAAAGCTTTGTAGTCACCGATCGGCGCTTGTTTACGGCGGATGGAGAATTACGCAGAGACCTTCCTGAAGAGCAGGAATCTAGTTCGGAGAGTCCCTCAGAGACCAGTAGCCGGCCCGCAACATCGGCTGAAACTCGAACCAGTACTCCTGAATCAGGGGTTGAAACTCAGTCGATGGGCGACGAACCGCCTCAGCCGACTGCCGCCGAACAAAAGCAGCAAGCGGATGCCTATCGTCAATCGTCAGCGGAAATGGACCGCCAGGTTGAATTGAATGGCCATTCAGCCAAAGACCTGGAGATCACTTTCGAACGATTTCTCGCCTCCCTCTATATGACGGGAATGCTTCAGCTCGGTCTCATGCAGGAGCAGGGCGGACAACCGCGTCTTGATTTGATTGGCGCGCGGCAGACCATCGACTCACTGTCCTTACTTTCGGAAAAGACCAAGAGCAATCTCACCCCTAAAGAACAAAATTTTCTTCAGAATGCGCTCTATGAGCTGCGCATGGCATACGTCGAGGTAACCAATGCGATCGCCCGAGGACCGCAGCAGGTACCTGCCGCAAAATGAAGGCGACGCTCACCGTGCTGGGCAGCGGCACGTCCATGGGCGTTCCTACCATTGGATGTGACTGCGCCGTCTGTAGTTCAAGTGATCCCCGCGACCGGCGCACTCGGCCTTCGGTGCTCATTGAATACGGCGGCCATGCTGTCCTGATTGATACCACTCCTGATTTCCGGGAGCAGGCGATCCGTGAAAATATCCGTCGGCTAGACGCGGTACTTTACACTCACACCCACGCCGATCATCTTTTGGGGATCGACGACTTGCGCCCACTGAGCTTTCGTCACAAGCCGGGGAGGCTGCCACTCTACGCACATCCAGCTGCGGCCGAGTTCATCCGAAACATGTTCCGCTACATCTTCGACGCCAGCTACAAATTTGGCGGCTTACCGCAGGTTGAACTCAAGCCACTTGAAGGCGCCCTGGACCTATTCGGAGCGACATTTGAACCAGTCACCATCATTCACGGTGATGCCGAGATTTATGGATTTCGCTTCGGATCCGCGGCATATTTGACCGATCATAGCGATATTCCCGAAGCATCTTTGGCGAAGTTGCAGGGGCTCGACATTCTTTTTCTGGATGCCTTGCGTTTCAAGCCGCATCCCACGCATTCGACCGTTGAACATTCCCTGCAGACCGTGGAGCGATTGAAGCCGAAACGCGCATTCTTCACCCACATCTGCCATGATCTGCCCCACGAAGCAACCAATGCGGCCCTTCCAGAGAATGTGAAGCTTTCGTATGACGGTATGAAATTGGAGTTTGAGATTTAGTCGATGGTGAAAGACCGCAGTAGACGCTGACGCTACCGAAGAAATATGAGATGGATGTTTTTCACAAATTAGACGATATTCCCGCCGACTTCGGACCGACCGTCGTTAGCGTCGGAAATTTCGATGGCGTACACCGGGCGCACGCGCGCGTATTGTCCGAACTGGTAAATCGGGCATCGGAGCAAAACGCAAAGTCTGTGGCCGTAACATTCGAGCCTCATCCGGTACGCATTTTGCGCCCGGACTCAGGACTGAAGTTGATCACCCCCACGCCGGAGAAGCTCCGCCTTCTGGAGCAATCAGGAATTGACGCCGCCCTGTTGCTTCCCTTCACCCGCGATGCCTCACTCATGAACCCACATGATTTCGCGCAGCAGATCTTGTGCGGACGCCTCAAAGCCGTCGAGGTTCACGAAGGCTATAACTTTCATTTCGGACACAAAGCGGCCGGCAATGTCCAAGTGCTGGCGGAACTAGGACGCGAATTGGGCTTCGCAGTAGTGCCGTACTCCGAGATGCTGGTGCGTGGTCAGTCGGTTTCCAGCACGCGTATTCGGGAACTCATTCGCACTGGCCAGGTAAGCCGGGTGCGGCCGTTGCTGGGGCGTCCTTTCGGCATCATTTCAACCCCGGGGCGGGGCCGGGGATACGGTTCCAGGTACACCGTGCCCACTATCAACCTAAGTCGGTACGAAGAACTCGTGCCGGCAGATGGCGTGTATGTAACGCGCACACGGGTTGGCGAAGAATGTTTTGACTCTGTGACCAACATCGGTAACCGGCCCACCTTCGGAGCTGATTCATTTGCCATTGAAACCCACCTGCTGGATTTTCATCCGCTGGAACTGACGGCCGAAACAGAGATTGAGTTGTTCTTTCTGGCGCGGTTACGGGACGAGATCAAGTTCGCATCGGTCGACGCCTTGCGGGAGCAGATCGGGCGGGATGTCCGCAAGGCGCAAAAATATTTCTCTTTGCAACGTCTGGCACAGCACGCCTCGCTTCACTCAAAAGCCTAGTGCGGCAAATAACCTTCTTCCATGGGCAGCTTGCCGTCCACATGAAGGACTTTCACTTTGTCGTTCACGGCACGAACATCAACCAGGCCCACGGCTCCCGGAGTGGTCTCCACAACGGTCAGCATTTCCTGGTCGGAACTGACGAACTTCACCTGATTCCGGTGTTCATTGCTCCATGCCTGAAACTGTGCGGCAGTCATCTTGTTGAGATGCTCTAGCGTGATGGCTTCCCCGGAAGACGCGCGATGCAGAACGAGAACGATCTCGCGGCCGTCAGTCCATTTTTTCGCCTCCGCGCGGAAGATTTTGCCGAGTTGGACCGAGGTAAGATTGGTCACTCCATTGTCAGCAGCAACCACCACCGCCATGTGATGAGCAAACAGGTGAACGGAAAAGGCCACAACCAAAAGCGTCAGGAAAGTCGATCGCCAAGTTTTCACAAAGGTCGCCTCTCGTAGGAAGGTACGTTGAGGTTACACTTTCAGCCGACATGACTTAAGTGACAAAAAAGGGGCGGATTGTAAAAGAATTGCTAAAGGAAATGGTCGCGAAAAAAGGTGCCCGCTCAAGGGGAGCTTGAGCGGGTGTCCGGAGTTTTAAGCGGGCGCCGGTTAGCGCTCACGCCTACTAGGTACGCAGAAGGTCAAGCCGCCCTGGGACCGCGAATAAAGTGCAAGACCAGAGAGATCAGGGCCACTACCAGCAGAATGTGAATTAGCGCGCCGGTCACGTGGAAAACACCAAATCCCAGGATCCATCCGATCAGAAGAATCACAAACAGAATTGTGAAAATGCTCATATTTTTCACCTCGCTCAATTATGGGCCAGACCGGCCCGAACACCGCACTACGATGAGGGCTGGAAAGCTGCGGATGTCCCGCCTAGAGGTCCTCAGCGGAAGTATCAACGCCGCTACATGAAAATCCTGTCGGGTTTAGGAAGATGTCGGAGAGTGTTCGAATTTTTGCGTCAGTCAACCGGCTCGATGGCAGAACACACTGTGTCAGAGGCAGAACGCTGAACCACAATGATCGCGCCAAGCACCATCACGATTCCCAGTGCCTGTAATGGGCTGACTACCTCGTGCAGGGCGACGGCTGCGATTAAAACCGTGAATACCGGTTCAAGGCAACTGGCAACGATGGCCTTCGTCGGATCCAGATGCTGCAGGCCGGCGAAGTACAGACTGAACGGTATCAATACCGAAAGCACGGCAAATATAAAAAGGAACAGCCACGCGGTCGGCGAGTAGTGGGCTGCCGCGATGCGCGACGGTGGATTAACGCAAATCCAGAACAGCGATGCTGCCAGCGTCGTATACAGGAGCACCATCCAGCGATCGTAACGTGCAAGGATTGAATGGCCGCCGATGTTGTAGTAGGCGAACGAAAATGATGCGATCAGGGCAGCGATTACACCGCCCGAATCGAGATGTAGTTTTCGTTGTCCAATCAGCCCGATTACCAGAGCAATCCCGGCAATTGCCAGCAGGACTGAAACCATCTTTGAAATCGTGGGCTTCTCGATCCTTCGCGCCAACATATACAGAAGAACCCAGACCGGAGCCGTATATTGCACGATGATCGCTGTAGCGACATTGGTGCGCTCAATCGCCAGATAGTAGAAGTAATTTGATACTGCGATCCCGCCCAGCCCGAGGGCCAAGAGCTTGAGCAGGTCACGCCAGGGCATTCGCAAGCCTCGCGGCCCCCGAAGCGTTAGCAAGACGATCGCCACTACCACAAACGAGAAGCCGGTTCTGGCCTGCGACAAAATCAGCGGACTGATTCGTTCGATTCCGGAGTTCGGGAACAGGCGTCCAGTAAAGGCCGCTCGCCCGAGTGACGCCGAAATACCCCAGAAGACCGCCGACCCGGCGATGTAAGCGTATCCGCGGAATGGATGGTCAAAAAGAGGTCGAGCGGATTTGGAAACAACAGCTGCCTCGGCCATCGCTCAGGAATCCAGTTCTATGCTGTAGGTGATTTTTGCGCTCTTGCTGAGCATCGCCGCAACCGAACAATATTTCCCTTCCGACAAACGAACAGCATCTTCGACGGCTTTTCGCGAAACCTGCCCTCGCACGCGATATTGAAGCTTGATGTGGGTGTACACCCGAGGCGGTTGAGGAGCCTTTTCGGCTTCGGCGGTGACCTCAATACCCGTCAATGGCTCGCGCTTTTTCTGCAGAATGCTGACCACATCGTAACCCGTGCACCCGCACAGAGCGATCAATACCAAATCCATCGGACTGTTCGCCGCCTTGCCGTCGCCGTCCATCAACACAGATAGTCCGGAGTTTCCGGAGGCTTCAAAGCGCATCTGTTCGGTCCATCTGGCGCTTGCGATAATCATTTTCTCCTCCGATCGTTTATCTCCTGTTGTCGGTGCTGGGTTCTGGATGTATGAGCACCCGGAAAAGTTCCGGCGCCTCCTGCTTGAAACGAATTTCAAGTGCCGTGGAAACATCGTGCACGCGGGCCAGCGGAAGATCATCCGCAAAAGTGCAGTGACAGGAAACGTACACATGATCGCGCACCCGTTTTACTTCGATGTCATGCATATCGAGAATCTCCGGGAACTCACTGCTTACGCTCTTCAACCGCTCTTCCAGATGCGCATCCCGCTGCATCTGTTCACCCTGTTCGATCGTAGCCGGCTCGCTTTCAATGTGAGTGAGAATGGATGCGATCTCAGGAACATCCTGGCGAATTTCGCCTTCCAATCTCGTCACTCGTTCGTGAGCATCCTTAAGTGGCAGACGCTCGTCCATTTCGAGATGCTGCTCGACGTGTAAGCTGCCATCAAGATCCTGAATGCTTACATCGTGGACGTTCAGGTTGTGTCGCGTGGCCACGGCGCGTACGCGATCAAAGATATTTTCCGCGAAGGGCGCACGAGGAATGGAGTGCACGACCACATCCGTGTTGGGCAGGATCTGGTGCACTGCGCGTGTAACTTCATCAGCCACCTGGCCTGACCTCTGGAAGGTCACATTGCGCGCAAGTCCTACAGAAACGTCCGCAAAGTAACGGTTTCCGGCCCGTCTTATGCGCACTCGGTCTACTTCCAGCAGGCCTTCAACCGTTCGCAGTGCGTTGATGATTTGGCTCCGCGCCCCTGCCGGGGCCGTGTCCAGCAATGCATCTACGGTCTTCAGCGCCAGCCGCGTGCTGACCCAGATAATCACGCCGGCAACAAAGAGCGCGGCTACCGGGTCCGATTCAATCAGCCACGGTATGCCTAGCTTTCTTCCTGCCACGACGAGCAGCAGCCCGATTGCGACCACACCGCTCGACCAGATGTCGGTGGAAAAATGCAGCGCGTCCGCCTGCAATGCCTGACTGTCATATTTGTCAGCGATCTTTCCCAAGGCGCGCGACCGCCAGAAATCGAGCGCCATGGAAACGAACATCACCAGGAAAGCAATCAGCGTGGGTTCAATTTCGACGTGGTGAAAGAAAAGCCGTTTGCAAGCTTCATAAATGATGACCACGCAGGTGATGAGCAGCAGTCCGGTTTCAATGAACGCGGAAAAGTTCTCCACTTTTCCGTGCCCGTATTGATGATCCGCATCGGCTGGCTTATCGGAAACCCTGACCGAAAAAAGCGTGACCGCCGCGGCGATCAAATCGAGACCAGAGTGTGCAGCCTCAGACAGAATGCCGAGACTTCCAGTACTCACTCCAACGACGATTTTCAGCGTCGTAATGGCCAGCGCAGCGAGCAATGAATTTGTGGCCACCGCGCGTTTCTCGGCTCGCATGGCATGCGAGGAGAACTCCGGCCCGACGATGGCTGGGGCACCGCCCATGTGTGCATTATCGCCGAAAAATGAACTCAGGCCCTCGCGTCATGGTGTGGGCGCAGAGTGAAGATCACCGGCTAGTGCTTCTTGCTGGCCTTGTGGGGCTTGTTGGGCTTCGCTGAAGCCTTCTTGGCGGGCGCGGCTTTCTTCACGGGTTTCGCAGGAGCAGCTTTCTTCGCCGCAACTGGCGCAGGTCCAGCCTTCTTTGGCGGTGTGGATTCCGGCTTACCCGCCTTGCTCGGCTCGGGAGCTTTCGCAGCCGGGGCAGCTGGAGCCACAGCGCCCTTGCCCTTCTTCTTTCCCGCAGGTTGTGCGGCCGCGGACGCGGCTTGGGCCGCCGCCGCAGCTTTGGCTCCGCGTCCTCTCTTCGGAGGCGGTGGGGGTGGCGGAGGTGGTGGCGCCAGCGGTTTCAAAAACTTCAAAATCTCAGTGCGCGACCGCAGCTTGCCGTCGAGCAACAGCATGAAAACTTCTTCTGCGATCTTCGGGTATTCCGGCAGTTGCGGCGTAATCAGAAGTTCAGTCATTTCCGGCAACGGGATCTTCTGCTGCACCTGTCGCCACTTGGTCATGAAATTCTTGATCTTCTGCTCCACCGCCTGTTGTCGCGAGGTCACCGCCAGATAAAGCACCATTTCCTGGCGCGCACTGGAAAGCAGCTTCCATGTCCGCGAGGGCGTCGCCGCTTCCTTGCCAGTCAGCCGCTTGGATAGTTCTTTGGCATGAAGATCCAGATCACGCCACGCCTCGGCGAGGTCGCGGCGCGGAATCATCTTGCGAATGTCCGCAGTCTCCTTCTCGTTCAGCCGCGCGGTCAGAAATTCGAGCACTGCGGGAGCGGGATCAGGCGCGTAACCCAAATCGACCATTTGCTGGCGTGCCTTCATCAGAGCCGACAAACCAGTGGTATCGACCTTGACGGTGGTCCAGTGCGGGCTTAGAACCTTGAGCCAGTCCTCTTTCTCAAGAACGCGGACAACATTAAGCGCGTCATCTTCATACGCCAACTGCTCAATTTCGTATCCAATCGCTCGATCGCTGATGTATTCGATGTAATTGTTCTCTTTCGCCGAATCGTAGCGCGCCTGGGTGCGTTCTTCCAGCGGCCAGTGGAATCGCGCCGCGAATCGCGAAGCGCGAATCAACCTGGAAGGATCTTCGACGAACGCATAATTGTGCAGAATACGGACCAGCTTAGCTTCGATATCCGCCGCCCCATTGAAAGGGTCCATGAGCAGCCCGCGTGAGCCGGGATTCAACGACAATGCCATGGCATTGACGGTGAAATCGCGCCGCCTCAAATCTTCGATAATCGTCGCTGGAGTAATGATCGGAGGCTTGCCCGTTTTTTCGTATCGCTCGATCCGCGCACTACTGATTTCCGCTCGCACTCCGCCTGGCAGGGTGACATAAACAACATGAAAATAGTCGTCCGTCCCGCCAATGACTGAACCGGCGCGTTCCAGGTCTTTCTGAAGTTTTAGCGGATTGCCCTGGATCGTAAAATCCAGGTCCCGGATGGGAAAGCCGCTGATGATGTCGCGGACGGCTCCCCCGGTTAGATAGATATTCATCCCCGCGGCGCGGGCAACATCCTGCACCAGGTTGACGCCCTTCTGTTGGTTCGGCGTCAGCCGCAGTTCCATTGTGTAAATGTAGTCAGCCATTCTTGGTCGTGAAATGCTGCCCTACAACCAGCCTGCTCCACTGAGAAGCGCAGAAAGGATGCGATTCTCCTGGGGGAAAATTTCCACAACCTGTGGAAATCCATATAGCTTAATTTTGTAAGTGCTTTTATATGAGCAGGTTAGTTTCATTTCGCGAGATCAGCGAAGTACAAAAAATATCACAACGTTATCGTTTTGGCTACTGTGAAGGCAGATACCTCAAAGTTTTACGCGCGGAAATGCGAGAATCACTTCATCGGCTGATTGCATGATCGGCTCATCGGAAGCTGTAAGTATCCCGATACGCGATGGTCAGATCACTCGATGTCTCTATGCCTTCCACCCACAAAAAGGTTATCGTTCGCAAGGCTGACCGTGACTCGCTCAATGGATACGTCGCCTCGGCGCATTTTGTCCGCGACGGCAAGTTCGAGCTGCTGAACACCTCCGGCAACGTGGTGGCGATTGAGCTCAGCGACATTAAATGCGTCTTTTTCGTGCGCGATTTCGGTGATTCGGAATCTCTGTCTCGAAAGACTTTCACTACCCGCCCGCGCGCAGAAGGCTTGTGGGTGCGGATCAAATTCAAGGACGGCGAGATTCTCGAAGGCCTCATGCCCAATGACCTCAGCCTGACCACCGCTGAAGGTTTCCTGATCAATCCCCCGGATTTGCGATCGAACGTGCAGCGCCTGTTCGTCCCCCGCACCGCGTTGGAATCTCTGACCGTTCTCGCCGTGATTGGCGCCTCCCGCAGACAGCGCCGAGGTGCAGACGATGTCCGCCAGGTGCCAATGTTCGGCGAGTAAGACGAGGTCGGAATTCGATTCTCATCGCCAGGCGATGCGTCTGCATCGCCAACGAGAACACCCCTCAATTCTCAATTGTGCTCTGCTTCGCGACACGGTATCATTCCTCGCAATTCCGCTTGCGCGTTGTGATTCACCTCAAAGGAGCTGCCCATGGACTCATCCCAGACGGTCATGCTGGTTTTCTACGGAATCATTGCCCTCGTCATTCTTGGAGCGATCCTCAGCGGCCTCTTTCAGGTGGAGACGGCGGCGGCGGTCGTCGTTCAGCGCATGGGTAAGTTCCAGCGCGTCGCCACAGCGGGCATGAACTTCAAGGTCCCCTACATTGACCAGATTGCCGGACGTATTGACCTGCGGGTGCAGCAACTGGCGTTGGATGTCGAAACCAAAACCAAAGACAACGTCTTTGTGAAGATCCCGGTTTCAGTTCAGTATCACGTCATCCCCGAGAAGGTGTACGAGGCCTTCTACAAGCTGGCCAACCCGAAGCAGCAGATTTCGTCGTATGTATTCAACGTCATCCTCGGCCACGTGCCCAAGATGAATCTTGATGACGCTTTCCTGCAGCAGTCGGATATCGCCATCGCTATCAAGCAGGGCCTTGATGACGTGATGCAGACGTATGGGTACGCGATTGACCAGGCGCTGGTGACCGACATTCAGCCCGACGAAAAAGTGAAAGCTGCGATGAATGAAATCAACGCCGCCCAGCGCGAGCAGGTGGCGGCCAGTGCGCGTGGCGAAGCCGAGAAAATCCTGAAAGTAAAACAGGCCGAAGCTGAAGCCGAAAGCAAAGCCCTGCAGGGTCAGGGCATTGCCAATCAGCGCAAGGCCATCATTGAAGGTTTGAAACAGTCGATCGAAGCGTTCTCGGCTGCCGTCGAAGGCGCGACCGCCAAAGACGTCATGATGCTGGTGCTGGTGACCCAGTATCTGGATACGATCAAGGAAATCGGAGCGCAGGACAAGAGCAACACCCTATTCATGTCGCACTCGCCGGCAGCGATGGGCGATCTTTTCCGCCAATTGCAAGACGCGGTAATGATCGGGCAAAAGGCTGCGGCCGCCGGCGTTTAACGCCGCGACCGCCTTCGACATAGATATTGGCACGCTCTCAGGCTGCCTTTCGCTTCGCAGGCACCTTGGCGCCTTTCTTACGCGCCTCAGAAAGGCCGATCGCGATCGCCTGTTTGCGGCTCTTGACCTTGCCTCCCTTCCCGCCTTTTCCCGAGCGCAACGTGCCGCTCTTTTTTCGACGCATCGCGCTGGCGACAGTTTTGCTTGCAGCCTTTCCATATCTCCGCGACTTTGAACTCTTTTTTCGTGCTGGCATGTTTCCTCCTGCCTTTTAGAGAACAAACACCGCAGCAAGGTTGTGCGAGTTGGAGCGTCCCACGAAGCTGGTAATCTGAATGAGCGGGTCTGTTTCTTGCGACGCACGCCGAGGCTTTCGCTTTCTGCATGAACAAAATCATTCTCATTAATTTTTCGGGTGGTGACCGCCCCGGACTGACCAGTTCACTGATGGCGATCCTTGCCGGCCATGATGTCCGCATCCTTGATATCGGGCAGGCAGTTGTGCACGAAACTCTCACCCTGGCGATTCTGATCGAAGTGCCTTCGGGACGCGAATTCACGCCGCTCAAAAAAGATCTCATCGTCCGCGCTCATGATCTCGATTTGAAAATCAAACTGACTCCTGTCAGTGAAGAGGCTTTTCAGCATTGGGTCGGATCGCAGGGAAAATTTCGCTTTATCGTCACCGTGCTCGGAAGGCAGATCACCGCCGGGCAGTTTTCGAATATCAGCGGCGCAGTTTCGCAACATGGCTTCAATATCGACCGCATCGAGCGGCTTTCCGGTCGCCTGTCACTCACCACTCGCGTCGAAAATGCGAACGCCTGTATCGAACTCGAAATCAGCGGTGAAAATGATTCTTCCTCTGCGTTGCGATCCGAGTTGATGCAACTCACTCACCGCTTCAACATCGACATTGCATTCCAGCGCGAAAGCATTTACCGCCGCAATCGACGGCTATTTGTATTTGACATGGATTCCACACTCATTCAGGGTGAGGTCATTGACGAACTGGCGCGCCTGCACGGAGTCGGCGAGCAGGTTTCAGCCATTACCGCCGCTGCCATGCGCGGAGAACTGGACTTCAAACAGAGCTTCACCCGGCGCCTCGCGTTATTGAAGGGCCTGCAGGAAACGCGAGTGCGCGACCTGTTACATTCAATTCCTTTAGCCGACGGCGCCGAACGCCTGATATCTACATTGAAGTCGCTGGGATACAAAACCGCCGTGCTCTCCGGCGGCTTCGCCTTCTTCGGCGAGCATTTGCAGAAGCTGCTCGGACTCGATTACATATTCGCCAATGAACTTCAGATCGAGAACGGCGCCGTAACTGGCGCAGTGGCCGGCGAAGTCGTGGATGGGAACAGGAAGGCCGAGCTGTTGCAGGCCCTCGCCGAAAAGGAAAATATCTCTCTTGATCAGGTGGTCGCCGTGGGCGACGGCGCGAATGATCTTCCCATGCTCAATCTGGCCGGCATGGGCATCGCCTTTCACGCCAAGCCGCTGGTGCGAAGCAGCGCCAGCCACGCCGTTTCTTATCTGGGTCTCGATAGTCTGCTTTATCTTGTCGGCGTGCGTGACCGCGATCTCGCTCGCGCGGAATTTAGATCAGGGGCCACCTAACTACACTCCGGCGGATTTACACCCGCGCGGGGTTTCACTTTGAACCCAAAATTTCCGGCGGATCGATAAAACACTGCTTCCAGAAGGCCTGCTCGGTAATTGCGCCTTTATTAAACTGCTCTATCGAAGGCTTGGTTGCGGCGATCATCCCGCCGTCTTCGGTGTCGAAAATTACTACCAGGCCGGCAGTCGGCGTTTCCGCAAGCGTCTGCTTGTGAAACATCTCCTCCGCGAATTGCAATTTTTGTTCTGCGCTCGTCACCTGACCCGACGCCTGTACCGAGACAATCTTCACAGCCTTGCCTTTGAGCGGCTCCCAATCTCCGGGGAAGTTGCCGTTCTCCTCGCCGCTAACTGAGAATGCGCTGGTCGACGGCGTCGCGGTTTCCGCAGCGGCCGAAGGCACAACGGCAGATGGAGCTGTTTCGGATGCAGCTTGCGAGCCGTCTAACATCTCCACTAGCGAGCGCCGCAGCCAGCCTCTGGAAATACCCGAGATGCGCACATGCACCCAATCCGGATTGGCCTCAATAATCTCAAATTCATCCTCGGCGCTGGCGAGAAAGAGCACCTTTGCATCCAGCGCCGGGTTCTGCAACACCGGCGTCTGGTCCTTCCTTACCGCAACCAGATTCGTTGGGTGCGATTGGTTCCGCAGAATTTCCACGAGACCGTCGGCCTCGCGTTGAAGACCAGGGTCCGCTGGTGTCACGGCCGCAGTTGACGGTGCGCCGGCGTCGAAGTGTTTCGGAAACTGCGCCATTGGAGCGGAAATCGTGGGCTCGTCTCCGGAGGAAGAATTGTTCTTCTTTCGCGATTGCACCGAAACATCCGGGACACCGGCCTTTGATTGCTGGGCTGAGTTGTGCTTCGAACCAGGGCTCAACGTTTGCTCCAGCCTATCCAGCAGGTCTGATTCAAGCCTACCGCTTGATGGCAGAACCGCATAGCCTGGCTTCGCGCCCCCGTGCCACGCGGTAATTTTGGCGCTCACCCGAACCCGCGATCCGCCAGATGCGCCCGGCATAACGGAAACGGTGCATTTGTAGTACGGACGTTGGTATTGTTCCAGTCCATCCACACCAGCGGCGACAAAACCGTCGAGGACTGGCAGACTTCCCGCAGTTCCTGCGGCATTTTTCACGGCATTTTGCACCGCCGAAACGGTTTGCGAAAAGCTTCTTTCCTGCGGCGACTGGGCCCATCCCAACGCTGAAAATATCCATAGCACTGCCGTCGCGCGAATAATCATTTTCACGGCAGCAACTCCAATTCACCGCGATGAACCCAGCCGTGTTGGCCATCTTCAGTTTCGACGCCGTACCAGTAAGCAGTCGAAACCAAAATCACAACTTGCGTTCCCGCCGGTAGCGTTTTTTGACTTAACGCGCTGTGAAAAGGTGCTGCCCGCAAGCTGGCCCCGGCTTTTCCAACTACCCGTTCGGCTTCGCGTCGCAGCTTCTGCACATATTGCTGAAGGCTTTCGTCTGGGGCTTGTGCCAGCTTGGCCTCCAGTTGCTGCTGTTTCTGCCTGCTCTTCAGCTCCTGAGCTGCAAGCTGTTGTTGCTTCCGTTCGCTATCCGCCACAGCCTCCTGCCGCTTCAATTGCATGGAAGCCAAATGGCCTTCGATGTCTTTGTACTCAGCTGCTTCGACTGATCCGTTCGACGCATGGATGCGGAGATGGAGATCGTCAAGAAATACAGCATCAATTTTAAGGATTGTGCTCTTGTCATCAACGTGCTGTATCACATAGCGCACCGCCAGCGTTCCGGCATCGTTGGTGTCCTTGAAATTTCGGGGATCGATAGCGTTCTTCCGGACTTTATAGAACACCCGCCCCGGACCCGTCCATTTGTCAAAAGCCGGAGTGTGGTCCGCGGTTTCGGCGCCCGAGACATATTCGTCCTTGTTGTACTCTTTAGTTCCCTGAATAATGCCGTCGTCTGCTACATCCTCGACCGCTTGTAGAAGTTCCTGCTCGTTCACCGGCACACGTACGCTCAAGCCTGCGCCGTAATCAATTGGAGTGGATCTTGCGCGCGCGGCCCGGGCCGGAACCCCTATCAACAGAACGGCGAACAATATTGAGAAGTGAGGAATGCGGACGAAACGCGCCTCTGGAAAATAAGAGAAGATAATCACGGTCAACTCAGTTTTGTTTTCAACCAGCCCGTCGATATTGTACGAGAGACGTCTCGTAAAGTTTTACGAAGATATGACAAGTTTTTGACATTTCCTTGACAACTCTCATTTTTACATGATAAAAAACCCTCGCGCGTTAACGGGGCATTACAGAAGTCGGCATCATCGTGGGCCAAGTTCAGCAGGAGGAGCCGATGGTTTCTGCCCGAAGAAGTCTCCCGGGTTTGTTGCTGGTTTTAACTTTTCTTCTTTCCTTTACGGACAGCGCACATGCGCTTCCGGCTTTCGCCAGAAAATACGGTCTACGCTGTTCGGCTTGCCATGAAGCCTGGCCGATGCTGAATTACTTTGGACAAAAGTTCAAAGACAACGGCTACCAACTCATGAACGACCGCGATTCGCCGGTCTGGCAGAACCCATCGTACTGGCCGGTTACTTTTCGCATGACGCCGTTCTGGCATCGTGAGAGCACCGACAAGATTACGTATGACACTCCAGGCGGCGGCTCCGGCCTGCGCAGGTTGAGTTATAGCGGCTTTGATTACGGCGGTCTCGATATCTTGAGCGCCGGAACACTGGAAAAAAATATCTCCTTCCAGTTGATTCCCGCCTCCGATGAAACTGGCGCTTTCCATATTGAAGCGGTCAACGCCCGCCTCGACAATCTATTCAACAGTCCTTGGCTGAACTTCAAGCTTGGCAAATTCGAACTGGACAACCTGGTTTCCGAAAAACGCGGCCTGACCCTTTCTGCGAGTGGCGGAGGATATCAGCTCTATCATTTCATTCCTGTGGGTGACGGCAACATCTTCGGTCAGATCGGCGACAACCAAGTGGGGTTCGAATGGCTCGGCCATTCCGCCAACGATCGTACCCGATTGTCAGCGGCAATCCTAAGTTCCACCGACGGCAACCCCGACCTTCCGTACGGCAGCAATTCCTATAGCGCGTTCTTTACCGGCAGTCAGGCTTTTAATGTCGGAAAACTCGGAACCGACCGGGTAGGTTTCTACGCTATGGTCGGCCAGGCCCCCACGACCTTCCTCACCGATGGCGGTGTGCCCTTGCCCAACTCTGGAGTTGGGAACAAGGGTTACAGTCGCGAAGGATTCGTTGGGCTCTTCTATTTCGACAGGCTCGATTTTCAGGTCGTGACCCAGCACGGATCTGACAGCCCATGGTTCGGCGCGGGATTCGGCAACCCGATAGACGATCCAACCGCCCTTAATAACACACCCGGCACGACGCTCCCCGCCGGTTTCCGCAGTCCGACCTGGAATGGAGCATTCGTTGAAACCCACTGGGTGCAAAACCCTCAATTGGTCTTCTTTCAACGGTCGGAATGGGTGCGGATGTCGCAACAAGGCGATCCTTCGGCCGCATCCAATCTCGGCAACATTGATAACTACGTGTTCGGATATCGCTATTATCCGTTCATGAACAGCCGGGCCGGCTTCGCCTGGCATAACGAATATTCATGGATCAAGCTGTACGGTTTGGCGCCTGACGGCTCCGACTTGACCAGCAACAGCCTGATGCTCGGCTTTGACTTCGATTTCTAACAGGAGGAAACATGCGTACATCACATAAACTCATCGCGTGCGCAGTGGCCATGCTGGCCTTTGCCGGCATCTCCTCCGCACAGGTCACGCAGTATCAGGAAGAACAAAACCTTGGGATGGAGGCCCACGTCGGCCATCTCACCGGCCATGCCGCCGCCGCCTCGACCAATTACCGGCGCTACTGTGCTGGGTGTCATGGCGTTATAGGCGACGGCGAAGGTGAGAATGCCATGTGGCTCGACCCCAAGCCGCGCAACTTCACCTTGGGGCAGTTCAAATGCCGCTCCACCCCAAGCGGAAGCCTGCCCACAGACGACGATCTTTACAACACCGTCGGACGGGGGCTGCAAAGCTCAAACATGCCTTCTTGGAATCCCCTGTCCGACCAACAGCGCGTGGACCTGGTTGCATACGTCAAACACTTCTCCGATCGGTTCAAGACCGAGAAACCGGGTGAGCCCATACCCATCCCGGCTGAACCGGAAGTCACCGCTGATCGCATCAAGTCCGGGCAAGCGCTCTTTCAGAAACTCGAATGCTGGAAGTGCCACGGCGTCACCGGACGCGCTAACGGTCCTTCGGCTGATACCCTGACTGACGATCAAAATCGTCCGATTAAGCCCTTCAACTTCCACGACCAGACCAAATTCAAGTGCGGCACTGAAGACAGCGATCTCTATCGCATCTTCATGACTGGGCTCGACGGTACTCCTATGCCGTCTTTCGCCGATAACGTAAAGCCGGACGAGGCCTGGGACCTGGTTTTTTACCTTCGCACATTACAGCCACAGCACAGCAAGGAGAAGGAGATCGCAAAGCAACTGGGGTTGAAGCCGATCAATCCGAATGCACCGGCCCCCGCCGCTCCTGCTCCAACCACCGATAACAAGCCGCAGTGAGAATAAGCAAATGAATGAGGACCTGATGAAAAGCAAGAATTGGAACCGAGCAATCGTATTCTTTTTCGTAACGCTACTTTTAGCTGCCGCCGCAATTATTGCCCAGCACAAAGTCAAAGCTGCTCCTCCCTCTGGAGGCGAAGTTACTGGCACGATCAAGCTCGACGGCACTCCCCCACATCAGAAGCCGATCGACATGTCCAAAGAACCTTCATGTGCCGCCATCCACAAAGATCACCCGGTCACGACTGAAGGTGTAGTCGCCGGCCCTGATGGCGGGCTGGAAAATGTGGTGGTTTATATCTCTGAAGGATGGAACGGGTCACCGGTCACGCCTTCTTCGGAGCCGATATTCGACCAGAAAGGCTGCCAGTACAAGCCCCACGTTCTTGGACTGGATGTCAATGAGCACTTCAAAGTGGTCAACAGCGATCAGACCTCGCACAACATCCATCCCATGCCGAAACCCGGCAGCGGAAATCACGAGTGGAACAAATCGCAACCACCGGGCGCTCCGCCCATCGACTCCTCCTGGTCCGCCGAGGAAGTAGCCATTCATGTGAAGTGCAATATTCATCCCTGGATGAGCGGGTACATGGTAGTTGTGAAGACACCGTATGGCGTCAGCGACGACAAGGGCTCTTACAAGATCGGAAACTTGCCGCCCGGTAATTACACTCTGACTGCATGGCAGGAAACTTACGGGACCCAGACTCAAAAGGTAACGGTCGCGGCGGGTAAGCCGGCAACTGCTAATTTCACCTTTAAAGCCAAATAGTTGATCTCGAGGAGGCGGCCGGTTTCTTAAAAAAACGGCCACCTCCCTAACCTTTTGCGGGAGGCAAAGTTTTGTGGGCAAGATCGTAGCGGTCACACTGGTTCTCATCACCATCGCGTCGGCCGTTCCTATCCTTACTCACAAGTGGGTCCCGCCTGACGACATCTCTACCCACGGCTACATGATTGACGAGCAGATGTCTGACACCATGGCCGAAGCCGGAACCTGTTTCCTGGCTGCGCAGTTTATCCTGGCTGCATTCATCTGGATGTTCTCCAACCGTCCCCGGGGAACCAAAATCAAAAACTTCCCCGGTGGCGCCAGGGCACTGGTGACCGCAGCATTTTTGCTGGTGGGGACTGAAGTGCTCGCCCTCGGATTTTTTGGAAGCAAAGCCTGGGCCACAATCTATTTCACGCCGCCTTCGGCCGATGCCCTCCCCGTTCAGGTACAGGCCGGGCAGTTCGCCTTCTATTTTCGGTACCCTGGCCCCGACGGTAAATTCGGTCCCATTCATCCCGACAAGATCAATGAAGCCAATCAGAATTTTTATGGCATCGACGTAGATAACGATCCGGCTTCAAAAGATGACATTGTGACTGCAGAAATGGGAATTCCGGTCAACAAAGAAGTCCATTTGCTGATGCATGCCAAGGACGTCGGTCACTCCTTTTACGTACGCGAATTGCGTATTCAGCAGGACTTCGTTCCTGGCCTCGACCTGTCACTGCATTTCACCGCGACAAAAGTCGGACGCTATGAGATCGTCTGCACCCAGCTCTGCGGTCTGGGCCACTACAACATGAAAGCCTATTTGAATGTAATGTCACAGCCTGATTACGACGCCTGGATCAAGAAAGAGGCGGCATTGCAGTAGAAGTTAACGTATGCGAGAGGCACGATTCGGAGTCATGATTCAGCCAAGGGCGCGGCTACAGCCACATGACGCCGCCCCGAATTTCAGGCTTCAGTTCCAGGGTGAGGTAACTACAAATGTCTGAGGTTTCCGCGCACGCAGCGCATCATGCGCCCCCGCAGGGGTTCATCCGCAAAAATGTCTTCAGCCTCGACCACAAGGTCATTGGCAAACAGTACTACGGCCTTGGCCTGCTCGCGGTTTTGATCGGCATGGTTCTTTCATGGGCGATGCGTATTCACCTGGTCTGGCCTAATGCCGCCATTCCGCTTCTTGGCAAGATCGTTCCCACCGGCGCTCCCGGCGGCGTCATCACCCCCGAATATTATCTTCAGCTGATGACCATGCATGGCACCCTCATGGTCTTCTTTGTGCTGACCAATGTTCCCTTCGCCGGATTCGGCAATTACTTTCTGCCGATTCAAATCGGCGCAGAAGACATGGCCTTCCCCCGCTTTAACATGATGTCTTTCTGGGTGACGTTCGTGGGTTTCTGCGTGTTGGTGGCGGCTTTCTTCGTCGGCGACGGCCCCGCGCTTTCCGGCTGGACCGCTTACGCTCCCTTGAGCGCCCTCCCCAGCGCCGGCCCCGGACAAGCCACGGGTCAGACCCTCTGGGCGGTTTCCATTGCCATCTTCTGTATCGGCCAACTCCTGGGCTCGCTGAATTTCATCACCACAACCTTAGACCTGCGCGCCAAAGGCATGACCCTGATGCGCATGCCGATCTGCACCTGGGCCTGGTTCATCACCTCTTGCATCGGACTGCTGGCCTTCGCCGTTCTGCTTCCCGCCTGCATTCTGCTCATCCTCGACCGTCTGGCTGGCACCAGTTTCTTCGTCCCATCCAATCTGGTGGTTAGCGATCAGTTGATAACTCAACATTCTGGCGGTTCGCCTCTGCTATGGCAACACCTGTTCTGGTTCTTCGGACACCCCGAGGTATATATCGCCATCCTGCCCGCCGCCGGCATCGTTTCCCACATTCTGATTACCAGCTATCGCCGGCCGCTGCTTAGCCATAAAGTCGTCATCTATTGCATGATGGCAATCGGTTTCCTAAGTTACATGGTTTGGGGACACCACATGTTCCTCAGCGGGATGAATCCATTCTCCGCTCTGGTGTTTTCCTTTCCGACCCTGGTGATCACTATCCCTGCCACCATCCTGACTTTAATCTGGATCGGCAGCCTTTACGGTTCGAACCTGCAGGTCAACAGCGCATCGCTGTTCGCGCTCGGATTCGTTTCAATGTTCGTTACCGGCGGGATAAGCGGGTTCTTTCTCGCGCAGCCTTCCATTGACGTTTATCTGCACGGCACTTACTTCGTGGTCGGGCACTTTCATATGGTGATGGGCGTTGCCGCCATTTTCGGCATGTTCGCCGGCACTTATTTTTGGGCGCCCAAGATGTTTGGCCACATGATGAATGAAACCCTGGGAAAAATTCACTTCTGGGGAACGTTCGTCGGCACGTACTGCATTTTCATGCCTTTTCACTATCTCGGACTGGTCGGCAACGTCCGCCGCTACTCGGCCTTCGTCGATGATTATCTTGCGCCGCTGATGCCGGTGCACAAGTTCATCACCTTCGCCGCACTGTTTACCGGCGCCGTGCAGTTGATTTTTCTTTTCAACCTGATTTACAGCCGCTTCAAAGGTAAGCCGGCTCCTGACAATCCCTGGCATGCGACTTCTCTTGAATGGAGCGTCCCCTCCCCGCCCCCGTGGAACAACTTCGGCGGCAGGCATCCGGTGGTTTACCACGATCCCTATCAATACGGGATTGAAGGCTCTACCGGCGATTACGTAATGCAGGATTCGCCCGAGCAGATCCAGACCGTGCGCGACGATAAGAAATTGCCGTAGGACTTGAACATGGCGACCACACTACAACCACCGCCGATTGCGAAAGTCCCCTTCGGGGTTCGCCGCTTAAAGCAGTACGACTCGGAAGCGCCCAGCACCGGCGTCTGGGTCGGACTGGCTGCTATCACCATGACTTTCGCAGCCTTCACCAGCGCCATGGTGGTAAGAGAAGGCTCAGCCAATGACTGGCGCCATTTCGCGTTTCCCACAATTCTTTATTTCAACACTCTGGCTCTTATCGCCAGCAGTTTCACACTGCAGGTTGCGCGAAAGCGCTTCGCATCCCTGGATACCTCTGCAACTGGCGCCGCTCCCACGCTCCGCGCGCTTTACGGCACGCTCGTACTAGGCTGCGCGTTCGTGATCGGGCAATATGCCGCCTGGCAGCAGCTGCGGTCCGAAGGCCTCTATCTCTCTTCGGCCCCCAGCAGTTCGTTCTTTTACGTTTTCACCGTGCTGCATGCCCTGCACGTTATCGGCGGTCTGTGCGGGCTTTTATATGTCATCAGCAAGCTTCATCGTGCGGTTCTGCGGCGTAACACGCTGAGTGCCGCATCGCACTACTGGCACTTCATGGATGTCTTGTGGATCTATTTGCTTCTGCTCTTGTGGATCAGGATATAGGAGCAGGATAACGGTAAAAGTTCAGGAGGCATGGTGAGCGAAGCACACTTGACGGTCAGCCATTCGCCAGACATGGAAACGCAGGAAGCGCCCGCATTTTCCATTTCCCACAAAAAGCTGGTTATGTGGCTGTTCATCATTTCGGACGCGATTACGTTCGGCGCCCTGCTTTTTGCCTACGGCTATCTGCGCAATGCTACACCGGACTGGCCCCGGCCTTTCGAAGCTCCCAGCGTCATCAATGCCTACGTAATGACGTTCATCCTGGTCACCAGCAGCCTGACCATGCTGATTGCCATTCGTGCCGCCCGTGCAGGAGACAAGTCGCGCGCCATGACCTGGAGCTTTATCACGGTCGTGGGCGGATTGATCTTTGCGCTGCTCCACATAAAAGAATGGCTTGGCCTCATCGGCGAGGGACTGCGGCTGTTTTCCAACCCCTGGGGTTCGAATCTTTTCGGCGCAGCCTTCTTCAGTATTACCGGCTTGCACCTGACCCACGTGGTTGGTGGTTGCATCGCAATCACGGTGGTGACCCTCGGCTATAAGCGCGGCCGCTACAACCATGAGGATTTGGAAATCTGGGGTCTGTACTGGCACTTTGTCGATCTGGTTTGGATGTTCGTGGTGCCGTTCGTCTATTTGCTGAACATCAAGCACTAGCAACGAGAGCTAAGGAGAGCCATGGATTCGACGGACCATCAAAGCAGCAGCCTGACGACTTACTTGGCGGTGTATGTCGTCATTCTCGTCATCTCCGGCCTGCAGATATTGATTGCCTACGAAAACATCGACGCGTACCGGATTTTCATCCGCATGCTGCTTCTGGCTATCATCCAGGCTGGACTCGCCGTCACATTCTTTATGCACATGCGGTCCGAAAAGCGGACCCTGGCACTATTTTTGCTTCCCGCCGCCGTTTTTGTACTGGCCATGATGAACATGATCTGGTCAGATAGCTTCCGCTTATTGAATATGCGCCCCTTTGCGCATTGAGCGGCCGCAAGCGATAATGTTTGGGATAAAAGGGGACACCTTGAGACTGTTGCGACCTGTGCTGCTGATTGCCGGAATCATGCTTTTGGCGATCCCCGCCCTCTCCCAGAGTTGCGCCCTTTGTTACACTCAGGCTGCGGCCAGCGGTTCGCGCTTTATTCACTCGTTGCGCGACGGCATTCTGGTATTGATTTTTCCGCCCATGTTCATGTCAGTCGCTATAACGTGGCTGGCTTATCACAAGCGCAATGACTTCCGGAGAGAGGACGAAACCGGACCTGAACCACTGGAAATTGAACGCAACGAACTTGACTAGTGAAACGACAAGTCCGATGAATCGAATGCTCTCCCGCCTGCGGGACTATTACATCCTCACCAAGCCGGAAGTCAACCTGCTCATTTTAATGACGACGTCAGCGGGATACTACCTTGGTCTGCGAGGTTCATTTCATCTTTCCGGCTTGATCAACACCCTCATCGGCACCCTGCTGGTTGCCAGCGGCACCGCGACCTTGAATCAATGGATGGAGATTCCCTGGGATGCCCGCATGCGCCGCACAGCCAACCGCCCGCTCCCTTCCGGAAGGATCAGCGCCCGTGAAGCCTTTATCTTCGGCGCTCTTTTGAGCATCAGCGGCGGACTCTATCTCGCCTTTCTCGTCAACCGGCTGTCTTCCCTGCTTGCCATCTCAACATTTCTCAGCTATCTGCTGATTTACACGCCACTCAAACGCCGCACACCGCTTTGCACTCTGCTTGGTGCTTTTCCCGGTGCCATGCCAACACTGATCGGATGGGCAGGAGCGGCCGGAGTGATCAACTTACAGGCCATGTTCCTGTTTGCGGTTCTGTTCCTATGGCAGTTTCCGCACTTTCTTGCGATTGCCCTGATGTACCGCGAGGACTACGATCGCGCCGGATACCGCATGCTGCCACGCTTTGACCGTGATTCCCGATTCACCCGCGCCGAGATCGTCGCATTTACCTGTGCCCTGATCGTAATCACCCTCTTGCCGTCAATCAGTCACTCCAGTCCTCTCTATCTCGCCACCATGCTACTGGCAGGCGGATTCCTCCTCTATCATGCCGTCCGCCTGGCTCAGGGAACATCCAAAGTTGTTGCCAGCCGGCTATTGCACGCCTCTGTGATCTACCTTCCGGTGGTACTGGCCATCATGGCCTTTGCGAAGCGCTAACCTTCAAATCGCCATTCTCTATGTCATTGTGACATTCGAAGTTACTCCGGTTACTTGCGTTCGGGAATTCCCGCTTTAGCATTTAACCATTAATCAGAAAGCCATCCACTTAAGAGGAGTCGATCTTCGTGAAAATCTATCGCCCGGCATTATTGTTGGCCGCGACAATATTCGCGACCGCATCCTGCGTTCTCGGGCAAGGTTATCAGACGATCACTGTCACCGGCGGTGGCACTATAAACGGTACTGTTAAGTGGGAAGGCGCCCAGCCGCATGTTCCTACTCTCGCCATCACCAAAGACCCCCAGATTTGTGATCCCGAGTCGCACAAGATTCGCGATCTGGAACGCATAATTATCGGGCCCCAAGGCGGAGTCGCCAACACCGTCGTCTACCTCAAGAACATCTCCAGCGGTAAAGCCATGGATATTGCGCCCGAACGCCAGTTTCTTGATCAGCGGAATTGCCGTTACGAACCGCACATTCTACTCGTGCCCGCAGACGCGACTCTGCAAATGAAAAGCTCGGATCCGACCCTGCACACAGTTCACATGGATGGTGCGGCAACTTATAACTTACCGTTCCCTTTCCCTAACCGGATAATCTCGAGGCAGATGTCAACGCCTGGGTTGGTGAACTTGAAGTGCAACGGTGGACATACATGGATGAACGCGGAACTATTCGTGGTCCCGCACCCTTACTATGCCGTCACTGACGAGAACGGAAAATTTGAGCTATCCAATGTTCCGGCGGGAGAGTACACCGTCGTTGCCTGGCACGAAAGCTGGACAGTCGCCGGGCGAGAAGCCTCGTTTGATGTTCTCACAGAAAAGAAGGTAGAGCGGCCGGTCTTTACTCCGCCACACACGTGGGAGAAGACGGTCAGCGTAAACTCCAATGGCACAACATCTGTGTCTTTCTTGATTGGCGGAAAATAGCGCGAGGAGTTCAACCCGCGCTATCCCGAACTTCTGAATTACTTCTGCTTTGCCTTGATTTTCGCCCAGCGCGCTCTTTGCGCTGCAGCGATTTTGCGTCTTGCCGCTGCTGACAGGGTACGCCGCTTTGGACCGGCGCCGCTGCTGCCATTATTCCTGCCTGTGCCGCTACCACCCAAAGAAGTTAGCGCCCGAATAGCTGCGTCCAGGCGGTCGCGCTCTTGTCTAAGTTGTTGAACAATACTTTCAATATTTGCCATAGGCGGAAGATTCTAACATGTACATTTCAGACTGTGACCCAGGCCCGAGGAAGTACAGGATGGTTACCCGTAGAACCACATCTCACAGAGTTAGGCTTATTTATATACATGCTTAGGCCGGTACTCGAGCAATCACGGGACTACCGGAGGCAATCTCAACCCATCTCGCGCCACCTGAAGCGGCAGGACGCGTGCGCCGGCGTCGCCAATCGCCGCAGCTACACGGCTAGCTGCGCCCGTTTCAACCAGAAAAATCAGGCACCCGCCTCCGCCCGCGCCGCAGACTTTCGCCGCGCGGCCGCCGTGCTTCCCGGCTACGGAAATCAGCTTGTCTATCAACGGTGTGGTGATACCCGGGGCATTACTTCTTCGCAACTTCCACTCTTCCCGTAGAAGCCGGCCAACTTCCTCCCATTGGCCAGCCACCAGCGCCTGATGCATGGATATCGCGATGGCGGTAATGCGTTCAAAGTTTCGGAATACACGTTTGTCCCCGTTGATGTGCGACTTGAATACTTCCCAGTTATTTATCCCGGATTTCCGCGGCGCGCCAGTGTAAGCAAGGACGAATCGTGATTCAATCTCTTCCGGGGCAATCGGGATCGCTTCTCGATGAATGCCGTCGGCATCCAGACGGATGGCGCTTAGCCCTCCGTAAAGCGCCGGATAGTAATCCTGGCAACCGGTCGGAACTTCGATGATCTGGGCTTCGACATTCTGCGCGATGACACGCATTTGTTCGAGCGTCAAATGACGATTGGTGAATCGAGCGAGAGCGGCTGTAGTCGCTATCATCAGCGCCGACGAACCTGAAATTCCGGCTCCCGCCGGCGATTCGGAATCCGTCTCAATCAGGACACCCTCTTTGGGAGCGAAGAATTGCAGCAGCCGTCCCGCGATAGGCAGTTTGAATTTCTTTCTCCCGTTAACTTCATCGAAGCTTTCGAAACTTTCTTCGCGTCCTGTATCAAGTGAACGCAGGTAGATGGTGCGCCCCTTAAGCGGGGTGATTCGGCATGTGGTTAGGATGTTGACCGCGAAATTCAGCGTCATGGCCCCGGGATGAAACAGGTATAGCGGCCAAAGATCGATTGTGCCTCCCGCCAGATCTGCGCGGCAAGGCGCCTGAGCAAGGATAGATGGACCATTAATTGCGTAATTGCTCTTAGACATTATTTTGTAACCAGTGTACCTCGATCAGGGTTTCTGGCCGTGGTTAAGCGATTCAGTTGGAGGACTGTGTCTTTGGCCAGAATCTGAGCACACTCGTGCTCACAAGGCTCACAAACCGCATCAAAGCCATGGACTAAGCCAATATTCATGACCGACGCGAAGCCCAAAGTATTGTTTGTAGATGACGAGGAAAACATCCGGATCATGCTGGGAATGGTCCTCGAGCGAAATGGGTTTCACGTCACCAGCGTGGGCACCGTTCCGGAAGCGCTCAAACTTATCGCTGAACAGCAATTTGACGTGCTGATCGCCGATCTGAATGTCGGCTTTCCGGGAGACGGATTTACCGTGGTTAGCGCCATGCGCCGCACCCACCCCGGAACCGTTACCTTCATACTGACCGGATATCCAGCCTTCGATACCGCCCTGGAAGCAATTCGTCTCCAGGTTGACGACTACGTCACCAAACCCACCGATATTGACGCTCTGATTGAGAAAATCCGCTCGAAGCTTTCCGGGCAATCAGAGGAGCACCACATCAGGCCGAGGCGCCTGACCGAAATCGTCGCCGAGCACCTGCAAACCATTACGGATGAGTGGCTGCAGTTGTGCCGCGCAGATCCCGAACTCGGCGCTATTCGCATTAGCGACGCCGATCGCAGCGATCACGTGCCGCGGGTCGTCCAGCAGGCATTGGGAATTGCATTAGGCGATAGCCTCTCTGACAAAACCAACTCCGCAGCCCGCGCTCACGGGATCGCGCGTAACCACCAGGGTTTCACCGTGCCTCTCCTCATCCGGGAAACCCGCCTCTTGCAGGGCATTATTTCGCAATGCGTGCAGGCAAACTTGCTGGCGATCGAGATCAGTCATCTCATCACCGATATGATTTCGGTGAACCAGACGATCCAGATGTTGCTGGAACAATCAACCGTTGCTTTTTTAGAAGAAGACAGCAAGAAAGCCGCCTAGCTTGCGCCGCAGCTGGATAGCCGATCGAACTCGTTACGAGCCGATATTCAGCGCCCGCTTCATGGTTCCGCGTTCGGCCTGAATTTTCTGCTGCAACAGCGTAATGGAGTAGATCAGTTGCTCAGGACGAGGCGGACACCCCGGAACATAAATGTCCACCGGAATAACCTGATTCACGCTCTGCACTAGCGCGTAGTTGTTGAACACTCCGCCCGAAGTTGCACATGCACCCATCGAAATAACCCACTTCGGCTCGGGCATCTGCTCCCACAGCTGGCGGATCACCGGCGCCATTTTGTTTGAGACGCGCCCCGCAATGATCATCAGGTCAGATTGACGTGGAGAGGGGCGGAACACCTCTGCGCCGAAGCGCGCAATGTCAAAGCGTGAGGCGCCCATCGACATCATCTCGATCGCGCAGCACGCCAACCCGAACGTCATAGGCCAGATGGAATTTTTGCGCATCCAGTTGACCACGTTGTCCACCGTGGTAAGCACCACCCCTTCAGGCGTGGGATTGCCGTAGGTAAGCTCCTTGACGACACGCTTGCCTTTTTCGATCTCAACGTAAGGTCCGAAGTCCAGTCCGTTTGCCATTGCCTTTATTTTAAACCATTCGATGGACCAGATAGGAGTGG
>DATJHT010000028.1:0-8836 GCA_035493765.1 Terriglobales bacterium
GTTGCTAAAATTTCGTCCAGGCCGGCTGTGATCGTAGTCACGGTGACAGGCGGGACCCCAATTTTGGCCTGAAGTTGGCAGACGTGGAATGGGGATACTTAAAATCGTTGATGCCTGAATCGTGGATTCATCAAAAAGGCCCCGCTTTTCCCAAAGCGGAGAGAAGTGTGGCGCTCGGCACCCGAGATGACAGCCACACTCAGCCGAGTGCCGGTTAAACAAAAGTAAGATTATGATCCCGCATGCGGAATTGGACGCTGCATCAGAGAATGATGGTTCTGTATGTCGACAGCGGGCTCTTGCCGGAATTTAATAAGAATGCGATGCGCAACTTGTCTCAACTCCGACTGCTGATTTTCTTCGTGCTTTTTCCGGCACCATGCCCGGCACAGACTGCGGAGCTTAAGACTGCGCAAACGCAGATCACACTGGAGGCTGGCGCTGATGCGCCACGTCTTGTGCGCCTCCAGGTTCCGGGCCAGCCGAAATGGGAGAACAAAACATCAGAGGAGCTGATCAAGTCCGTAATGATCGGCGATACAGAGACGCCGGTGCATTGGCAGTTTGATCCTAACGAAAGCCGAACTGATCAAGGCAGCGTCAGGTTCGTTTATGAGTCGGCGAATCCTCACCTCCGACTCACGTGGTCTTGGACGGTTAAGCAGGACTACGGTCCAATCGAGCACGGAATCCGGATCGAGAACCTCGGCAGCAACGAGCTGTGGATTCCGAAGCAGGACAGTTTCGCATTCGATTGGCAAGTCATGCCGGAAATTCGGCTTGAACATCTTTATGTTGAAAAAGGGGCGAATGCACCGTCTGCAGTGGGCACCCACAAAGTCGACGTTGCCGACGGCTATGGCTGGACGGGCACTTCGAGCACCTATGGAGACATCGACGAATCAAAGCCGCGTGAAATTATTCCCTGGTCACTGGTTCAACGAGCAGACTCGCAAAGCGGCTGGTATGTAGGAATCGAGTTCAGCGGGCGGACGCGTGTGTCTGTGGAACGAAAGGGTGGTTTCTTGCGGGGAGCGGCGGGACTGAACCCCGATCCGGCGCCGTTCCGAACTCGTCTTGAGCCGGGAGAGTCGTTTGAGACGCCGATTGTATTTGTTGGCGGTTTCGATCATGGTCCGGACGGCGCAGGAAACATCTTGCGCCGGTGGGTGCGCGCAGTGCTTGGCAATCCTGAAACGTGGAAGAATCCCAACTACCCGCTGGTGGTGAATAACAGCTGGGGCGGAGGCATGGCAGTCAATGACGAGATTGCCAGGCGCATGATCGCGGACGCCGCAGCTCTCGGAATGGACATGTTTCACATGGACGCGGGATGGTTTCGGGGGGTGGGCGACTGGTATCCTAATCCGCAGAAATTTCCGCACGGTCTCGCGGTCATCGCCGACGATGCGCATCAGCACGGGCTCAAGTTCGGGCTGTGGGTTGATTGGACGCAAGCAGGACTCTCTACCAAGCCGGGGGCGCTGAATGTGCGCGATCCAAAGGTCCGCGACTGGATGGTGACGGACGTTCCAATAGATTGGCAGCCAGAACCATTCAAGGGTCAGACGATTGACATCGGAGTGCCCGAGGCGAAGCAGTGGGCGCAACACGAGGTTGAGCGCATCGTCAACGATTACCACCTGGACATGCTCGAGCATGATGGGTATCTGGTGGCGCATGGTTGCGACCGGACGGATCACCCACATGCCGCTCCCGATCCGCTGAATATATGTATCTACAAGAGCTGGGGAGCCTATTGGGTTGATAGTTCCAATTCCACAGACGTCAGCTATCATGCCGTCCGCGCCTACTACGATATCTATTCCAAGTTGAGGAAGGAACATCCCGGGCTGCTGTTTGAAATTTGCGCCGACGGCGGCCGGATGGTTGACTTCGGCACAGCGGCGCACGGCGATTATTTTTCGATCACTGACAGTTATGATCCGCTTTCGAATCGCCGGGCATTTTATGACACCAGCCACGTGCTTCCAGCGGCCATGCTCGAAAGCTACGTGGAGAAATGGCCGACGCCGCGCATAGAGAACTTTCGATATATGCTGCGCAGCGGGATGATGGGCTGGCTCACGATCATGATGGACACGACCGCATGGTCAGCCGAACAGCACGCAGAAGCAAAGAAAGAAATTGATCTTTACAAGAAAGAGCTCCGTCCGCTGATTCGTGATGCCGACCTGTACCATATCTCTCCACGCCCCGACGGCGTTCACTGGGATGGGGTTGAATACTGGGATTCGAGACGCCAGCGCGGCGTAGTTTATGCATTCCGCGGATCCGAGCCAGAAGAGGGCACACATTCGTTTGTACTTAAAGGACTGGATCCATCGGCTCGATATGCAATTTCATTCAACGACCATACCAGCGCGGACGGGATGGTGACTGGCAAGGAGTTGATGGAAACCGGGTTGAAGGTGCGACTGCCGGATCAGAACAGCTCCGACCTGGTTTTTATTTCTGGAGAAACGCGCTGAACTGAAGGCTGCTTTTTTTGCAGAAATGGAGGATTCGGCGCTTAATTTTTGGGGCGAATGTTGAGCGGTTTGCCACACAACAGGTCAAAAGCAGCAAAACGGTCGGGGTCAGCTTCCGGTGGGCTGAGTGGAAATGACGAGGTCCCTTTCGGTGTAGATTTGCGTTTGATGGCAGACATCACAGGTCAGGTTAAAGGTGCGTCGGCCTAACGGGTGGGGATGGCGCGGATTGGGTATGTCGGCAACGAACAATAAATTTCCGCACTGGCGCAAGCCATCTTTGGTTGCTATCTCGCCTTTACATGCGACCGCCCAATATGAAGTTCCCATGCCGGCGCGGATTATACCCCACGGAGGAGCATGGGATTTCTGCAGCTCCGTGCAACCTCGGCAGGCGGAGACGTTATTTGTGGCGGAACGCTCGGGGGTTGGGTTTGCGAACCGCCGGGTCGCGCCCAATTTGCTCGTGAGTATCCAACACTTGGCCGGGTAGGACTTCTCGCAGCGCCCACCCTATTCGATTGACTGAGGTCTGAATCTCATCCAGATGCCCGTGAACGTAAGCCGAGTCAATAATGGCCTGGAGCGAATTGCGGACGTGATGGTTCATTAACTCGATGGTCTTCAGCTTCTCGTTCATCTGCTCCCGTTCACGCCGATGCAACAACTCGATTGCAAACACGAACCCACCGGTAAATGCTGCCAGCAGGAACTCGTCGAAAAATGTAGCTTCGGCGTGCAGTCCGCGGGCAGCCATCCAAATGCCGATCAGGTAATTGAGCAGAGCGATGGCGGCCGCGGCTGCTGCAGCGACCGCATAAATACGAAGGCGGGAGAACAAAGTGCTTTTACTTACCACAAAACTGGTCGTCGGGTACTTCACAAGTCTAATACAAATTTTCTCCGAAAGAGGCCCACGCCTCTGAGCGCAGACGTGTCTGGGCCACTCGGGGTCGGGATGAACCTACTCTGGATTGGGGCTATCATAAATGAGTATGCCTCGGTGGACTTCTGCATCGATAGGCGCTGGGTTGAGCGTCGCAACGGCGACGGTTTTGATTTTGATCTTCCACTCGAGTTCTCTTAGGTTTTCCCTGCCGCTGATTTTCCTGGGAATCATTCTGGTCGTAGCCATCCGCTTTGGAAGTACTGCTGGTGTACTGGGCACGATTGCTGCGGCGATGATCTTCGCTGTTTTTCTGTTTGAACCCTGGCTGAGTCTCGCGGTGCAAGATTCAGTTGCCAAGGACCGGCTAATTTGGATGGTTCTGATCGGCATCATAATTTCGGACTTGCTCGGCCCTCATAACATGAGCCCAACCACCAGGCGCAAACGCTGAACAGCGTCTTTCACATTGCGTTTAGAAGCGTCTGTTTTCAATCTTGGGGCGTGCTGGGCGCTGCGCAGACTCGATATTTCTCGGATTTCACGGGCGGTCATGTAGCATAGTACCGACTGTTGACACATCTATAAAATACTGATAGTAATGTACTTAGTGGAGATTGCGACAAAACGCGTGGTAGCCTGGCTGCTCGTACTTGCGATCGCAGTCGTTTTCATATCACCCATCGTTGATCTGGATCCGACGGCCCTTCGATCTGTGCGTGCCGCCCAGTCTCTGCAGATGGCGCTTGCGTCGGCTGCGGCATCGTTCAGCGCGCTTCTTTTGGGTCTCAGTTCAAATTTTTCTCCATCCGTGGATAGATTCTTCGTGGCTGTCCGAGGCCATTTGTTCAACCTGAACTGCTCCCGTCTCTGCTAGAGCTTTTCGTACCCCACCGGTGTGCCAAGGTTGTTTTATTCGACAGCTCCATCAGGGGCTTTCCGGTATCTCTATAAAGGGGGCGAGAATGCAAGCTGCAGACAATACTTCGATTCTGGAAACAAAGCGCCTCATCTTTGTCTCTAACCGACTACCAGTCTCGGTCCATGATGGGCCGGATGGCCTGGAATTGAAGCCCAGCTCAGGCGGTCTGGTGACTGCCTTGCGGCCGATTTTGCATGCCAGGCAAGGATACTGGGTGGGCTGGGCCGGGACCGAAAACATCCAGGAGTTCGAAAGACTCATTGCAGGCAGCAACTACCAAGACAGCCGGCTAGTGCCCGTAACTCTGAGCGAGCGCGAGCGCAAAGATTTCTATTGCGGTTTCTCCAACGAAATCGTCTGGCCGCTTTTTCACGACCTTCAGTCCAGGTGCAACTTCGATCCGGCCTATTGGCGGGCCTACATATCTGTAAACCGGAAGTTTGCCGAGGCGGTAGCGCGAGTGGCGAACAATGATTCCGTGATTTGGGTGCATGACTATCATCTTATGATGCTGGGCAGTATGCTCCGAAAGCTGGGGCTGCGCTGCAAGCTTGCATTCTTCCAGCACATCCCCTTCCCTCCCGCAGACATCTTTGAAAAACTGCCCTGGCGAAGCGAAATTCTTCGTTCGCTGTTTGAATTTGACCTGCTGGGGTTTCAAACTACACGCGACCAGAGAAATTTTGCCGGATGCGTCCGGCGGTTGCTGCCTGACACCGAATTGCAGCGCGATGCAGAGCATTATCTGGCGCACATAGGCGGCCGGCCGGTAACAATCGGCAGCTTTCCAATCAGTATTGATTTTGAAGAATTCTCTCAGCAAGCCTCGCTTCCTGGAATCGCGGACCGGGCGGCCGAAATCCGGAGAGATGCAGCGGGTTGCCAAATTGTTCTGGGAGTTGACCGACTGGACTACACCAAGGGAATACCGGAACGGCTCAAGGCCTTTCAGAATCTCCTGGCAACGCAGGAACGTATGCACCGAAAGATTATTCTGGTCCAAATTGTGGTTCCGAGCCGGGAGGATATCCAGAAGTACCGTGAATTAAAGCAAGAGATCGAGCAAAGAATCAGCCAGATTAATGGCCGCTTCGGCAGCCCGGCATGGGTGCCTGTGCATTACATTCACCGCCATCTGGAGCGCCCTGAGTTGCTGGCGCTTTATCGTGCCGCTGACATCGCGCTTATAACTCCACTCAAAGATGGAATGAACCTGGTCTCCAAGGAATTTTGCGCAGCGCAGGTCAAAGATGAAGGTGTCCTCATTCTGAGCGAATTTGCGGGATCGGCAGACCAGCTTCGCAACGGAGCGATTCTGGTAAATCCTTACGACACGGAAAAAATCGCCATGGCCTTGCAAGAGGCGTTCGCCATGAACCCGAAGGAACGAAGAGATCGGATGCGAAGGCTGCGCCGGAAGATTAAAAAGGAAAACGTATTTCACTGGTACACCTCGTTCTGTGCGGATTTCGATGTTCCGCTTTCAACAAATCCGGATGCGGCCGGGACAATGGCCTTTAAGTTGGCGGCGCCACTGTGAAGAAAGGAGAATGAGAATGTTTCGCCCCGCACTTGCCTCAATGCGGAAAAGATCGTTGTTGAATTCGATTACCAGCCTGGTGCTTTGCTCGTGGGTTGCAGTTGCAATCGCCCTGGTTGCCGAAATTTGGTGGCACCCCATCGCGCTGTTAATGGTTTTCGTGGTTGTGCCCGGTTTTGTGGCTCGTGCTTGCAACCTTATGGGCGCGATTCTCGGGTTGGCGGCGGCCGCCGGGGTGTTCTGCGTAGGATTGCTTCCACCAATCGGCAGGATAGAGGTATCTTCTCCGACCGCACGAATGGCACTGTTTTGGATGCTGGCGCTCGGATTGGTTGCGGCCTATGTTTTTGCGCGTCCCAGGGGGAGCGGAAGAGTTACTCACTCGGGATCGAAATCGCGCTAGCCGATCCCCGAAGAGCGGGGGATCCGGGCGTGACCTCGGCTCTGCGCTGGAGCGGGCCGGCTTTCAGAAGTTCAGCGGAGGGACGCAGCAACCTGGTGATAAGCACACCGAAGACGAATAGCTGAGAAAATCCCGCGGGGGCGATCATCTCCAACTTTCTTTTCTGTCCGGAGACTCAATCGTGCTGCCATTCGTGTCATACGTGATTTTGAAAACGAATTTCCGTAAAGTACCCGAGCCAGCTAACCGGTCGCAATAACATCCAATGGACATGATCGGCGAAGAGTTTTTGGAGTTCCTGGCGATTTTCAGCATGATTTTTGCCTTGCTGATTTTCATTCGATAAAGAGACCGAGTCTCCGGTGCGCTCCGACTCGGCGGGCCGTGGTGTATCCAGGAAAATTGGTTACGCAATCCTTTTAGTCGTTTTGCCCTGCAACACTTTGTCGTAAACCTGCAGGTAGCCCTTCGCCATTCGCGAGGTTGAAAACCTCTCTTCTACATAATTTCGCACCAGCGTCGGATTCAGGTTCAGATCGCGGGCACGCCTCGCCATCTCAACGACTGAACGGCAAATGTATCCGGACACTCCGGGTTGCACGATTTCCGGCACCGACCCGCCGGGCAGAGCCAATACTGGCGTGCCACATGCCATTGCCTCCACCATTACAAGCCCAAAGGGCTCATTCCACTTAATCGGGAATAACATGGCCATCGAGTTGCCCAACAATTCGTTCTTCGTTGCCAGGTCGGCCAATCCGATGTATTCCACGAAATTGCCGTCAATGTGGGGTTTGATCTTCCGCTCAAAATACTCCCGGTTGAGTGGCTGGATTTCGCCAGCTATTTTCAACGGAATTCCAGTTCGCTTTGCCACTTCGATAGCAATATGCGTCCCTTTCAAGGGAGCGATACGCCCGATGAAGCTCAGGTACTGCTGCTTTTGCTCAACCAGACGATACTGCGCGAGATCTATACCGTGGTGAACTGTGTGCATGCGCGGCATGGTTTCCTCGCGGCACTGGGCATCACTGATGCAGACATAATGGACATCGGGAAAAAATGAATAGAGCTCGCTCAGCTTAGGATGGTGTGGGCCGTGCAGTGTCAATACCATTGGACGATGGGTAAAACGTGAAAACGTTATTCCCTGGGGCGATTGCACGTGAATGATTTCGCAACTATCCTGGGCATCAGCAATCGCCCAGGAGGTGTGATTCAGATCGCGCATCCAGGCGTTTTCAGGGTTTTTGATCGGCCACTCCGCACTTTCGTAGACTGACCGGCGCTCTACGGGAACGGTAGATTCCCCGTTCGCATACACTACAACCTGAACTCCTGCTTCCTGCAGAGCCGTCGCCAAATGAGCCACGAAAAGCTCGGTTCCTCCGTAATCAACCGGGGGAACTGGAATGAATGGCGGCGCTATAAGTCCTACCTTCATAGTTACCTCAGAACCGGCTCCTTTGATGCGGCCCGGAGGAATGAGCGGCCATAGATTTCGGGCGCAAACCCGGCACTCGCTTACCAAGGACTCTAAATTGTGCGAATGGCCGTGTCAGGTCGTGATTCCAAGCAAAATACATTTTCGTACTGATTTACTCGGAATGCATTTTTCACATCATTACATCCTACGGAGCAATGGAGGAGTGCAATGATGCGAGAGCTGCTGAATTTCGTGATCACCGCTTTGTTTATCCCGACCGCCTTAGCGGCCCAAAGCGCAGTTCCAGCCCAGCAACAGTCTCCACGGCCGCTGAGCCAAGCTGGAATCGAACGCATCAACAGAGAAGTTCGGCACGAGCTGCTTCTTCTGCCCTATTACGGCGTATTTGACAACCTCAGTTACCGAGTCGCGGATGACGGAAGCGTGACGCTGCTCGGGCAAGTCACGCGTCCCAGCCTCAAATCTGACGCAGAAAACGTAGTCAAACGAATCGAGGGCGTGGAGCACGTGAACAACCAGATCCAGGTACTGCCAGTCTCTCCCATGGACGACCAGATTAGGATGGCAACATATAGAGCGATATATGGAAACAGTAGCCTCGCTCTTTACAGCGTGCGAGCAGTGCCACCTATTCACATTATCGTGAGCGGCGGTCACGTGACGTTAGAAGGCGCGGTGGCAACGCAGATGGACAAGCAAATTGCCGGAACGCAAGCCAAGAGCGTTCCCAACGTGTTCTCGGTGACGAACAATTTGCAGGTTGATGAGGGCAAATAACATACTCGTTGGCGCAGATCACTTCGAGCTTGATGGCTCACCAGGCGCCGGGCGGCAGCTTACTTCTATGATTCTCTTGTCGGAGTCGACCGAATAGCACCTCTTGGCAGCCATTTGAATCCTCGCATTGAAATGATGGTGGCCAGGGACGGAGTTGAACCGCCGACGCCAGCCTTTTCAGGGCTGCGCTCTACCACCTGAGCTACCTGGCCATGCTGTGAGGAACGGCTTGTGTGCCGGAAACGCCCGCATCGCCAAACATGCCACAGATTGGAGAATTCGACTGCGGGCCGTTGAAATGCAGAGTGCGTGCGAAACAGGGCGATTATAACAGCCCGATTCCGTTTCACTCAAACGCATTCACCCAAG
>DATJHT010000029.1:0-20170 GCA_035493765.1 Terriglobales bacterium
CGTTCTGCTCTGCGGACCGTTATTAAGATTCGCAATCGGATTAGCGGCAGAAAAGCTGCACGTCGCCTGCGACGGCAGTCCTGACCCGCAAGCCAGCGAGACAGATTCAGGGAAAGGCCCCGTCGGTGTCACCGTCAACACATACGAACCCTGACTACCGGCATTCACGGTCTGTGTATTGGGCGTAACCTGGATGCCGAAATCGTTCACTGACGCCGTTCCCGACGTCGTCTTCTGGAAATTCGTTCCCGCCACCGTAAGTGTTCCGCTATTCCCGATCGAAGGAGGCTTCGTCGGCGTCGTCCCGGTTGAAGCCGGCGGTGTGGCCAGAACTGTAATCGTCACCGTAGCGGCAACTGCCGTGGTTGTCGTGCTTCCGCTGGTAGTCGTGCTCGACGAATTCACCGTCCCCAGATTGCAGAGTGCTGCCGTGCCCCCGGTGATAGAACACGTGCCCGCACTGGCGGTTGCTGTTGTAATGGAAGAGTTCGCCGGCAAGCCAATGTTCGCGCTGAATACCGCCCCGGTCACTGGATCGCTGAAGTTATAAATCGAATAGGTAAATGTGACCGAACTGCCGACCCCAACCGGAGTTGGATTAACTGCCGGATTTGCAGGCACGGGGCTTGGGCAACCCATCCCCGAGCACACAAAGCTGAGCCCATTCGTATTTGGCCCGATCTTGCTCACGAAGGCGTCACTTGCGCCGGAAAGGCTCGACTGCAACGGAGCCACTGCCGGCAGGCTTGGATCGGTAGCCACGGGGAAATTTCCCGATGCCGCTTCGCCCGCGACATAGCTGGACAAAGCGGCGTCCACCGCCGTGCTGGTTCCGCGATCGGTTCCCGATCCACCCAGAATGCTGGTCGCGCTGGTATTGGTCGTCGTGGCGGTCGTAGCCGTGGTCACAATCCGCGCAAAGAAAGCATCCAGTCCGCCGCCAGGACTCTGGAACAGCGGGTTCGGATTCGGCAACGACCCCGATGCTGTAAATCCTGCAACCCGGGCGTTCTGGTTAGAGTCGGCCACTATCGCAAGACCAACATCCTGGGCGCTCCCACCAAGATATGTGAAATAGCTAAGTGGAACCGATCCCTGAGTAGTGCCGCTGGTCGTGGGAACTCCGAACTTGGCCACGAACGCATCCATGCCTCCGCCATAAGTTCCCTGCAGCGGGACAGTGCTCACTGGAGATGAAATTCCGGCGGTCGTGGTCGAACCGGTCACGTACAGGCTAGTATTGGTCGCATCGGCGGCAACGCCATACGCCACTTCATCTCCGGTGCCGCCAAAATATGTTTCATATAGAGGCGTGTACTGCTGGGTATTGTTAGCTGGCGGCGTCAGCTTCGCCGCCCATACATCAAGACCGCCCAGGTTCGTTCCCTGGAATGCATTCACGATCGGCATGTCGGTGAAGTTGGTGCCACCCGCGAGATATACATTCAAATTCGCGTCAACCGCGATACCACCACCCATCACGACGCCACTCGAAGGAGTACTGCCTCCGATGAAAGTCGAATAGAGCAAACTGTTCGTGCCGCTCAGTGTCGGATTCAGCTTGCTGAAAAAGAATTGGCTCGATGCCAGCGCCGTCGCCTGCAGTGCGCCAGCCGTTGTCGGAAACGTATTCCCGGTTCCCGAGGCCAAAGTGGTTGTTCCAATGACGTAAATGCGCCCCTGATTGTCCAGCGCCATGTCGCTCGCTGTATCCACCCCGTTCCCCGACAAGTACGTGGAATAATTCGCGCCCGAAGCCGAGGAATCCAACTCGGTTACAAATGCATGGTTCCCGCCGGCCGCCGGGGAGGTTTGAAATCCGGCGGTCGTCGTCGGAAAGTCGCTCGAGGTAGTGTTTCCTGCCAGGTACACGTTGAATCCGCTATCCACGGCGACGCCTACCGGGTAGTCAACTCCGCCTCCCCCGACAAATGTCAGGTAGTCGAGCGCAAGGGATGATCCGGAATTGCTGATGCGTGCAACAAAAACGTCGGCCCCGCCACCGCCCGGCCCCACCGTCCCGGCCGGCCCAGCCGGAGTTGGGAAACCTGCCGCGGTTGAAGTCGCTCCGGCAATGTAAATCCGATTCGCGGAGTCCACCGCAATTGCCGGACAGTGCGCCACAAACTGGGCTCCGGTAAGCGCAGTACAGCTCTCCGCCCCCGAGCCACCGAACAGAGTCGAAAACGTCAGCACAGGATCGATTACCAACGCCCGGCTGCGGTCGTAAGCACCGACTTCAAATCCAATCTGGTTTCCAGCACGCAACACGAACTTGCCGGCTACGGTCTGTTCTCCTGATTCCGATCTCTGATAAACATGTGGAGCCTGAAAGCGCAGCTCTCGGCCATCCAGCGCAAGAACCAGATCACCGTTGGCGGCAATCTGCATAGCGCGCGTTCCTTCAAATTGAAGCTTGATTTCGGCTGGATCAGCCTCGGGGCTAACCTCAAAATCGTATTCCAATCGTCCTTGCTTGCCGTAGAAATCCAGATCAACTCCCGGATAAAGATTGCGGTATTGCACCCGCGCAAACTGCGGTATGTTCCGGCGCCAGCGAGAAGGGTCGTTTCCTAACAGATAATTCGTGTGCCCGGGAAGCGCCTGCGATGCGGCGATGGCGGCATCACGATTGGCTCCGGCAAACTGCATGCTCACCGCAGAGACCGACGAAACACCGTTTTTCTTCTTGGGCCCTGGAAAAGCCAAAACCGCCTCGCCCGACGTCAGATACAGCCCATATCCGCTTCCCCGCGCCAGAAATTTGACCTGCGGATCAGTCTGCCCCCGGTTGGGCTCAAAGCTCAGCGGAAGCCCCATGAGGGCCGCATTGGCCCGGGATGTCGCGACGCCCGCAGCCCCACTATGCGACAGACTTGAAATATCGTGCTTGAGGAGAAAGAAACCGCCGAGGGTCGCTATTACCACCACGATTGCGGCGCGGCTTGCCACAAACGCTCCCACCCCACCACGATTAACCATTAAGAACCCTCCGCGTTCCCGTTTCCTGGAGAACCCGTTTCCTGGAGAATATAAGAGAGAGAAGCCTGAAGCACACTCGCAGCTTGCCCTGGGGCACGGGCGTTGCAGGGCTGGCAAAATGCCGGCCCGTGCACCCGCAACCTGTCGCTAAAGTAAGTAATTACTTAAACATCTGGAGAATAAGGTGTCAAGTTTCCTGCCTTCAGCAGTCCGGGGTTCTTAGAGTCTGATGCACGCCAATTCGTTCAGAGATGCCGATCCACGAAAGAAGTGCCTAGGCCGCACCGTCTCTCCCTGCAATCGGTTGCAGCTTCGCCGCAATATGTATTCCCTTACACCCAGTGCCGCACTCGAGTTATCCGTAGATATCTCAGTTTCACGACCAGTTCCGAGTTGGAACGCTGAATGCTCAGCAAGGCTTGCCCTCCCCCGGCGCTTTTTGCCCCTCCCCTCACACCGGAGGGGGCGTTAACCGACGCTATCCCCTCCGGTGTTAATGCTTGCAATTGCAAACGTATTCAGCAAGTCTGGCACTAGAACCGTTTCCCGGGCTGTCGTTTTGGAGGGCGCCGCGGTTGCGCCTCTGCGAACAGAATGTTCTTGCAACAAGGACCGGTTTTCAACCACGGACATGACCGCCGCACTATGCGGCGTTTCGCTATGAAGCTGCCGGCTTCTGTGCGGGTCTCCGGTATTCCTTCGGAGTTCCCGGTGGAAACCGGAAACGTCAGTGCCCGCGGCATTTTCTTTTACATCGATCGCCGCATGACTCCAGGCGCTCGGGTCGAAGTCACCATGAGCTTTCCCCCTCAGGTCACGTTGTCCGACCCCCTGCGCGTCCGCTTCATCGCGCGTGTACTACGTGTGGAAGCTCAGGATTCAGGCGAACGGGCGGGCGTCGCCGCCATGATCGAGGAATACGAATTTCTTCAACCGGCTGACGGCGCGCGTGGATCGGCGAGCCTGGAACCCAGTTGGCAGTTCGCTAGGTAGCGGATTGCACATCAATGTCCCCTGCAATAGTTCCGTCCACTAGCCACTTGCCACTCGCTTCACCTTCTCCATCTCTCTCCGGATCTTCGCCGACTTCCGCGCCAGTATCCAAAGATAGGCTCCGTGGATCGCCCAGGTCACGATGTAGGCGGCGTAAAGGTAGTACAGAGACTTCATCGCGAAACCTCATGCAAAGATTCCAGCGCTTGCGCTTCTTCCACTTCGCGCTTCAGAACTTCCAGGCGATAGCGGGTCCAGCAGACGAGCCATGCCAAACAGAGAAAAGCTGCCCAGTTGATGAGCAGCACCCGGCCCATCGCTGGATCGAGCGATCCGCCTTGCGCGATAACCGGCGAAGGATGCTGCGTCCGGAAGAACCATATAGAAAAAAATACGAATGGCACATCGAGCGCGCCAAAAACAGCCCAGGCCGCGGCAATCGAAGCTGTTTTGCTGCTGGTTGAAAACTTACGAAGGATCAGATAACTGATGTAGATCAGCCACAAAGCCAGCGTCGAATTCAGTCGGATGTCTGCCGGGTCCCACCAGATTCCCCACACCGGCTTGGCCCATATGGGCCCGGTTACGAGCACGACCGTGCAGAACACCACCCCAACTTCTGCGCTCACCAAAGCAAGGATGTCCGCCTTGGCGCTTTTCCGAATGAGATAGACAATCGATGAGACGAAATTAATGAGGAACAGCAACAGCGCCGTCCATGCTGACGGAACGTGGTAATAAAAGATGCGCTGCACATCTCCCATCGTGCGCTCGGTTGGAGCCGCAACCAGCGCTTCGTAAAGCGCAAAGCTCAACAGCAGCGCTGTGATTATCGCGAGGATGGAGAAGCCACGCTTCATTCCGCTTCCAAAACAGTCTCAAACAGCAATAAACATGCCGTCGTAAACACGACATCATACGCTACCAGCAACGCGATCCAAAACCGCGCCGACTCTTCTCCTGTGAGAATGGAAGTCGTCGCATTCACCATTGCGAGTAACGCTGGAATAGAAAGCGGAAACAGCAACAGCGGCAGCATGATCTCGCGAGCCCGGGTGCGAATCGAGATGGCCGCGAAGAAGGTGCCATTCACCACCAGCGCCCAGGTTCCGAGCAATGCAATCGGAACCAACTCCCAGCCGGGACCAAGCGCTCGCAGTTTGTAAAACATAATGAACAGTGGCGTCATCAGCGCTTCCAGCACCACCACGAAAATGAAATTGCCGACGGCCTTGGCTAGAAATAAGGGGTTCGCTGGGGCCGGGGAGACGCGATAGGCATCAAGCACCTGATTGCGCAGTTCGCGCGCCCACGTCTGGTTCAGTGCCACCACGGCGGCGAACAGAAATGCTACCCACACCAGCCCGCCGGCAATCCTCCGCGATTCTTCCGCAGTTGGATCGAACGCGAAACTGAAGATCACCACCACCAGCAACGAAAAAAACAGCATGGCGTTAATCGCGTCTTTCGATCGCCATTCCAGGCGAACGTCCTTCTTCAGCGTGGCGCTCGCGACGGTGAGAAAACTCATTGCGCCGCCTGCAAAATGGAAGTCCGGCTCACGACTTTACCCATCTCCATTGCAACAAATTCATCCGCTGCCCCTTCAAGCAGAGCCGGCTGGTGCGTGACCACAAAGATCGTTTTGCTCTGGTCGCGCAATTGCGCCAGAAGTGCCGCCATTTCTTTCGCGGAGCGCGCATCAACGTTCGAGAACGGCTCGTCAAGCAAAAGCAGACTGGGATCATTCAGCAATGCGCGGGCCAGTGACATCCGCTGCCGCATGCCCTGTGAATATTGCCCGACAGGACGGTCGAGATCAGGATCCAGTTTCACCGTCTTAATCGCGTTGCGACATCGGTCCTCGCCGCTGACTCCATACAGGCCGGCAAAATATCGCAGATTCTCCAACCCCGTCATCTCGTCGTAAAGCAACGACGGATGCGCCATGTATCCGATCTGCGCGCGTACTTGCCTGACCTCCGTCGCGCCCAGGACGGAAACAGTCCCGCGTGTGGGCGAAGCCAATCCCGCGATGGTCCGCAGCAGTGTGGTCTTGCCCGCGCCATTGTCGCCCACGATCACATACAATTTGCCGGCGGCAAACGTTTCGCTGATCGCGCGTAACGCCGCGAACCGGCCGAACTGCTTGATCAGGCCTTCGGTCACAACCACGGTTGTCAGGCTGCTAGCCATGGAAAGGAAGCATTCTTTATAGCATCTATAGTGGCAGCAGCCTGCTCTAACATAGAGACATGCACCAGCACGCACCCGCCCAGGAATGGAACTCGTCTCGCTACGCCCAGAACGCCCGCTTCGTTTCCGACCTTGGCCAGCCGGTGCTTGATCTGCTGAGCCCTGAACCCGGAGAGCGCATTCTCGATCTCGGCTGCGGTGATGGCGCCCTTACGGAGAAATTGGTTGCCGCCGGCGCCAACGTTTTCGGCGTGGATGCATCGCCCGACATGGTCGCCGCCTCGAAAAGCCGTGGTCTGAACGCGCATGTCGCCGATGCATGTTCGCTGAATTTTGACGCCGAGTTCGACGCCGTATTTTCCAACGCCGCACTTCACTGGATGAAACGAGATCCCGACGCCGTCATCAAAAGTGTCCACCGCGCGCTGAAGACCGGCGGCAGATTCGTGGCAGAAATGGGCGGCTTTGGCAACGTTGCGGCAATTACCATCGCGCTTTGCGCAACTCTCGATCAGTTTGGAATTGCAAGTCCGTCTTCTTTCAACCCGTGGTACTTCCCTACCGCTGATGAATATCGCGAGCGTCTTGAGCGCGCAGGCTTTCAGGTCGAATACATCGAACTGATTCCGCGTCCCACTCCGCTGCCCACCGGCATGCGTGGCTGGCTGGAGACATTCGCCATCCCCTTCACCAAGGCTCTCTCCGCGGACCAGCGCTCCGCCTTTCTTGATGCAGTCACTGATAAGCTTCGTCTCGCGCTCTGTGACTACAAGAACAACTGGACGGCCGATTACGTTCGCTTGCGTTTCCTTGCCGTCAAGTCACAAGATGCTGCGCTAACGAATGTTACTGACCGCTGACGACTGAAGGCTGACGGCTGATTCTCTGATTCTATGACCTGGCAACTCTGGCTCTTATTCGTGATCACCGAAGCTGTCCTGAGCGTCAGCCCAGGACCAGCGGTGTTATACGTTCTCTCACGGGCCATTCGTTGCGGCCCAGGAAAATCTGTTTGGGCAAGCTGGGGAATTCTCACCGCCAACGCCATGTACTTCATCTTGTCGGCAACCAGCCTGGGCGCCGTCATTGTCGCTTCTTACAAATTATTTTTCCTGATCAAGTGGATCGGCGCCGCCTATCTCATTTATCTCGGGGTTTCGAGTTTCTTAGGTAAAAATTCTGTTCTGTCTCTGCCCGAAGAGAAAACTGACTCTCGCTCAGGATTTCGAATTCTCCGCGACGGATTCCTGCTGCAAGCCGCCAATCCCAAAGCAATTCTTTTTTTCACCGCCATCTTGCCGCAATTCATCGACGCCCACCATAACGTCGCCTTTCAAATTCTGATCTTAGGCGTCAGTTCTATCGTCGTCGAATTCTTCATTCTCTTCATCTACGGCCAACTCGCCGGCCGCGCCCTCGCCACCGCCCGCAATCCGCGTTTTGAAAAGCTCACCAACCGCATCGCGGGATCACTTCTGATTTGCGCGGGCGTGGGCCTGGCAAGACTACGGAGGACGTGAATATTAAATCTCATGTCATTTCGAGGAAATTAATTTCCGAGGAACCTGCTTCTTTGGCAACGTTAAGTATCGCGATCGCTCAACCGTTTATTCTGCGCTGCTACAATACCTATTCCCATTTCATTTGAAAGAAGAAGCATGCACCGCTGGTCTAATCTTTTCATCCCCACTCTCCGCGAGGCCCCGGCTGACGCCGAAGTCGCCAGCCACAAATTCCTTGTCCGCGCTGGATATGTCCGCCAGCTTTCCGCTGGAATCTACTCCTACCTTTTCCTCGGGCAACGTTCGTTCAACAAAATTATGGCCATCGTTCGCCAGGAAATGGACCGCATCGGCCAGGAGTTTTACTTGCCTGCCCTCCATCCGCGCGAACTGTGGGAAGTCAGCGGCCGCTGGTCGGTAATGGGCGACAATCTTTTCCGACTAAAAGACCGCAAAGGCGCCGACTTGTGTCTCGCCATGACCCACGAAGAGAACGTGACCGAGATCGCGCGCAAAGAGCTACGCAGCTACAAGCAGCTTCCTCAGATCTGGTACCAGATCCAATCCAAATTTCGCGACGAGCCCCGCCCCAAATCCGGTCTCTTGCGTGTCCGGCAATTCATGATGAAAGACTCGTACTCCTTCGACATTGACGCCGCCGGCCTCGATGTCTCTTACCAGAAGCACCGCGAGACTTATCGCCGCATCTTCGATCGTTGTGGCCTCAACTACCTGATCATCGATGCCCACTCCGGCGCCATGGGCGGTTCCCAGTCCGAAGAATTCATGGTCTACACCCCCGCCGGTGAAGATCAGGTCGTAAGCTGCGCCAATTGCAAATATGCGGCGAATCTGGAAAAGGCAAGTTCGACGCTGGAACCAGTTCAGGACCTCGCGCCTGAAGGCGATGGCAAGCCGCTCCAAGTCCACACACCGGGCCAAAAGACGATCGACGAAGTCGCCCGCTATCTGGGCGTGTCTCCCAAGAACAAAATTAAGACTCTGGCGCTGATGATCGACTCAACGGATCCGAGATCCGGCAAATCGTCCGCCCGGCCGGTCGTGGTACTCGTACGCGGAGACCATCAACTCAATGAAGCCAAGCTTTCCACCGCTCTGGCGGGAAAGCCAACTCGTCCCATGCAGGAAGAAGAAATTCAACAGCTATTCCATTCTCCTGCCGGATTTCTCGGCCCGCTTGGCATCGATTGGTCGAAGAACCTTGATGACGTTGCCAGGCCAATTCTTCTGCTCGATAAAGCTCTTGAGGGCCGCACTAACCTGATTGCGGGCGCGAACAAAGAGGATTACCACGTCAAGAACATCACTCCCGGCAAAGACTTTCAGCCCACGGCTTACGCCGACCTTCGCACCGTGGCGTCGGGTGAGCCCTGCCCGACCTGCGGCGCACCTCTCCGCATGGACATGGCCGTCGAAATCGGACACATTTTCAAGTTAGGCAATAAGTACTCCGAATCCATGGGCGCACGTGTACTTGACCGTAACGGCAAAGAAGTCATGCCAGTCATGGGCTGCTACGGCATCGGAATTGAACGCATACTCACCGCGGCCATCGAGCAGAGTAACGACGAAAACGGTTTCTGGCTGCCTGCTGCGATCGCTCCCTTCCAAATTGTGGTTACCCCCACTAACGTCGGCGACGCTACCCTCAAGTCCACTGCCGAAGATATCGCCTCGCGATTGGAATCAGCAGGTTACGACGTGTTACTAGACGACCGCGACGAACGGCCAGGGGTTAAGTTCAAGGACGCTGACCTGGTGGGCATACCCTTCCGCGTCAACATCGGCAAGAAGGTTACCGAAGGTATGGCAGAGGTCGTTCAACGCTCGACTCGCCAAAGTCAGGATGTTAGCATCGGCGCAATAACGGAGCACTTTCGGCAATTTTTGCCTCTGGCGCAGCCCCGGTAACTTGCGGCGCCTGCTTGCCGTAAGCCTCCCGTTTTGCAATTTTTCGTCGATAACTAACTGGAGCGTTATGGGCACCATGAGAATGTTTTTCGGACTTTTCATCATTGCCGCCGCGTTTTATATCGCGGCCAAACTAGCCCCGCCTTACTTCAATAACTATGAGTTTACGGATGCGGTGAAAGACGAAGCCACCCGCGACAGCTACAGCCAGAAGAACGAAGGCGAAATCCGAAAAGCCATTTTCAAGAAGGCACAGGAATACGACATTCCTCTCTCCGAAGATGAAATCGTGGTTCAGCGATCCGGTTTGCAATTCAACGGCACCATCGTGGTTCGCGCTCCCTACGTGGTTCACGTGGATCTACCTGGATATCCTCTCGATCTTCATTTTGACGCATCGACCGAAAACAAGGGCGTTTTCTAAGGGACTCAGACGCATCAATCGCGTCGGCTGGCTTGAATCGTTTAAAATAATGACAAGCTCTCGCTTGCGGGAGCATGTTCTGGAAACGATTTTTCGCGCCGCCTCATCTCACCAGGCAGTAACATAAGGTCGTTTGAAAGCTGAGGGGTAATCTCGGGCATCAAATACCGCCTGCCAAAACACTGTGGCTATTAAACTCAGAATTCCGCGTGGCAAAACCCCGAACGGGTCGCGCCGGGGCTTTGGCGACCCCGTCCTTCGTTTCGCGCTGGGCGCTTTTGCGATTTTAGCGCTCGCCTTTGTTTCCTTCTTCTCTTACTTCTACGTCAAGTACGATCGCATCATCGAGACTCGCTTCAAGGGCCCGGTTTTTGCCAACGCCGCCAAAATTTACGCCCAGCCCCAGACTGTTGCGGTTGGAGAAAAAGTCGAGCTGAAGGAGCTCGCGGCTGCCCTCCGTCACGCCGGCTACTCTGACAAGTCCGGAGAGTCAGCCATGGGCAATTATCAGTTGTCCGGCAGTTCTCTGGAGATCCAACCCGGCCAGGGTTCGTATCATAGCCCGGAGTCCGCCACCATTCACGTTCATCAGGGAAAAATTGACAGCATCAGCGGAAGCTCGGGCGGCCAACTCGATGCCTATGAGCTTGAGCCGGAGATGATCACTTCGCTATTCGAAGGCGACCAGCGCTCCAAACGCCAGGTGGTCCATTACAACGAAATTCCTGGAATCATGGTGAGCGCGGTTCTTGCCATCGAAGATCGTCGCTTCTTCGAACATAATGGCGTGAATTTTGCCCGTTTCGCGGAAGCTGCCTGGATCGATGTTACCCGCCAGCGGCATGAGCAGGGCGGCTCAACCATCACCATGCAGCTCGCTCGCGGCTTCTTTCTGACTCCGCAGAAAACGATCAAGCGCAAGCTCACGGAGATGCTCATCGCCACCGAACTTGAACAGAAATTTACCAAGCAGCAAATCTTCGAGTTCTATGCCAATTGGGTGCCACTTGGCCAGCGCGGCTCATTCGCCATCAGCGGACTGGCCGAAGCCTCTCGCACCTATTTCAATAAAGATCTCAAAGACGTGACTCTGCCTGAAGCTGCTCTGCTCGCGGGTATTATCCAGGGGCCAAGTTATCTTTCCCCCTACCGCCATCCCGAGCGCGCAACTGACCGCCGCAATGTCGTGCTCGACAGCATGGTGGAAACCCACGCCATCACCAGGGAACAGGCCGATAAGGCCAAGGCCACTCCGCTGAAGCTGGCCCCGCCGAACGTTGAAGCCAGCGATGCTCCCTACTTCGTCGATCTGGTTCGCGACACCGTCATCAGCAAGATACCGGAGCGTGAAATCAACGAACAGGCATACCGCATCTACACCACACTTAACCCCGAACTGCAGCGCGCCGCAGCGCAGGCGGTCGAAGCTGGAATCAAGCTGGTAGATGAGCAGGTCACCAAGCGCCGCACCAAGCGCGTCAGGATCGGCAAAGGCAAATATGAGACTCACGTTGAGCCAGGGCCTCAGGCCCAGGTCGCGCTGGTCGCTCTGGATCCCCACACCGGAGAGGTGCTCGCGCTCGTCGGCGGCCGCAACTATGCCTGGAGCCAGTTGGACCATGCCGTCGCCAAGCGCCCAACCGGATCCATCTTTAAGCCTTTTGTTTATGCCGCAGCCATGAACACAGCGCTCGATGGCAGTACGCAAGTTTTGACGCCCGCATCCATCGTTCCCGATGAGCCCAGCACCTTCGCTTACGGCGACCAGATTTACGAGCCCCGCAATTACAAAGAGGAATATCACGGGGACGTGACCGCCCGTTACGCTCTCGCCATGTCGCTCAACAACGCAACCGTTAAACTTGCTGAGGAAGTTGGTTATGACAAGGTCGCAGACCTCGCGAAAAATGCCGGTATCACTTCAGTAAAGCCGACTCCAGCCATGGCTCTGGGTTCTTACGACGCCACACCGCTCGACATGGCGGGCGCATATACCGTCTTCGCCAATAATGGCATCCGCATCTCCCCGATCATGGTCAAGTCCGTGCGTACGGCGTCCGGAGATCCCGTTTCCAATTTTTCATCCGATAATCGCCAGGTGCTCGATCCCCGCGTCGCTTACGTCATGACTGACATGATGGAAGGTGTCATCAACAATGGTCTCGGCTACTCCGCCGTGCGTGTTCGCGGATTCCAACAGCCCGCCGCCGGCAAAACCGGCAGCTCGCACGACGGCTGGTTTGCCGGATACACCAGTAACCTGCTCTGCGTCGTCTGGGTCGGTTTCGACGACTACAGTGATCTCCACCTGAGTGGGGCGCAAACCGCCGCTCCTATCTGGACCGAGTTCATGAAGAAGGCCGCCCTCGTCCCGCAATACTCGGACATGAAGCCGTTTACCCAGCCCTCCGGCGTGGTTGACGTTCAACTCGATAAGCTGACTAACCTGCTCGCAACGCCCTCGTGTCCGCAGACCTACAGTTCAGCCTTCATCGTTGGAACCGAACCGACCAACACCTGCGATCAGAATACCGGCGTCAAGGGAGTCCTCTCGCGTATCTTCGGCCTCGGAAACGAGCAGGTTCAACCCCCCGGCAACGGCCAACAAGCCGAAAACCAACAGGCCGGGCAAAAGAAGAAGGGCCTTTTCGGCAAAATCGCCGGTATCTTCAAGGACGAGAAGCAGTCCACGCCAAAGCCACCACCCCCTAACCCCGATCCTCCTTCCCATTAAGCTACGGATCAGAATGTGGAGGCAGGCCTCCCAGCCCGACCCCACGGGAACTTTCCGGTTGACTGCGGTGTCATAATTGATGGGTATCCTCAGGAGGCCAGGACCATGTCCCGTCCGGCATCTTTTCTTCGATTGCTTCCCATCGTAGCGGTTACGTTCTCGCCGCTCGCCTTTGCTCAATTTTCCGAACTCGATCAGATCCAGATCGCGCCGCCCATGCGGCAGATTCAGCCACCGTCGCAGGATGCCTCGGTCAAAGAATTAGAAAGAACCGGCGACGAACTTCGCGCACGCAAGGCTTATCTCGACGCCATCGACTACTACCAGGTCGCGCAAAAGAAGGCGCCCGATGACGCTGCGCTCTATAACAAAATTGGGATTTCGCAACTCATGCTTCAGCGCTATCGCGATGCCGGCAGAAGTTTCGAGGAAGCCATCAAGAAAGACCACCGGTTCTCGGACGCGTACAACAACCTTGGAGTAGTCCAGTACGAACGCCGCAAATACCGCGCTGCCATTAAGCAATATAAAAAGGCGATGGAAATCGCCCCGGACATGGCTTCGTTTTACTCAAATTTGGGCGCTGCTTACTTCGCTAAAAAGAAATTCGAAGATGCCAGCCGCTCCTATGCCAGGGCACTTGAGCTTGATCCTTCCATCTTCGAGCACAGTTCCCGCACCGGTATCACAGCGCAAATGGCCTCCCCCGAAGACCGCGCCCACTACGACTACGTCTTGGCTAGGCTCTACGCTAAAATCAACGACCCCGAGCATTCTTTGCAGTATTTGCGCAAGGCGATTGAGGACGGCTACAAAAGCGTGAAAAACGTCTATACCGATCCCGAATTCGCCAACCTCCGCAAAGATGCCCGTTTTGAAGAACTCATGAAAGAGCACACTGTAGCCTTATCAGAGTAAGAGACAGGGTCGCCGGTAAGGGCAGGTGTCAATGGGTGCGGTCGCCCATTCAAGTCCAGCAAAAGCCGGCCTGTCTGCTGAAGAATGTCAGGAGGGAAGGTTGGCTCGGCCCTTGTCATTCTGTGGCGACTGAAAAGAAAATCCCAAACCCCCTCGAGGCAAGTCGAAACTCACCCGAACATCTCTGATATCCTTTCCGGTCGAAGGAGGGATTGAATGTCGTTCAGCCTCGAGGGCCGAGTGGCCGTCGTCTTCGGAGTCGCCAACAAGCGCAGCATCGCCTGGTCCATTGCGCAGGGCCTTCATGCCGCAGGCGCTAAGCTCGCGATCACTTACCAGAACGAGAGGCTCGAACAGGAAGCCAAAGACCTTATTCTGTCACTTCCCGGCGCCGAAGCCTTCATGTGCGACGTCTCCAGAGACGAAGACATTGCCCGCGTTTTCGACCAACTGAAAAATCGTTACGGCAAACTGCACGTCCTGGTGCACAGTGTCGCTTTTGCTCCTGCCGAGGAACTCAGGGGAGAATTCATCAACACCACGCGCGAAGGCTTTCGCATCGCCCACGACGTGAGTGTGTATTCGCTGATTGCTGTTTCCCGGGCAGCCGCCCCGCTGATGGAAGACGGCGGCAGCATCATGACCATGACCTACTACGGTGCTGAGAAAGTAGTGCCGCACTACAACGTAATGGCCGTGGCCAAAGCCGCGCTTGAGTGTACCGTGCGCTATCTCGCCAGCGATCTTGGCCCAAAGAAAATTCGCGTTAACGCCATTTCGGCCGGCCCTATCAAAACCCTTGCTGCGCGCGGCATCTCGGGTTTGGGGGAGATGCTCAAGGCCCACGCCGAACGCGCCCCGCTCAAGCGCAACGTGGATGTAAACGAAGTCGGTTCAACCGGGGTGTTCCTGGCCTCGGACGCCAGCTCCGGCATAACCGGCGAAACAATTTACGTGGATTGCGGCTACAACGTGATGGGATTCTGAAAAGCAACGCAGAACTTAGAAAGCAGAATGCGTGAGCAATTCCCCGTTCAGACTTCTAACTTCTGCATTTATTTCACCGCTGCCTTCCCATTTCTGACTTCTTCGTCACAACAATTCGCCGCTCATTCTCCGCCACTCTATCGATCGCAATCTCCACATCCCGCTCTTCCTCAAACCTAGCAAACTTCTCCCCCCACTCGATCAGCAGCACGCTATCGGGTGTCATCATGTCATCGAGCCCCAGCGTTTCCAGTTCCCGCTGCGTATCTATCCGATACAAGTCAATGTGATACAGCGTCGCCTTCGGCCCACGATATTCATGAATGAGCGTAAACGTCGGGCTGGTGACGTCCTCTTCCTCGGCCGCTTTAAATCCCTGCGCAATTCCCTTTACAATCGTGGTCTTGCCGGCGCCCAGATTCCCCCGCAGGAGAACAATCTTCGGCGGCGCGAGCAACGACGCAAGCTCCCGCCCCAGCGCAATCGTCTCTTCAGCAGATTTTGTGGTGAATTCGCGTGTCATCCGGCTGTGGCTGTATCAAATGCAGTATAGCCGGACGTGCTTCGCTGTTTTAGCTACGACCGAACAATCGTCCTGAAGCCTAAAGCCTGAGGCCACAGAGCCCAAATCGCCTCACCGGGCTTGCCTACTTCTTCCAATCCGCCGATCGCAGTCCTTCAAAACTTCTGTCGCCTTCCCGCTCGATCGTCATGTTCAAGGCGCGATGATCGTCATCCCCCAGCGCCACAAATCGAAACGGTTGCAACACGCTTCCCTTCTTTGACCACACCGGATTCAGCATCTCTGCCATGCCGTGGACATTTCCCGACTTCGTCTGAAACGCCACCTCTACAAAATCCCCTTCAGCCAGGGCTTTTGGCAAATGCAACATTCCGCCGGTCACCGAAACCGTCTGCAGCCGCGCCTTAGCGCGGTTGCCATCACTCAGTTTGACCAGGGCTTGTGTGGTTGCCAGTTGAATACGCGTAGCACGATGGATGGCGTTGGTCTGCGGATAATGTGTCATGCCGCCATCACTATGGCATCGACCAACCAGCCTTGCGAGATTACCGAAGCCCACTGCCGGGGTTCATTGTCCTTTGGTGCACAAAGGCCCTGTTTTTACCCACTTTTCTGCTGCTCCTGCCTGTACCCGCCGGATCGCCTCCGGCAGAGCCTTAATGAGATCGGTCGCCACCAACGATTGCTCGCCGATACCCTGGCATGCGACATCTCCCGCCAATCCGTGCAAATACACCGCCGCCGAAACCGCCTCTAACGGCCGCCCGGGAAATTGCGCGATTAGGCCAGCCACAATACCAGTCAAGATGTCGCCGGTCCCGCCGGTCGCCATCCCCGGATTGCCAGTAGGATTCACCCATGCCTCTCCATCCGGCCCCGCAACAATCGTACGATCTCCCTTCAACACCAGAATCACGTCGTGCTTCGTTGCAAAGTCTCTAGCCACATTCACCCGGTCACGCTGTATGGCCGCAATGCTCATTCCCGTCAACCGCGACATTTCTCCGGGATGCGGCGTCAAAACCAGCGTCCGCCTGTGGCTCTTCTCAGCCTCCCCGGCCTTGTCCCTGCGATCTTTGCGCTTAAGATCTCCCGCTTTTCCCTCGAACGCATTTAACCCGTCCGCATCCAGAACAACAGCTGTTTCCGCTTGCAGCACAATTCGTCGCACAACCTCAGCCGTTTCCTGATTTCTCGATATCCCTGGCCCAATCGCCAGCACAGTTTTTTTCTCCACCAACTCCTCGATAGCGGTCTGCGCTCCTAAGGCAATCGTTCCCGCAGCCGTTTCTTCCAGTGGTTCGGTCATCAACTCCGGATGGAATCCCGCCACCGTCCCCAGCACCGATTTTGCAGTCGCAACCGTAACTAATCCTGCGCCCGCCCGCAGCGCCGAAAATCCTGCCATCGCCGCCGCACCCGCTTTACCTAGCGATCCGCCAATCACCAGCACGTGCCCATACATGCCTTTGTTCGAATCCCGCGGCCGCGGGGCGAACACATGCGCAATGTCTTTCGGCGTAATCAGACTCAGTTTCAACGATGACTGGATCGCCTCCTCCGGCGATCCAATCGCCGCGATGATGGTCGGCCCGTTCGTCAGGCTTCCAAACACGTGCGCCGGTCGCGGTGCGGTAAATGTTACGATTGCATCGGCCCTCGCAACTGCTTCGGTCTGTTCGCCCATCACGTCGGCGTCTGCGCCGGAAGGAATATCCACCGCGATCACCGGCTTGTCTGTCACATTAATCTTGGCAATTGCTTCCGCATACACTCCGCTCACCGGAGGCCGGAAACCCGTGCCCAGAATCGCATCGATCACAACATCGCACTCGAATAGCGATTCCGACTCGGTCGATCCCAATCCTTGATAGATTTCCAATGCTGAGGGTGCCCCACTCTCCGCGGTCTTCGAAGCGTGGAAAGACGACAGCCTATTGAAATTGTCCGCCGCGTCCCCCTTTAACTCCTTCGGATCGCCGAGCAGCAGCACACGCACCGCCCTGTTCGCCTCGCTCAACCTCCGGGCTGCGACAAAACCATCGCCTCCGTTATTTCCCTTTCCGCAAATAACGTCGAAGCTTTTCGCGAACGGATACGACTCCAAGGCAAACTCCGCCACCGCCGACCCTGCATTCTCCATAAGCGTGAGCGTAGGCACACCGAACCGCTCGCTCGTCACGCGATCGATCTCTCGCATCTCGGCGGCTGTGACAATCTTCACAAACGCATCTCCGTTATTAGCTTACGGCGTCGGGCACATTACGGAGCTGAATCATCTTGGACATGTTAATAGGATGTTTTCATGTGATGCACATGTCAAGAAATCATTCAGCGGAGTCTTGGCTTTCGCATTGACAGGCGGGGCTCTCGATTAGCTCGCGCAGAGTTCGCGGGTTCCGGCTCAGTCCGCCATGGTCGGCGTCGACTTCGAATTCACAGCCGCTTTCATCTGCTGGACTCGGCTGTGTTTTCGTCCGTAGGTGAAGTAAATCGCTAGGCCGATCACTAACCAAACCAAGAGCCGCAGCTGCGTCCAATAGGAAAGCGAAACGATCAGCAGTCCCGAGAAAAGAATCGAAAGAATTGGAACCAGAGGAACCATTGGCGTTTTGAACGGACGTGGCACTTCGGGATGAGTCCGGCGCATTACTATTACACCCGCACTCACTAAAACGAAGGCTAGCAGTGTGCCCACACTGGTCATCTCATCAAGAACGTTCAACGGAATCAAAGTAGCGAGGATAGCCACAAAAAAACCCACTACGATCGAACTGACATAAGGCGTTCGAAAATGCGGATGAATTTTGCTGGCCCAGGACCACAGCAGTCCATCCCGCGACATGGAGTAGAACACTCGTGACTGTCCCAGTAACATCACCAGCATGACTGTCGCCAGGCCCGCCAGCGCCCCTAACTCCACCAAAAAAGTCGCCCACGGATGCCCCGTCGCGCGCATTCCAATCACGACCGGGTCCGGTACGTTGAGTTGCGTGTAGGGTACCAGGTGGGTCAGCAGGCCGGAGACCACGATATACAGAATCGTACAAACCACCAGAGAAACCAGAATGCCTATTGGCATATCCTTCTTGGGATTTCTCGCTTCCTGAGCAGCGGTTGAAACTGCATCGAACCCGATGTAAGCGAAAAAAACGACCCCGGCGCCTCGCAAAATTCCCGACCATCCAAACTCCCCGCGAGTCCCGGTATTCGGCGGGATAAATGGATGCCAGTAATTCGGCTTCCACGCATGCGAAGCCAAAAATGCGACCGCCAGCGCAATGAACATACAAACGACGGCTACTTTCAGAATCACAATCGCGGTCGTGAAATTCGCCGACTCTTTAATCCCAATCACCAGAATCGTCGTGATCACCAAGATGACCAGAAAACCGACGTAGTCATACTTCAGGTGTATCGGCATCCCGAACATTACGAAGTCGGAGGTGGGCATCGCCGGAAGGTTCCACCCAATGTCGTGAAAAAAAGCACGCAAGTGGCCGCTCCAGCCAACGGCTACTGTCGCTGCACCAAATGCATATTCAAGAATCAGGTCCCATCCGATAATCCATGCCACCAACTCGCCAAGGGTCGCATACGAATAGGTGTATGCGCTGCCGGCAATTGGAATCATCGAGGCGAACTCCGAGTAGCAAAGACCCGCAAACGCGCAGGCAATTCCGGCCAGCACGAACGACAAAATGATCGCTGGTCCGGCAAATTGCGCCGCCGCTTGTCCGGTAATCACGAAAATGCCTGCGCCAATGATCGCGCCAATTCCGAGCGTGACCAGATTCAAGGGTCCGAGGGCACGACGCAGACTGTGCTCTCCCGTCTCTTGCGCTTCGGACATCAGCTTGTCGAGCGGTTTTTTCGCGAACAGGTTTCCCATATTCTCCTTAAGCCACGGGCGATTCGGCCGAAACGCGCCGCGAGCGCCACAAATAATACACCGGAATCCCAAGTAGCACGATGATCAAGCCCGGCCAGGTAAACTGCGGCTTGTAGCGCAACAGCACGACATCAATGAATATCGCCATCGCAATGTAAATCGCCGGCAGAGCCGGATATCCGATAGCCTTGTAGGGCCGCTCCACATTGGGTCGCTTAAAACGCAGCACAAACAATCCCGCAATCGTCAGGATGTAGAAAACCAGCACCGCAAAAACCACGTAGTCGAGCAACTGGCCGTAGCTTCCTGAGACGCACAGTATGCAGATCCATGCCATCTGCACGATTAGTGAAACCGCGGGCGTCCTGTATTTGGGATGCAGATTGCCTGCTCCGCGGAAGAACAGGCCATCCTTCGCCATCGCGTAATAGACGCGTGCCCCTGACAGAATCAGCCCGTTATTGCATCCGACGCTCGAAATAATGATGGCTACCGCCATCAGGTATCCGCCGAGGTTGCCAAACATCTGGGATAAAGCCGCTGTGGCCACTCGATCTTCGGTCGCATGCTGAATCCCGCGGGCAAGGACCGTCGTTCCATCAGGCGAGCCCGCCAGCGGTAGCACGTTCAGATAAACAATGTTGCACCCGATGTATAACGCGATCACCGCCGCCGTACCAATAGCCAGCGAAAGTGGCAGGTTCTTCTTGGGATTGATGACTTCGCCCGCAGTGAACGTCACATTGTTCCACGCATCGGCCGAAAACAACGACCCTACCTGCGCCACCGCTAAAATTGTCAGCGTTCCCACCAGCACAATCGGTCCGCCCACTCCCACCTGCACCGGATGTAGCGCGCCCAGCCCGGCATTGTGCCAGAAGTTGGCGCCGAAGTTCGCCGCCACGGCAACTGCGTTGCGTCCCATCGCAAGACCAAAGAGCACCAGGCCCAAAAGTGCCGACACTTTGGCAAAGGTGAACACGTTTTGGATAATCGCGCCCATCTTTACCCCGAATACACTGATGATCGAGAGCGCAATCACCATGAGGAGCGCCATCAGGTTCTGCGTGTTCAAGCCCACGTCCAT